>NZ_JBEOPM010000026.1:0-65279 GCF_040310165.1 Shewanella sp. AC91-MNA-CIBAN-0169
TTGGAGCGACATATCAGGTTCGAACTGATGACCTATACCTTGGCAAGGTATCGCTCTACCAACTGAGCTAATGTCGCGTACTGTTTGCTTCATTGTTACAATCAACAAGGTATCGTCTTTCAACCTATGCCAACTGAACTAATGTCGCGTACTTTCAAATTTCATTACAACTTTCTATGACTCAGAGTTTGGCGCTCTGTAGAAAGTTGAGGCCGCATTATAGGTAAATTTTACTATGCTGCAACCCCCTTTTTAAAAAAAATTGTTCGATTGGTTAAATTTTAAATACTTCTTTGCGATAAAACTGCATTTCAGCAATAGATTCCTTAATATCTTCTAATGCTTGGTGAGTATTTTTCTTGCTGAAGCCATTCATTGTTTCAGGACTCCAACGACGAACCAATTCTTTAACTGTGCTGACATCAATGTTGCGATAATGAAAGAACTCTTCAAGTTCCAACATGTACTTATTCAAGAAGCGACGATCTTGACCAATACTATTACCGCACATTGGCGATGCGCCTTTAGGCACGTACTGAGCTAAAAAATCAATCGTTTGTGTTATCGCATCTTGTTCAGAACATTTACTGGCACGCACACGGTCAACTAATCCAGACTCTCCGTGATGTTTTTGGTTCCAATCATCCATGCCTGCTAGTACTTCATCGGTCTGATAAATGGCTAGAACAGGGCCTTGAGCAATGATGTTGAGTTCTTGGTCGGTCACTAAAGTTGCAATTTCAATGACTCGATCGACATCTGGTTCTAAGCCTGTCATTTCCAAATCAACCCAAATTAGATTATTCGCATCAACAGCCATTTATGCCGCCTTATGTTATCTGTCGCCTAAATTCAGGCATTTTTATAAAAGAGTGTGTATCATACTGTTTTTTTGACACACAAAAAAACACCTATTTAATGAAGATAAGCCAGTGAGTAAAAAGAAACCCCTAAGCCAAGGCCAATTACGCCGAATGCGAGCGAATCAAACCAAGCGATTAAAGCGCGGTGACGATGACACTCAACAAGCTGAGTTACAGGATAACCTCTTAGGCCCTGAGCAAGCTGGAGTGGTTATTTCGCGCTTTGGTCAGCATGCCGACATCGAAACAGCTGACGGTACTGTATCGCGATGTAATATTCGCCGCGCAGTGACCAGTTTAGTTACTGGTGATAAAGTGGTGGTCCGATTAGCGACAGAAGTCCAATCTGGCTCCAGTATCGGTGGTATTGTTATCGCCGTTCACCCTCGAAAATCTTCTTTAACTCGACCAGATTTATACGATGGCGTAAAAATTATTGCCGCCAACATCGATCAAATCTTAATTGTGTCATCGGTATTACCCAGCTTTACCACTCAAATTATTGACCGATACTTAGTGGCTTCAGAAGATACAGATATCACACCGATCATCATTCTCAATAAAATTGATTTATTGGATGACACTAATCGTGATGAAATCGAAACGGCATTAACGCGTTACCAAAATATTGGTTATCAGGTTTTCCGCGTCAGTAGTCACACCGGTGAAGGCGTTGAAGACCTTAAAGAATTACTCAATAACAGCGTCAGTGTTTTTGCTGGTCAGTCTGGTGTTGGCAAGTCTTCTTTAATCAATGCATTAATGCCTGATGCTGAACTGTTGATCGGAGATGTGTCTGGCAACTCAGGTTTAGGGCAGCACACTACAACCACGGCCAAATTACTGCACTTTGTCAGCGGCGGTGATTTAATCGACTCACCTGGTGTTCGCGAATTTGCCTTGTGGCATTTGGATGCCATCAGAGTGGGCTGGTGTTTTGTTGAGTTTAGAGACTTTTTAGGATCGTGTAAGTTCCGTGATTGTAAACATGGCGACGACCCAGGTTGTGCTTTACAGCAGGCTTTAGCTGATGGAAAGATAACTCAAGACCGCTTTAGTAATTACCAACGTATTATTGCCAGTTTAGACGAGCAACGTCATGCACGACATTTTCGTGCTATTGATGAATAATACTCAATAGAATAATATTTTATGGTTCAACCAGATTAGAGAAAAGGAAAATACATTGGACTCAATTAAAATTGCTTTGCAATACATGCTACCAAAACATTTTCTGTCGCGTTTAGTGGGTAAGTTTGCTGCTGCGGAAGCAGGCGCTATCACCACGGCAGGAATTAAATGGTTTATCAAACAATACAAAATTGATATGTCTGAAGCACAGCAACCTGAGCCCGAAGCCTATAAAACGTTTAATGCATTTTTTACCCGTGCATTAAAGCCTGAACTCAGACCTATCTGCACAGAAAGTAATATGATGGCGCACCCTGTTGACGGTGCGGTAAGCCAATGTGGACCCATTGAAGCGGGCAATATTTTCCAGGCTAAAGGCCACACTTATACCTCTGAAGCATTGTTAGGTGGTAATAAGGCCGATGCTGCACGCTTTGATGGTGGAGATTTTGCCACCATTTATTTGGCCCCAAAAGATTACCATCGCCTGCATATGCCTATTACAGGTACATTATCAAAAATGACTTACGTGCCAGGTGATTTATTCTCGGTTAATCCACTTACCGCTCAAAACGTGCCAGGACTGTTTGCCCGTAATGAACGTGTTGTAGCTATATTTGAAACCGAAGTAGGTCCACTAGCAATGGTACTAGTTGGTGCAACCATTGTTGCCAGTATTGAAACCATATGGTCTGGCACGGTAACACCGCCAGGCGGTAAGCAAGTATTTAGCTGGGACTATCCAACCACGGGTCCAGAAGCGGTCACCTTAGAAAAAGGCGCTGAAATGGGCCGCTTTAAACTAGGCAGTACTGTGGTGATGTTATTTGCCCAAGATGCTATTGAAACATTTGCAGATGGTGTTGAACCAGGTGCAACAACTCGTATGGGTCAGCCGTTCGCTAAACTCACACAGCAGTAACCAACATGACAACAACTAAACCACACTCTGGCTTAGTTGAGTTACATATAGCCGTACTGCTCTTTGGTGGTACGGCTTTATTTTCTAAACTCATTCCCCTTAGCGCACTTAACATTACCTTTTTGCGCTGTATCATCGCCGCAATAGTACTCGCTGCAATGATTAAAGCGACCAAACGCCCACTTAGATTACAACGCCAACAAGATTATTGGGCGGCCTTAGCGCTAGGCACTTTAGTGTGTCTGCATTGGGTAACCTATTTTGCAGCTATGCAGTTGTCATCTGTCGCCATTGGCATGATTGCATTTTTTACTTATCCCGTCATGACGGTATTAATCGAACCATTAATCAATAAAACGCAGCTCAAACTTGTCGATGTAATATCCGGTATCGCGGTATTAGCAGGCGTAATAATGCTGATCCCTGAGGCAAATCTGAATAACGACACCACCTTAGGCATTATCGTTGGCGTTATTTCAGCAGTTTTATTTACCTGCAGAAATTTGCTTCATAAACGAGTGTTTTCGCAATATAGCGGTCCGCATGCTATGTTTTATCAGACACTGATAACGTTAATTCTATTGAGTCCTTGGCAAGATGTCGCTGCCCAGCACATTAGCCAAACCACTTGGGGATTGATTCTGTTACTTGGCATAGTGTTCACCGCCTTACCTCATGCATTATTTACTACAGCACTGCGTTTTTTAAGCGCTAAAACAGTGGGGTTAGTGTCGTGTTTACAACCGTTTTATGGTGCAGTGCTCGCATTATTGGTTTTAGACGAACAACTCACAACACCAACCCTTATCGGCGGAACCATTATTGTGGCAACGGCTTTATTTGAAACCCAACAAAGTCATCAAAAAAGTAGAGCATAATCACGCAAATTTGCTACCATGGCCTTACTCCAACCTGAGCAAAGTATTATGTTACGTTTAGCGTGTTTATTCCTGTGTTTCCTTATAGTTAATACACTGTCGGTTTCTGTATTCGCCAATACTCCCCTAACCCTAGATAAGCGTTTGGGGCTCAATAGCCAAGCCGAAAATCAGCCGCTTGATATCACATCTCAAATTGCAGAACTGCAAAGCAGCATTGAAAAGCTGCAAATAGAACAACAAACCTATACCAATATTGAACAATCTAACAACGAAACCAAACTATCACTTACAGGGCAGCTACGTGAAGCGCAAATAGCATTGAGTCTAGATGCGGATATAGACCTTGATCAGCAAGCTTCAATGGCCTACTTTCACTTATCGGAATTAAAAGAGACTGAGTCGAGCCTTAATGATAAGTTGCGCCTAATTTCACAACGTCAGACATTATTACCAGACTTAATCGTTCAGGCACAAAATGCCTTAACTCAACATAATAAAACCCTCCAAGTCCCGATTGAAACTCCGTTAGGTCAACGTAACAAACTTCAAGCAGAACTGCTAACGCAGCATATTGCGACCTTAGAATCGGAACGTTTAGCTAACCCTAAGCAATTAGAGATCACCCAACTACAACAACAGCTCAATCGCTTATCGTTAAGCCAACAAGAAACCTTTATCGAGCTTATCAACAAACATAATATTGAGTATCGTCAGCAGCAAACTGCAGACACCATAGCCAACAACTTAATTGATGCCCAAGAGCTAGCCGACCCATTGTCTCAAGATTTAAGCAAATTAAATCAACACTATGCAGAACAATTACAAAAACTTACTAGCAATATAAAATCTGCGATAGAGAAACAGCAACGCATTGAAAAACGCTATCAATCGCAAAATGCACAGCTATCAAACGTGCTTGAGCAAATTACCTGGGTTAAAACTAATTCTGCATTTGGCGATCGTTTTTTACAAATGCTGCAATCATTGCCGAAACCGCCCAATCTCGACAAATTGCAAACTGAATTAGCTGACACACGGCTAGAGCGCTACCAATTAGAACAACAACAAGCGTTAAATAGTCAGCAACTCGATGACAGCGAAATGTTTAATGAAACCCAAATCAAATTATTGCAATCACAGCAAGTATTGATAGAGCAGCTACTGCAAAGCTATGATCGATATTTAGCTGAATTTGCAAAATTGCGCATTGGGTATGAACAGTTAAATCAACTGCATAACACATTAAAAAACACTCTTAATGAGCATTTGTTTTGGGTACCTAACGCCCCTAGCATTGGCGCGTTATGGCTAATTGATTTAAGCCACAGTAGCGTTTGGTTGCTGCAACCGAGTCAGTGGCAGTCATTACAACAAGCGTGGTCCGAACAAAGTAATTATTGGGCTTGGTGGGGAATTTTATTATTGTGCTGTTTAATGGCACAAGACATGCTGACACCTAAGTTCAATAAAGCGATTGGGCGCTACGCCATCTTTGTCGGTAATGTGACTCAAGATAAATTTAAATACACCATCAAAACCTTAATCATCAGCCTAGTGTATGCCCTAATAAAACCCTTACCGGTGATCATGGCTGGGTTTATATTCTCGCGATCAGAACAAAACATGGTGTATGCCGTCGGAGTGGGCATCTTAGCCATTGGTGTCTGTTATCTCATTTATCAATTCTTTTACTTATTAACCGTTGATAAAGGCATTTTGATTAGCCACTTCAGACGGCCCAAAAAAATTGTTAAACAAGCACAACAAACCATGGCTTCATTTGTCATGGTATCGGCACCATTAATCGGCTTAATGGGTTTCACCGAAGCACTAGATACTTCATTAGTACGCAACAGCCTTGGCCGCGGGGCATTTATCGTTTTCTGTATTGTGTTATGCCTGTTGTATAAAGATATCATGTTACTTATTGGCCAATATCGTAAAAATAAGCCTAACGCCACTAACATGGAGTTGATTCAAAAAGCGGTATGGGCACTTCTAGTTGTCACGCCAATTTTTAGCGCTATCTTAGCGGGAATAGGTTACTACTTCACGGCTTTCCAGCTGCTATTACAGCTACAAATATCGGTACTGTTAGGCTTAGGTTTCTTACTCACCTATCAGCTCATTAAGCGTTGGATGTTAATCGAGCGTCGCTTAATTGCCTTTGACCGTGCCAAAGCTAAACGTGCAGAGCGTCTTGCACAGCGTGAAAGAGGCGAAATGAATAATGAGCCGATAGAAACCTACGAAGAACCCGTCGTTGATTTAGAAACCATCTCTAGCCAATCGTTAGGCTTAGTAAGATCGATCCTAATCTTAGCTTTTTTTGCCAGCTTATTAGGCATTTTGGCGCAAACGCATACCGCGGTATTCTCATTTTTAGATGGCATTACCTTATGGACCACCAATAGCAATGTAAATGGTATTGAGCAACAAGTGCCCATTACATTAAAGTCGATTTTATTTGGCATCATGTTAGTCGGGTTCTCAGTCGTTATTGCGAAGAATCTACCCGGTTTACTTGAATTAATGCTCTTACAAAGACTCGATTTATCACCAGGCACAGGTTTTGCGATTACCACGGTAAGTAGCTACCTTGTGGTATTTTTTGGCACGTTGTTCGGTTTTTCAACCTTGGGCATGGAATGGTCAAAATTACAGTGGTTAGTTGCCGCATTATCAGTGGGCTTAGGTTTTGGCCTCCAGGAAATTTTTGCCAACTTTATTTCCGGTATTATCATTCTATTTGAAAAACCGATCCGTATTGGCGATACCGTCACCATTAGAGATCTCACTGGTACTGTCAGTAAAATCCAGATTCGAGCAACCACAATTGTCGATTGGGACCGTAAAGAAATTATCGTGCCTAACAAAGCCTTTATTACCGAGCAATTGGTCAACTGGTCTTTATCAGATCCAATTACCCGCGTTATCGTCACGGTATCGGTGTCTCGTGATTCAGATCCAACCAAAGTAGAAATGTTATTGCATCAAGCGGTGCGCGAATGTGATTTATCATTAACTAGCCCAGAACCCGAAGTGTGGTTTGCTGGTTTTGGTCAACACACACAAGATTATGAAGTACGTTCGTATGCTAAAGACATGTCTGATCGTTGGCCACTACGCCATAATTTACATAAGCGTATTAGTAAAAAATTGAAAGACAATAATGTTGAACTTGCCTACCCTCAGATGGAAGTTCATATTAATCATGCGCCTAAAGAATCCACAGGATTATACAAGGGCTAAGCTAAGTATTGATTAAGGACACCTATGCTCGTTTTTGCTCACCGCGGCGCCAGCGGTTATGCTCCTGAAAACACCTTAGCCGCGATGGACAAAGCGCTCGACTTGGGTGTTAATGCCATTGAACTGGATGTGCATTGCGTTGAAGGTGAATTAGTGGTGTTTCATGATCGCCGCTTAGAAGGTAAATCAACCGGAACAGGGCTAATCCATTTAACCACCAAGGCAGCATTGGCTCAATTTACGGTTGGCGGACAAGCAATCCCCACATTGTGGCAAGTACTCGAACGAGTCAGTGTTAGCGGCAAAGGCTCGTGTACTATTAACATCGAATTAAAAGGCATTGGCTGCGTACAACCGTTTATTGCCTTATATCCTCAAGCCTTAGAGCAACTTAGTTTCACCCCAGAACAACTGTTAATATCATCCTTTAACCATCCTTATTTGGCGCAGATAAAACAGTCTTTTCCGCACGCGGTGATCGCACCATTATTAGCAGGCATTCCGCTCGATCTAGCTACAATAATGACCACACTTAATGCCTATTCAATCAACCTTGATGTTGGTTTTATTAATCAAGCCATTGTTGATGATGCCCACCAGCGAGGCGGCAAAGTGTTTGTTTATACGGTTGATAACCCACAAGATATTCAAGCGTTAAAAGCGATGGGCGTGGACGGTATATTCAGTAATTACCCAGATAAAGCCCTCGCTGCTGCAATGATGCCGATAACAACCGATTATAGCGCTTGGTTTGAATAATCTAGTTATCCCACGTTCGACAATGAGGTTAATGTGGCACATAAACTGTTATTACTCACCAGAGAAAACGATCAATATAGGCAACTATTAACAAAACTTTGCCTGCCGAACCTCGAAATTGTTGACGATCTGATGGTTGATGATTCAGGCCATTATACTGGCGGCAATATTAGCGATACCGATATTTGGTTAGCAGAACCTCATCTAGCCGCTTCATTATTGCCGCATGTACCGTCGCCCAAATGGTTACAATCTACCTTTGCCGGTGTCGATGCATTAATGCATATGTCGTTACCACATGATTATTTACTGACTAATATTCGCGGTGTGTTTGGTCCACTTATGAGCGAATATGTTTTTGGTTACCTGCTAAGCCATTATCGCCACCATAATGCGTACACTCAACAGCAACAACAGCAGCGTTGGTTACCGAGTAGTTATGGTACTTTGCAAGGAGTCAAACTATTAATATTAGGCACCGGCTCTATCGCACAGCACCTTACAAAAACAGCCCATCATTTTGGTATGACTGTCAGCGGGCTTAATCGAAAAGGTGCTCCTGTTAGTGGCTTTGATAACATCGACACCATTGATAAATTAGCCGACTATTTGCCTCTAGCAGATGTGATTGTTAGCGTATTGCCCAATACACCTCAAACCAAGCACATATTAAATGCGGCTAATCTGTCGTTATTAAAAGCAGATGCCATGTTATTTAATATTGGCCGAGGTAACGCCATTGAATTAGATGCGTTACAAGCTGAATTAACCTTACAACCACAACGTCAAGCCATATTAGATGTATTCGAACAAGAGCCCTTACCTGCTGAACATCCACTATGGCATTACCATAACGTCACTATCACACCGCATATCGCTGCACCAAGCTTCCCTGAACAAGTAACACAAATTTTCAGCCACAACTATCAACTATGGCAACAATCTAAACCATTACAATATGTGGTCGACGTTAAACAAGGTTACTAAAGCTGCAATCAATTTAGGATTAACAGGGAAGGCTTGCGGAGATTTTGATCACTTTGGTGTATAACATCAAGCATGTACTTAATCTAATCCAGCTAGCATCTAACATTAACCACTTTCACAGTTCTCTTCACTCATCGAACTAAATTAATTTATATCAATACGTTAATTAACAACTGGTTTATGCCGGGACTAATATCGTGGTGCTGGTTTATCGGAAAAAGGTGAGCCAGATCAAACTGTATTAAAAATGATCGCTACATAAGCAAAATAGTTATTGCCAATGATAACTGTTTTCATTTAGAATTGGATTACTTTCTAGCTCAGACCATTTTTTTGAATGAAGAGGCTTTCCCTATGTTCGTTTGTCTTTGTCATGCGATTACCGACACTCAAATCAAAGCAGCTGTTAGCTTAGGTGACAGTTCGTTAGCTGATGTAAAGAAACGTCTTGGCGTTGCAGACCAATGCGGCAAATGTGCCCGCATGGCTAGTCAAATAATTCAAACACAGCTTGAGTACGAACCTAATTTCTATGAAGTTGCCTAGTCGCATTAATATATAAGTCGACTCTGCTTCCATAAAAAAATGCTGCTCATATGACATATGAGCAGCATTTTTTTATTCTACAATCCAGCATTCTTACTCGTTTATATCCAGATTATCGTCTTGCAAGCCGTCTTCTGCCAATGGTCCCATTTCGACATCAACACTGTCTACGCGTTGTAATCCTCTTGGTAACTTAGCACCACGTCGACCTCGCTCACCACGATAGTGCTCTAAATCGCTTGGTTTCAAGGTTAGCTTGCGCTTACCGGCCCACAAGGTTACCGCGGTATTATGCGGCACTACATTTAAGTGCAAAAGTAACTCTTCACGATTTTTAGCGCGATCGGTTGGAATACCAATAATCTTATTGCCTTTACCTTTTGATAACTGTGGCAAGGCATCTAAACTAAACATCAACATTCGGCCTTCAGAGGTAATGGCTAACAACGATTGCTCTGCCGTTTTATTGATTAACTTTGGCTGCATAGCTAACGCATTGGTTGGCAGACTGAGTAGTGCCTTACCGGCTTTATTGCGGCTAACCAAATCTGGGTAAGCACAAATAAAGCCATAACCAGCATCGGTTGCCAACAAGAAGAACTGTTCATCTTCGCCCATGAGTACATGTTGCATCGTCGCGCCAGGAGCCATATTAAAGCGTGTGGTAATTGGCTCGCCTTGGCTGCGCGCCGAAGGCAACGTATGACTGTCTGTGGCAAATGCACGTCCAGTCGAATCTATAAACACCGCAGCTTGGTTACTCTTGCCCATCACGCTACAAAGATAACTGTCACCAGACTTATACGATAAGCCTTCTACATCGACATCATGGCCTTTAGCACAACGTACCCAGCCTTTATCAGACAATACAACTGTGACAGACTCAGTTGGCGTTAACTCTTGCTCAGTCAGCGCTTTGGCATCTAAACGCTCAATAATTGGCGAGCGACGATTATCACCATAAGTCTCACCATCTTGGATTAATTCTTTTTTCACTAAGGTTTTCATGCGACGTTCTGAACTTAACAATAACTCTAATTTGTCACGTTCTGCCGCAAGCTCATCTTGCTCACCTTTAATTTTAAATTCTTCAAGCTTGGCTAAATGACGTAATTTTAACTCTAAAATTGATTCAGCTTGTTTATCCGACAAGTTAAAGCGTGCCATCAACTCAGCTTTAGGTTCGTCGTTATAACGAATAATTTCGATCACTTCATCAATGTTTAAAAACGCAATCATTAACGCTTCTAAAATATGTAACCGGGCTAATACTTTATCAAGTCGATATTGCAAGCGGCGAGTGACCGTTGTAAGGCGGAACTCCAACCACTCAGTTAATAGTTGTTTCAGACCTTTTACTTTCGGACGACCGTCCAGTCCCAACACATTTAGGTTAACTCGAAAGCTTTTCTCAAGGTCTGTAGTCGCAAATAAATGGGTCATTAGCTGATCACAATCAATGCGATTTGAACGAGGTACAATCACTAATCGCACTGGGTTTTCATGATCAGATTCATCACGTAAATCAGACACCATCGGCAGCTTTTTGGCCTGCATTTGATTGGCGATTTGTTCTAAAATTTTACCGCTACTGGCTTGATGCGGTAATGACGTAATGACAATCTCGCCCTGCTCTTCACTGTAAACTGCACGCGCTCTGATTGAGCCTTTACCAGTTTCATAAATCCGCTCAATATCAGCTCTAGGAGTAATAATTTCGGCTTCTGTTGGATAATCAGGACCAGGAACAAACTCCATTAGGCGGGCTAAATCAGCTTTAGGATTATCGATTAGCTCTATACAGGCGCCTACTAATTCACGCACGTTATGCGGCGGAATATCCGTTGCCATGCCCACTGCGATACCGGTAATACCATTCAATAATATATGCGGTAATCGTGCTGGTAAGGTTACAGGCTCTTTCATGGTGCCATCAAAGTTAGGGCTCCAATCTACGGTACCCTGCCCTAATTCCGACAATAACACTTCAGAAAACTTTGATAATCTAGCTTCGGTATAACGCATTGCAGCAAATGACTTAGGGTCATCTGGCGCACCCCAGTTACCTTGGCCGTCAACCAGCGGATATCGATATGAAAATGGTTGCGCCATTAACACCATAGCTTCGTAACACGCACTATCACCGTGCGGGTGATATTTACCTAACACGTCGCCGACAGTACGGGCTGATTTTTTGTGTTTAGATTGCGCTGATAAGCCTAATTCGCTCATTGCATAGATAATGCGGCGTTGGACAGGTTTTAGACCATCACCAATGTGCGGTAGGGCGCGATCCATAATCACGTACATGGAATAATTTAAATAAGCCCCTTCGGTAAAGCGCCTCAGCGGCATTTGCTCTACACCATCAAGGCTTAATTCAATCGCATCACTCATTATTCGTTTCCTGTGATTGTTCGGGTGCATTATAAAACAAGCGGTAAATATTACCTTTTAGATCATCTGAAATGTACATTGCACCATCAGGCGCATTAATCACATCAAATGGACGTGCTACCGGAAATTCTCCATCCAGAAAACTCACCACGGTTTCACGTTTCATAATTTTGTTATCTTCCATTTCAAGCATCACAATTTGATAACCGACTTTACTTGAACGGTTCCACGAACCGTTTTCAGCCACAAAAATCTGTTTGCGATAACGTTCAGGAAATTGCTCGCCTCGGTAAAAGCTTAATCCCGTTGCAGCAACATGGGCTGGTAATTCAAATTCGGGCAGGGTGATGTTTAAATTTTCCGGTTTATCATAGGCGGGTTCAATAACATTTTTACCGTGCAAATAAGGAAAGCCAAAATGGCTGCCTTTAACGTCTAAACGGTTTATCTCATCAGCGGGAATATTATCGCCCATCCAATCTCGGCCTAAATCAGCAAACCACAACTTGTTAGTATCGGGTGACCAATCAAAGCCAATAACACTGCGAAGCCCAGAAGCTACTTGCTCACTGGCACCGGTATCGACATTAATCGCTAATATACTGCCAAATGGCGAAGCAGCCTCGCACACATTACAAGGCGATCCGATGGCAATGTATAAACGTCCGTCGGGTCCAAAATGCATCGAACGCGAATACTTTTTGTCTAAGCTTGGTAAATTTGAATACACTTCACGCGCACGGCTAGGGCGACGCAAGCGAGACTCAATCTCTTCAAAACGGATAATGCGATCGTCTTCAGTGACGTATAATGAACCATCATGAAAGGCTAACGCTTCAGGATAATCGAGGCCTCTGGCAATAAGATAACGTTTATCAACTTGGCCATTTTGATCGCTATCAACTAGCGCATAAACAGTGCCACTTTTTTGAGAGCCTACAAAAAGAGTGCCCTCATCGCCTACAGTTAATTGCTTAATATCACCTAAATCGGAAGCATATAAACTTAATCCAAAACCTTTGGTAACGGTAATCATCACCGATTGCGCAGCAGAGGCTAAAATAGGCGTCAGGGCTAAAAACATAACCCCCATGAAGGCGAATTTACCGCCCAAATTTACGTAAGATCGTAATCTAATATATTGCATGCTAATTATCTTTTGCCTTATGTTATACATTATTATTGGCACTAAGAAACACGGCTAAAGTAACGCTAGGTCACCTTTGGTTTCTAACCAACTTTTACGATCCGGTGCACGCTTTTTGGCAAGTAACATATCCATTAATGCCACGGTCTCATCGGCATCATCAATGGTTAATTGCACTAAGCGTCTAGTATTGGGATCCATAGTGGTTTCACGTAGCTGCAACGGGTTCATTTCACCCAGACCTTTAAAACGAGTCACTTGCACTTTACCTTTTTTATTTTCTGCCGCTATACGGTCTAAAATACCGGTTTTTTCCGCTTCATCCAAAGCGTAAAAAACCTCTTTACCGATATCAATACGAAATAACGGTGGCATTGCAATATACACATGACCATTGTTAACTAATACACGATAATGCTTTAAAAACAACGCACACAACAATGTCGCAATATGCAGCCCATCAGAATCCGCATCGGCTAAGATACAAATTTTACCATAACGTAATTCTGAAATATCATCACTGTCAGGATCGCAACCAATCGCAATCGAAATATTATGTACCTCTTGCGACGCTAACACTTGTCCGGAATCAACTTCCCAGGTATTTAAAATCTTACCTCTTAGCGGCATAATCGCTTGAAACTCGCGGTCTCGTGCTTGTTTGGCGCTACCACCAGCAGAATCACCCTCTACTAAAAACAACTCTCCTCGCATTGGGTCTTGGCCGCTACAATCGGTTAACTTGCCCGGTAACGCAGGTCCAGAAGTGACTTTTTTACGCGCGACTTTTTTGGCTGCCTTTAAGCGCCGCAATGCATTGCCAATACACAATTCTGCCAACTGCTCTGCTAACTCAGTATTAGAATTTAACCACAACGAAAAGGCATCACGAGCAATACCAGAAACAAATGCAGAGCTTTGACGGCTCGATAATTTTTCTTTGGTTTGCCCAGCAAATTGTGGGTCTTGCATTTTTATCGATAAAATAAACGCCGCACGGTCCCAAATGTCTTCGGGCGACAACTTAATTCCCCGAGGAACAAGATTGCGAAATTCACAAAACTCACGCATAGACTCAAGCAAACCTTGTCTAAACCCATTCACATGAGTACCACCTAATGGTGTCGGAATTAAGTTAACGTAGCTTTCACTTAAACTTTCGCCACCTTCTGGTAACCATGTAATAGCCCACTCAGCAGCTTCTAATTTGCCTTTAAAGCTGCCGACAAAAGGCTCTTCAGGTAATAAAACCGAGTCTTTTATCGCTTCTTTGAGGTAATCAGTTAAGCCACTTTCATAAAACCATTCATGCACATCACCATTTTGTTTATTGGTGAATTTAATCCGCAAACCAGGGCACAATACCGCTTTAGCTCGCAGAATATAAATTAATTTACTGACCGAGAAATTAGGTGAATCAAAATAACTTACATCGGGCCAAAAATGCACTCGGGTCCCGGTATTGCGACGTCCACAAGTACCCGTCACCACCAACTCTTCGACCTTAAAACCATTCTCAAAGGCCATTTCGTATATTTGTGCATCACGGCGAACGCTGATTTCAACTCGGGTGGATAAGGCGTTAACAACAGAAATACCAACCCCGTGTAAACCGCCCGAAAATTGGTAGTTTTTATTGGAAAACTTACCGCCAGCGTGCAATTTAGTTAGGATCAGTTCAACCCCAGGAATGCCTTCTTCAGCGTGAATATCCACCGGCATACCGCGGCCATCATCGGTCACTTCAAGGGAATTATCAGTATGGAGTACAACTTCAATTTTAGTCGCATGTCCTGCCAGAGCTTCATCAACACTGTTATCAATGACTTCTTGCCCAAGATGATTTGGTCTAGAGGTGTCGGTATACATACCTGGACGGCGTTTTACCGGGTCAAGTCCATTAAGGACCTCAATAGCGTCAGAAGTATATTGGTTGCTCATAATCCACACATTTGGAGTTAAATAGAGCCAAAGTTAGCTCAAATTGATCGTTGTTTGTAACGGTAGAAAGTTACAACTGAATAAATTTACATATTTTGTCTAATTGTTGTTCATAGCCGACAAAACTGTGATCGCCATTAGGCTCTAAATGTAATTCACAGCTATGGTACTTATGTAATGCTTGTCGATAATCTAACACTTCGTCACCAGTTTGCAACAGCACCAGAAAACGATCCGGGTGCCGGATCACGTGAGTATTATACAGGGCGACATCATCTTGATGCTGCGGCAACACTTGATAATGCTCATTGGTATAAGGATTATATTGAGGCCCGATAAACTCTTCAAATAATTCGAACGGTTTTACCGCCGGATTAATCAAAACAGCTCTGCCACCATACGTTTCGGTTAAATAACTGGCAAAATAACCACCTAACGACGAGCCAATAAAGCGCAATATCTGCCCTTGCCGTTTCGCTTGCTCAGCGATGTTGCACAATAAAGCCATAGCAGCAGAGGGTGATGAAGGTAATTGTGGTTGGTGAAAGTCGACTTGTGGATAATGTTGCTGAATATAGTGTGCGGTTTGAACGGCCTTATCCGACTGAGGAGAACTATTAAAACCATGTATATAAAGCAGCATATTCCCTCGCGAGACGGTTAATCAATACTTAACGTCCCTTAGTAACATAAGATGACGCACTAAACTAGTATCCGCTGGCCTCATTATCGGGTGCAAATCGATTTCCAGGCACGCGATACACATTAGTACGAATGCTACCATCGCCTGCCAACTCCAGCAAACGATAACCCGGTTGACGATGATCTAAGGCGAAATAGGAGGATAATGGTTTAAACTGAATACACGTCGATGGTGTCGCCATTAGTGGAATAGGACCATGCGGTCCACGATGAATATTATCGACTTGTTGGTGTACGTGCCCCCAAAGAACGCCTTTCACTTGCGGGTAGCGACTTGTTCGTTGCAAAAAGTCTTCGCCATTCATCATGCAATGCTGATCTAACCAAGCGCACTGCATTAAAATAGGATTATGGTGCATCACTAATAACACATGTTTATCTGGTGTCGCCTTAATTGAAGCCTCGATCAATGCAAACTGCTGTTCGCCCATATAGCCACCAGGCTTACCACGAACAGTTGAATCAAGCATTAATATTAGCCAGTTACCAATAATTATCCGTTGTTGACCAAACACTTTTTCACCCTGCATACGCAGACTCATTAAGCGAGGATCATCGTGGTTTCCGGGTAAGTAATGACAAGGCAGATCTAACATCTCAATCTTCTGCACAAAGTGCTGATAAGACTCAGGTGAATAATCTTGGCTAATATCTCCCGTAGCCAATAAAATATTGGCGGGATATTGGGTTGCAATAAATGTATTCAACACGGCTTGAAGACTTTGTGCCGTATTAACACCAAGCAATTGACCTTCGGGATCAGCAAAAAGATGCGGATCCGTCACTTGTACTAATCGCACAGGCTCATTTTCAGCAACAGAATAATGCACTGCGTCTTTAAGCACAAAATATTCCTAACATGGTAAAAAGAAGAAAAAAGCTACGATTGGCAAGTCACTCTCAGAGACCCAATCTTCAACAGCTCCTCAAGGAATGCATTCACCTGAAATTTTTCATCGCTATGATGCATATGTATATTCGGGTAATCATACACTGGCTTTAAGCGATAAATCTGTTGGCTAGTTAACACTTCTGCTAATTGAGCATCATGATAGACACGAACAATTGCGTTTGGAGATTTAAAAAAATGTCCATTTGGTATAGGGCGCGATATTTCGATTAACTGAGTATATTTAGTATTCTCAAGAAGATTGATCGACAACTGGCCAAACTCACCTTCAACCTGCCAAGGCACATTGACCGTAATTTGATCGGGTAACCATTTTAAAATATGTGCATAATTTCGACCACATACCGCTAAAAACGCACTGATATTGGGTTGATATTTTTGCTTGTTTCGCTGGTTAAACTCTGCCACTCAATCATTCCTATCTTGCTTATCACCATGTTCAATAAACTAAAGTGCGTCACGAATCTGTTGGTAGTTTAGCATCAACCATTGGATGCCTAATACCGTCGATGCATTGTCAATGCGACCATTATTAATCCACTCATAGGCTTGTTCACGGCTAACAACATGCACACGAATATCTTCATTTTCATGTTCAAGTCCGTGTATTCCGCCAGCTTTGGTCGTATCAACCTGCCCCCAAAACAAATGAAAACGCTCAGAAGTGCCACCAGGACTGACTAAGTAACTGTTTATGCGTGTTAAACCTAATAGACTTAATCCAGCTTCTTCGGCCAATTCTCGCTCTGCAACTTGTTCTGGAAATTCGCCGGGCTCAATCATACCTGCCACTAACTCAAGAAGCCAGATTGATTTAGTAGTTGCTAATGCAGGTACCCTAATTTGTTCGATTAATACAATTTCATCACGAACGGGGTCATAAGGCAGTACAACCACCGCATTACCGCGCTCAAAAACCTCACGGGTAATCTCACCACTCCAGCCACCTTTAAACAACTTATGCTTAAAGGTGTATTCGTCCAACTGGAAGAAACCTTTATACAACACTTTTTTAGATATCAAACTAAAACCTGACTCTGCGTCAAAGGTTGTTAACACCGATTGCTCAGACATATTTATCCTTGTCTATCAAAACATAAACTAACGGGTCATTTTAACAGTTTAAATTAACATAATTAAGAACTAAGCATTTGAGCTTGAAAAAAGCAAAAACGGGTCTAATTAAAATAAAATCTGTTACACTTCAAATTTGACTTGAAAATGAAAAAATCACTACTATTAAGTAGTGCACAATATGTAGTAATCGACATGACATAATCGATATATTGTGAGCAATATGTAATCAACAATGAAATGTCGACATTGAACGACGCTATCATCTGTAAATTATTGTGCATATTCATTAAGCAAGTGAGTTAACACTGATTGCCGAGTTAAGATTAAATGATGATAAATCATTCACTTAACCAAGAGCATGACCAAATTATAAGTTAATCAACACCTCAAATTACCGAGGAATTGTCTAAAAAGGGCAGCAAATGAAATTCAAAATTGGTTCATTATACGCAGCATTAGCATTTGCTATTGCAGCACCAGCAGTACAAGCTGACGATTTACTTCAAATATATCAGCAAGCACTCACTAGCGACCCTATCGTTTTACAAGCCAAAGCACAACGTGATGCGTTATACGAGAGTATTCAAGAAAACCGTGCACCGTTATTACCAACCATCAGCGCAAACGTTGGTTATGCCAAAGCGTGGAACGATCCTTTAGCAGACACCGACGGTTTAACGGGTGGTGTTAGCTTAACTCAAGTTATATACGATCATAGTGCATGGGTTGGTTTAGATCTTGCTGAAATGGCAGCATCTCAAGCCGACTCAACTTATGCATCGTCATTACAATCGTTAATCACTCGCGTAACTAAAGCGTATTTTGACGTATTAACGGCTAAAGATAACTACGAGTTCCAAGGTGCAGAAAAAGCCGCCATTGAACGTCAGCTTGAACAAACTAAGCAACGTTTTGCAGTCGGCCTAACCGCAATTACTGATGTACATGAAGCTCAAGCACAATATGACTTAGCATCAGCATTAGAAATTTTGGCTCAAAATACCCTAGACAATAGCTACGAAACATTACGTGAAATTACTGGTATAGATCATAAATCAATTGATATTCTTGATACTAACCGTTTTTCAGCCGTTACACCTGCCCCAGCATCGTCTGCTGCTTGGTTAAAAATGGCCGAAACCAATAGTATCGATTTAATGACTCAACGTATCGCTAAAGATATCGCCAATGAAACCATTAAATTGTACAAAGCTGGCCATATGCCTTCATTGAACTTCAATGCTGGTTACAACAAAGGCGTTGATCAAACGCCTGGTCCAGATTATGACAACAGCAATGTTGGTATCACGTTAAGCATTCCAATTTTTGAAGGCTTTAAAGTCACCTCTCAAGTGAAGCAAGCGCAATTCCGATATGTGGAAGCTAGCGAGAAATTAGAGCAAACTCATCGTAGCGTTACCAAAAACGTGCGTAATAACTTTAACAACGTGAATGCGTCTATCAGTTCAATCAAAGCGTATGAGCAATCAGTTATTTCATCTGAAAGCGCGCTAAAAGCAACCCAAGCTGGTTTTGAAGTGGGTACGCGTACAATTGTTGATGTGCTAAACCGTACACGCGACTTATATGATTCAAAGCGTCAACTATCTGAAGCTCGTTATGGTTATATTAACTCTATATTAGCGCTTAAACAGGCTGCGGGTACGTTGAACGAAGATGATGTTATCTCGATTAACAGCGGACTTATTGCTCAATAAGCACTAGTCACTAGTCACTAAGCACTAAGCACTAAGCACTAAGCTTACACAAAAATAAGCTCCCACAAAAAAACCGCCAATTGGCGGTTTTTTTATAGGCATTACAATTACTTATATAATCGTTAAGCTCGATACCGAATTAGAAAACTAATTCAACACCAGCAAATGCACCACTAAAGTCAGTATTCTGAGAAACACCAGAGAAGTTGCTTACATCAAAATTGAACTCGCGGTAACCAACACGGATAGAAGTATCGACAGCTAATCCGTCAAACTGCCATCCTAAACCTGCACCGTAGTCATATACATTAGATTCATCTACACCGATCATTACATCAGCAAAGCCAAACAAACCTAAACCAATCATGCCGACTTGTGCACTGGCGTATCCCATCACGATACCGCTATCGATATCCACCTCTTCTGGGTGACCTGCATCAGCAACACGTAATGAACCACTCATTAACTTGTATGCCGCACCTAAATCAACAGACACTAAGTCGTTATCGAGAATTTCGTAATACAATACAAAGTCAGTATTACTTAAGTCATTCGTCACTGAGGTTTCGCCAGTAAAATTGTGACCGTTAAAGTTAAAGTCGGCATTAGCAAGACTCGTGCTCGACTCAAGACGGTTTTCACGAATTTTAACATTAGGCACAAACGGCAATGGATGCTCAACAGCAATCCACACACTACCTTGTGAAGAATCATCATTAAAGCTGTGAGCAACACCACTATCATCATTAAATGCATTTGTGGTGTCTGCCTGCCAATAATCGGCGCCTACTTTAAAACCCAATACAGTTGCCGCATGAGCCGATGACACACTTAAAAGGCCCACTACAGCTGTGGCAAGAAGAGTCTTTTTCATCATTATCCTTGTGAGAGTAAATTAGTTAAATCAATTACCGCGGCATTTGCACGCGAAATATAATTAGCCATCACCAACGAGTGATTAGCCACTAAACCAAAACCATTTCCATTAAGAACCAAAGGGCTCCAAACTGTTTGCTGAGTAGCTTCAAGTTCACGAATAATTTGACGTAAACTGACCTCAGCATTTTTCTTTTCTAACACATCGGCAAAATCAACTTCAATAGCCCGCATAAAATTCAATAATGCCCAGGCTGAACCACGGCTTTCATAAAATACATCATCAATTTTCCACCAGCTGGTTTTAATTTCATTACTCGATAAACCCGGTGTAGATTGACGCGCAGACTTATCACCTGCTAAATCAGTATTTAAGCGTTCTTGGCCCACACTGGCAGATAAGTGTTGCGACATACTGCCTAAGCGTTTCTGAACTTCTTTCAACCATTCATTGAGATTATCTGCACGAGCATAAAACTGAGCATTATTGTTATCAGCGTCGTTGATTTTAGCACGGTAAAGTTTCAATAATTTGATCGCATCACGATACTCACCTTCAGCACTTGGCACTAACCAACTAGTATGACCAATGTTTAACTTCGAATGAGCGGCTAACAAATCAGTGTCCGCCGTCGACTGCGACTGCGAACGACTAAACTCTTTACGCATAGTCAGTGCTAAATCACGCACTTGCTCTAATGCACCAAATTCAAATGCAGGCATGTTATCCATCATTACCGACGGAGGCATAATATCATTAGATAGCCAACCACCTGGTTTATCCAGCAAGGTTTCCATGGTATCAATTAATGCAGTCGTTGTGGCATAACCCACAATTAACTTACCGTTATCGGTTTGCGACGAGACCGGCTTAATGGGATCCGGCTCAACGCTCCACCACACGCTAACAAAGTAAAGTACTAAACCCAGCACACCAACAACGGCTAAAATTTTATTCCTTGTTACTTGCATCAATATTGCTCCTTAATGATGGTGATGATGCTCGACATGTTCATCATGTTGAGCCGCGGTCTGTTTAAGCACTGCAAGCTCAATCATAAGATGCTGACCATCTTCAAAAATTAATTCTAAAGGCACTTTATCATCAATAACCAATGGCGCGGTTAACGACAACAACATCACATGGTCGCCAGTAGGTTGAAGTGTTAACGAACCGTGAGACGGTATAGTAAACCCTTCGACTTGACGCATTTTAACCATGCCATCTTCTTCTAAAATTGTATGTAACTGCGCTACTTTTGCCGCACTGGTCTTCACTTCAACTAACTTAACATCGCTGTTGTTATGATTTTCTAACGTAAAATAAGCGGCGGTATT
The DNA here is from genome assembly GCF_040310165.1 of Shewanella sp. AC91-MNA-CIBAN-0169. NCBI lineage: Bacteria > Pseudomonadati > Pseudomonadota > Gammaproteobacteria > Alteromonadales > Shewanellaceae > Shewanella > Shewanella sp. AC91-MNA-CIBAN-0169. Next base: position 21,448 of record NZ_JBEOPM010000026.1, read on the forward strand.
AGGCACACTCGCAGGCATAGCTCTAACATGTCCATCGACCAGGACAACGTTAGCAGTGGCGGCGAATGATAATGATGATAACACTAAAAAGTTAAACAGATGTTTGAATATTGCTTTCAATGTCTTAAACTCCATGTAATCCCACTCGCGTTCACAACAGGAAGCTACGAATGAGTCATATTCAGGTAAGAGATGATCAAGGCGTGCGTATCATCAGTTTTAATCGTCCAGAAAAGCGCAATGCCTTTAATCTAGAAATGTATCAGCAATTCACAGAATACCTGATCCAAGGTGAAGCCGACAATGATATTCGTGCCTTTCTGTTCCATGGTACCGAAAACTGTTTTACCTCTGGCAATGATATCGTCGATTTTCTGCAAAGTGGTGCCTTAGATGACAATCATCCAACCGTTAAATTCTTGTTTTGTTTGTTAGATCTTAAAAAGCCTGTGGTTGCAGCGGTAACCGGAGCGGCTGTGGGAATAGGAACAACTCTACTATTGCATTGCGACTTAGTGTACGCCGACAATCAGGCTAAATTCCAAATGCCATTTGTCAATTTAGCGCTAGTACCAGAAGCAGCCTCAAGCATCTTGTTACCCTTAATTGTTGGCCAACAAAAAGCGGCTGAACTAATTTTACTGGGCGAAGCCTTTGATGCAGAGACGGCTGAAAAATTAACCATTATTAACCGCGTGGTTGCCCAAGACGAGCTCATTAGCTTCAGTCTAGCGCAAGCAAAAAAATTGGCAGCTCTGCCACCATTATCTATGCAAGCATCAAAACGGCTTTTACGTCATAACCAGGCAGAAGTTAAAGCTCAGATGAAATTAGAATTAGTTGAGTTTGCTGAACGCTTACAAAGTGACGAAGCAAAACAACGCTTCCAAGCTTTCTTAAAAAAATAACCACATACATCAATGCATAACCTATCTGCGGGGTAATTAAACTTCCCCCGCTTACTCATTACTGGGCAAGCCTTAAAATCGAGATGTTTTTTGACTCATCACCACTGCAATCACAAAGTACGCAAGTAAACTAATACTTGGATTGGTTAGCACTAATCCTACTGTCACAATACGAGTCCAAAGTAATGACCAGCCATATTGTTTTGCTAACTTCGCAGATACGCCACATACAATTCGAGTTTCATCTTGTAATCTATTGATTAAACGGTTCATATTATCCTCTCGTACTTAATAAGGTTTATTCTAAAAGCAATGAGTTAAGATTAAGCTTGGTCATTAATGCTTGGCCAAAACAGCCAGCTGACTAACATCGCACACAATACAAAACTGATAACTGGCAATAACAATAACGACATTAATGGCAGCACCAAGCCTATATTCATCGCCCCATCCATTACTTATTCTCAGCAGCTACAGCGGTACTCACTTGTGGTTGTTCAAAGCTAGCAAACTCTAAAGCTGAATTAATTTCAAAAACTTGTTCAGCAATTTGAGTTTGCAACGACAGCATTAACTCTTGCTTCACATTTGAAATCATCTCTTGGCTCGCTTGCGTCATATTCTGTTCTAGCGCAGCGACTGTATTAGAGATTGAAATTTCATCTGCTTGTGCCGAAACACTGGCGGTAACCAATAATGCTGCAGCAATTGATAGTTGAACACTACGGCGAATCACGTTGGTTGAAGTTAATGTAGACATAATGGCATCCTTTCTTGTGTTGGTTAATGGCAACTAAACACCCGTCTAGTTGATTACACAATAGGTATTACAAGCTGCGTGCCAACTTTCAAAAACCACTCTAACCACTTAATTTGTAAACCAAATAAATTAATTATAGTTTATATAACTGAACTAAAGTCGTGAGCAAAAAACCAACAGGTAGTAAAATTAACCATATAGTTAGTGAAAATGACCAGTGATTTTTATTAAGCATCTTAGCAAGACTAAAACGTCGTCAGAAATAGCCCAATATTACCACCCACCGAAAAGCTACAGCGAAGTAAGTGCTTAGATGAGTGGCTGAAGTAGAGGTTAAATTAACGGCGAGATTAATAGTTGATGAATGTGATGGTTACGCTGACAGAGTTAATGATTGAGATAATGGATGAGTTAATAATTGAGAAAATGATTGCGTGAGTGACAGGTTTAGTAACTGGATTCGTGACAATAGTTACTGACAATAGTTACTGACAATAGTCAGTGACGGTCTAGTCTTTCTAGGTCTTATCATAGGTAATTGTCTTGGCCACTTTTGTCTAGCAGGCTTTATGGATTCTCGAGCTGATTTTACAAGCGAGTTAAAAAATCAAAAAGCGCCTAATAAAAGACGCTTTTGATATGCTAACGGCTATTGTTAATATAACCGTCTGGGCGTTTATTTGACAACGTATTCTATTGAAATACCTCGCGATATAACTTCTCGATATAACCTATTAATATAAAGTGTTATATCAAAGTCGATTCGTCACTGGCCAATGCTTCGGCATCAACAAACTCAGCGGCTTTAAGCACTACCCCAATATCAGCATTAGGCTTATGAGCATTCTCACTTAAATGACGACGCCAGCCACGTGAACCCGGCAATCCTTGAAATAAACCAATCATATGACGAGTAATGTGGTTTAACCGACCGCCTTGGGCTAAATGAGCCTCAATATACGGCAACATTTGCTCAATCACTTGCTGACGAGTAATCACCACGGTATCGAGTCCACACAATTGCTGATCAACTTGCGCCAATATATAGGGGTTTTGATAAGCTTCACGCCCCACCATCACTCCATCTAGCTGGGTTAGATGCAGCTTAGATTCTTCAAGGGTTTTAATGCCACCGTTAATGCTGATGTTCAAGTGTGGATAATCACGCTTTAACTGGTAAACCCGATCATAATCTAGCGGCGGAATTTCACGGTTTTCTTTCGGGCTTAACCCTTGTAACCAGGCTTTACGCGCATGAATAGTAAATGCACTACAACCTTGAGCGCTCACGGTTTCAATAAAATCCGTTAAAAACTGATAACTGTCTTGCTCATCAATCCCAATACGGGTTTTTACCGTGATCGGAATATCGGTTACCAGCTTCATCGCATCAACACATTGCGCTACTAACGCAGGTTCAGCCATTAAACACGCACCAAAGCGACCATTCTGCACTCTATCAGACGGACACCCTACATTGAGGTTCACTTCATCATAACCGCGCTCAGCAGCCAATTTGGCACACGCCGCTAAATCCACAGTGTTAGAGCCACCCAACTGTAACGCTACAGGATGCTCTTGCTCGTTATAAGCTAAATAGTCGCCCTTACCTTGTAATATAGCACCCGTGGTGATCATCTCGGTATACAACAAGGCTTTGCTCGACATAAGGCGTGCAAAGTAACGATAGTGGCGGTCAGTCCAATCCAGCATCGGCGCTATGGAAAAGGTGCGATCAAGCGTATCTGTTGGTATGACTAGCTTTGGTGTTGTATTCACTGAATTCTTTATACTCATAGTTTGCGGTATTGATGCACCTTTTTAGCTGCATTTTGGGTAATCGTTGTTGCACAAGGAGCCAGTAAAAAAGTCATAAATTAGGCTAAAACAACTGGGCTGCCCTAAGTAATGGCTAATTATATCATTAACCCATCATCGAGAAGCAAGTGTCTACTGATTTAGGGAAAGATCACGGTGCGATAGAGTGTATACGTTGGTATGGCTAGCTTTGACGTTGTATTCACTGAATTAACACCTCTCACGTTTTTGAGTTTTTCACACATTTTAAGACGTTTTTACACGTTTTTAGAGGCCAGGGGAACCATAATGCATTGGGCAAATGAAAGTGGGGAACCCAAATTATGGTGTCTTATAGCATTCATAAACGTGATAAAGCTGATAATACACGTCAGTAGCGTTACTTAATTCGCGTAAAGAGAGACTCGCTATTGGCAGCCACTGTTATTGATTAGTTTATTTGGTTTACAGTTGTTTTAATTCAGACCTAAGTGCAGATATTTGACGATCAATTGATTCGACTTCTGTACTGCCCTGTTGCATAACTGCGGTCATTTCTTGCGCTAGACTTTGCTGCCACTAAATTATTGTTAGCTCGCTTACCAGTGGTACGCAATTGATCGATTTTATCATCACGATCTTTGAACGCTTTTTTCCTTTCTTTTTCGAGGTTTCTAATGTCACGTTCAATTTTTTGTTTACGTAAGTATTGAGCGATTTCAGCTTTTTTATCACGCGCATTAACAGCACTATCCAGCTGCCTTGCATCTATGGTCTCGTTAGTTAGGCTTTCAGGGTAACCTCTCGATGGTGCAACCACGCTGCCTACATTACTTAAATCTAACAGTTCGCTTTGGTCGTCGCACGGGTCTGCTTGATACTTACCATCTGCACACTTATAGACTTCTGCAGAAGCTGAAGCTGAAGCTGACACCATTATTAAAATAACGATTAATGATTTTCCATCCATAGAACACCTCTTATTTAGTTATTTTTATTGTACAACGATATGATTTCTCATGAAATTAAAAAACAATCTAAAACAATAGCTTAAAGTTTAAATGTGCAGAGTAATCCAAGGTTTATCTTCTTACTACCTTTCACAACGGCACTTTTCACGACAGCATTTTTGCTTAACCGAATCGGGCTGCTCGCGCTAATGGGTACTTAATACGGCTTCAGCCGACCTATCGTTATTTGTATGTTCCGTTTGGCTTCTCGATACTATGCTCTGTTGGTTGCGGTGTTATTGTCATAATTTTAACACCTTCTGGTGATTCAAAACGGTGCCAAACATCTTGGGGGATAACCAACATTTGCCCCGTCGATAAAGGGTAACGTTGCTCTACGTTATCAACTAGAAGGACTAATGTCGTTTCTCCACCTAAAATCTGAACGAACTCATCACCTTTTGGGTGTTTCTCCCACTCACTAAAACCGGAATAATGAGCGATATATATTCCACCGTCTCTATATTCAGATAATAGCGCAAAAGCATTTTTTGCTTGTTCATTAGTGGTTTCTGGCGTTCTATGTTTCAGAAAATCAACTCGTGAAAATTGATCATTTATTGTGATTGCTACAGATTCCGACACTTGCTCGATCCTTGTGATACATGACGTTTAGTCATTGCGTTATTGATTTATCCTACATTTGCCATCTTATTGATGTAAAGCGATTAAATCATCTTAGCTTTTCAGGTAGCCAACACAGCGTTAAAAACATGAACTAGCTAATAGAAATTCCAAGCTGAATCATTACAATTACAGTCAGCGACTTAACATAATGAACTATCCAACATCGGTATAATGGAAAAGAAGCGCACGAACATAACTATTGCTGTGCTTATCCGTTGGTGAGCCTCGCTTTGATGTGGTATTAACCGAATTTATCATCATTGGATAATCAACGTTTGCAGTCTTCGCTGTCGCGTTAATTACTTTTAAGTGCATGGGTAATCAATATTAGCTCCAACTAGAAACCACCTTAGTCAGTAGCGCAATCAATTGATGCTCAGCTCAGCCCTTGTAGCGTTAGACCGACCATAGTAAATTAATGGCTCATTCTAGATTTTTGTTACATGAATTAACTGTATAAAAATATTTTTACCGTTAATGCCACTATCAATTTCCTTTTTGTGCTCTAAGCTTAAACCTGTATTTCACTTTGCTGATATAGTCAGTATTTGTGTTAGTCAGCTACTATAATGATAGGGCCGTGTAGCGTTACGCACTCTTTATGCCCTCTCTATATACTATGCCACCCTTTAAAATGTAGAAGGATTGCTTTGCCTATGAACGTTGAATTCATCAACCCATTTCTTGTGTCTTTAATCAATGTAATCTCTACCATGGCAACAATGGATCTTAAGCCTGGTAAACCTCAATTAAAAAACCATGACCTTGCAAAAGGTGACGTATCTGGCTTGATTGGTATGGTGGGTCCTAAAACTCGCGGTTCGCTGTCGATTACTTTTGAGCAATCACTTATCCTTGAAATTATGAATAAAATGCTTGGTGAAAAACCGGGGGTTATTAATGATGAAGTAACTGATTTAGTGGGTGAAATAACTAACATGGTGACTGGCGGTGCCAAAAACTTACTCAGCGAAAAAGGTTACGACTTTGATATGGCAACACCGGCTGTGGTGTCTGGTAAAAACCATACTATTTCTCATAAAGCGCGCGGTAAAAAAATCATGATGCCTTTTAGCCACGAATTCGGTAACGCTTTTATTGAAATTTGCTTTGAGGATTCTTAATCAAACATTAGAAGTTAACACCAAAGTGAAAAACTGAATCTAACGCTGGCACCCAATTCTTAAAAACAACAGAGCCTCAAAACTACAGCACCTAAAAAAGTATCTAAAACAACAATGCCCAACACATTATCTACGTATTGGGCATTGTTTATATCAATCTCATGCTCAATCGAGCAGTTCAACCAACACTCGTGGCGTAAGCTTAGTGACTAATTCATAAGCAATGGTACCAATGTGTTCGGCCACTTCTTCTACTGCAAGCGCTTTACCCCACAGCTGAACACTATCGCCGACGTTATCTTGTGCATCGGCACCTAGGTCTACGGTTAACATGTCCATAGACACTCGACCGACTATCGGTACTCGGCGGCCGTTAATCCATACCGGTGTGCCTTCTGGCGCATTACGTGGGTAACCATCACCATAACCAATGGCAACAACCCCTAAGCGAGTGTCTTTTTTAGCGGTCCAAGTTGCACCGTAGCCGACACTATCGCCGGCTTTATGTTCGCGCACAGCTATCAGATTGGATACTAATTCCATCGCCGGAATTAATCGATGATTAACGCCCCTATCACCCACCACCGGAGATACACCATAAAGCGCAATGCCGGGTCTTATCCAGTCGGCTTGGCTTGTTGGCCAAAATAAGGTACCTGCAGAATTTGCTAAGGTGCGATCGCCTTCTAAGCCACTAATCAATTGCTCAAAGGCATTCATTTGCGTTTGAGTAAGGATATTATCGGGTTCGTCGGCGCAGGCAAAGTGAGTCATTAAATGAATCGGCTTAGCCACTTGCGGACAAGCCAGCAAACGCTGATAAATACTGTCGAACTGCTCAAGACTAAAGCCAATACGATGCATGCCAGTATCAATTTTTATCCATACGGTGACAGGCTTATCTAGCGTGATAGTTTCAAGCATTTGCAATTGCGATTCATGATGAACCACAGTATCGATATTATGACTAACCAGTGTGGGTAAATCTGACTGACGGAAAAAACCCTCTAATAATAAAAGCTTACCTTTTACGCCGCCTTCTCTGAGTTGCAATGCTTCTTCAAGCCTTGCCAAACCAAACCCATCTGCGCCGCCATGATACTTGCCGACACTTTCTACATAATTTAATAAGCCGACACTTTCAGCCACATTTAATAACCCATGGCCATAACCATTGGCTTTAACCACTGCCATAATTTTGCTATTGGGCGCAATAAGGCGCAATTGTGCCAAGTTACTTTGCAATGCGTAACGACTGATTTCTGCACGAGGAAAAGGTTTCAATAGGTTGCCTTAATTAACAATAAATAACATGGCGCGGCTTGCTGTCTGTTAAGAGGTTTAGGGCCATGAATGCAACCTCATTAACAGAGATAAACTAATATCATAAATAACGATACTAAAAACACAAATACAGTCTAATCAATGATTAATCTTCTTCAAATTGCGGCCCAGCATAGTTATCAAAGCGAGAGAATTGACCTTGGAATACCAGACGAATACGACCAATAGGTCCGTTACGTTGCTTACCGATAATGATTTCTGCGGTGCCTTTATCTTCAGAGCTGTCGTTATACACTTCGTCGCGATAGATGAACATAATTAAATCGGCATCCTGCTCAATCGCACCCGATTCACGTAAGTCAGAGTTAATTGGGCGTTTATCGGCTCGTTGCTCTAGCGAGCGGTTAAGCTGCGACAATGCAATAACAGGTACTTCTAATTCTTTGGCTAAGGCTTTTAATGAACGAGAGATCTCTGAAATTTCTAAGGTACGATTATCTTTTAACGACGGTACCTGCATTAATTGCAGGTAATCGATCATGATCATTGATAAACCGCCATGCTCACGCGCAATACGTCTGGCACGACTGCGCACTTCGGTTGGGGTTAATCCTGAGCCATCATCGATGTACATTTTACCTTGTTCAAGCATGATACCCATGGTTGAAGACACGCGCGCCCAATCTTCATCGTCTAATTGACCTGTACGAATTTTGGTTTGGTCTACACGGCCAAGCGAGGCTAACATACGCATCATAATCTGTTCTGACGGCATCTCGAGACTGAAAATAAGTACTGGCTTGTCTTCATTCATGGCGGCTTGTTCACACAAGTTCATCGCGAAGGTGGTTTTACCCATAGAAGGACGCGCGGCTACAATAATTAAGTCGCCAGACTGAAAACCTGCGGTCATTTTATCTAAATCATTAAAACCACTTGAAACACCTGTCACACCGTTATGGGGATTGTTATAAAGCTGCTCAATTCTATCGACGGTTTTTTCAAGAATGCTTTTAATGTTTTCCGGGCCTTCATTGGCATTGGTACGCATTTCTGCGATTTTAAAGACTTTGGTTTCAGCCAAGTCTAATAATGCACTTGAATCACGGCCTTCTGGGTTATAACCCGCATCAGCAATTTCGTGGGCAACGGCAATCATGTCACGTACTACGGCACGTTCACGCACAATGTCTGCGTAAGATAGAATATTACCGGCGCTGGGGGTATTTTTGGCAATTTCGCCTAAGTAAGCAAAGCCGCCAGCATCGTCTAATTGATCTTCAATTTCGAGCTGTTCGGATACGGTAATTAAATCCAGCGGTTGGCCCGATTCCATTAAACGTTGCATAGCCGTGAAAATCATTCGATGAGAACGAGAATAAAAATCTTCTGGCACAACCGCTTCAGAAACACGATCCCACGCTTCAGCATCTAGCATCAATCCACCTAACACGGATTGTTCTGCTTCTATTGAATGAGGAGGCAATTTTAATGCATTAACTTCTACATCTCTTTGCCTGTTTCTTGCTTTAAAAGCACCTTGCTGTGACATTAACACTCCCAATTTCCAACGACTTTATAAAATATGGTATAACACCGTGGTCTAGCTTAATTTGCCGTCATTACCGATTAGAATAACAGCTCCGTCAAACGGAAATAAAATAATTATTTAAGGAAAATACATGCGTATAGCACTCGTTGCAGCACTTGTGCTGACATCTGGTTTTGCCTTTGCCGATGAAGGGCAGTGGCAACCGTATCAAATGCCATCCATTGCCGACAAACTCCTGCAACGTGGTATTGATATTCCCGCATCACAACTGGCAGATTTGGGACAGTACCCAATGAATGCTGTCGTCAGTTTGGGGTATTGTACCGCCAGTTTTGTATCCCCCCAAGGCCTAGTTGTCACAAACCATCATTGTGCTTATCGCGGCATACAATATAACAGCAAAAAAGAACATAATTACCTCGCAGATGGCTTTTTAGCAAACACCCAAGCGGAAGAACCTTCTGCTGGGCCAAACGAACGCTTATACATTACCGAGGAAGTTACCAACGTGACCGATAGCGTTATGGCTAACTTAAGCACCGAACCTTTGGTACGCTTTGAAGATATCCAGGCGAATAAAAAAGCATTAATTAAAATCTGCGAATCAGATGACAACTACCGTTGCTCAGTTAACAGTTTTCACCACGGCTTAGAATATTATCTGACGAAACAGTTAATCATTCGAGATGTACGCTTGGTGTATGCGCCACCTAAAAGTATTGGCGGCTTTGGCGGCGATATCGACAATTATGAATACCCTCGTCATTCTGGCGATTTTACCTTTTTACGCGCCTATGTGGGCAAAGACGGTAAGCCTGCAACGTTTAAGAAAGGCAATGTGCCATATCAGCCTAAGAGCTACTTAAAAGTGAACGCAGACGGTGTAAAAGCAGGCGATGGTATTTTTGTGGCCGGTTATCCAGGTTCTACCAGCCGTTACAACTTAACCAGTGAGTTACAGTTTGCTAGTGATTGGATATATCCAACCTACGCAAAACGCTACCAGTTGCAAATTGATACCATTACCTTAATGGGCGATGTAGATAAAGATATCGCGCTTAAATATGCCGGCACTATGGCGTCAATGGCTAACCGGATGAAAAAGCTTAATGGCTTATTAGATGGCTTTAACGCCACTGATATTGTTGGTATTAAACAGCAACGTGAGAATGACTTTCTCGCTTGGCTTAAAAAAGATCCTGGTGCTAACCAAAATCTCATCAGTGATCTTGAAGCACTACTTGCTGAAAAACATCAGCAAATGCAAACCAATTATTTCTTTAAAAATGCCCAATCAAGCGAAATGCTCCAGGCTGCTAGCAAACTGTACCGTTTAGCTAAAGAAAGGAAGAAACCCAATGACCAACGTGAGTCAGGGTTTCAGCTGCGTGATATGAAAATGTTTAAAGCAGCACTTAAACGTATCGATAGCAGCTTCGATCCCGTGGTCGATAAAATTTTATGGTTACAAGACTTACAAGCCTATGTAAGACAACCGTTAAAAACTGAAGTGTTTGATAACGCCTTAAGCAGCTCAGACAATTTTGAACAGCTAGAGTCTAAAGTGGAAGGTTTGTATGCATTAACAGAGCTCACCGACCAAGCTAAACGCCTAGCGTGGATGAGTAAAAGAGCTGAAGATTTTGAGATTAGCGATGACCCATTTATTCGTTTAGCGGTGGCCATTCATGACACCAATATGGCATTGGAAAAGAGCGAAAAGCTACTTGCAGGTAAATTGTCATCTGTTCGTCCTGAATATATGAAGGCGATTATTGATTATTACAAATCAAATAACTGGCCTGTATACCCTGATGCTAACCGCACATTACGTATTACCTACGGTATGGTTGATGGCTATCAATCTAAAGATGCATTATACAAGCAGCCATTTACTCGCTTAGCTGGCATCCTAGCCAAAAACACCGGTGAAGCACCGTATAATGCTCCCGCGCAACTGTTAGCGGCAATTAAAGCTGACGACTTAGGTAAACATCGCGTCACATCGGTATATAAGCAGCAAAGCAGTTGTCAATTTATGTCTTGTTTAGACAAGCCCGCCGATTTTAACTCTGTACCGGTTAACTTTTTATCAAGTGCTGACACTACTGGTGGTAACTCAGGCTCGCCAGTGTTAAATGGTAAAGGTGAGTTAGTTGGTCTTAACTTCGACTCAACTTATGAAGCCATCACTAAAGACTGGTTCTTTAACCCAACGATTACCCGTGCCGTACATGTCGATATTCGCTACATTTTGTGGATGATGGACAAGGTCGATCACGCTGATAATTTGATAAAAGAGTTAACCTTAGTGACCAAGACTGAAGGAGAAGCAAAGGTAGCAACTGAAGTTACTGCCATAGCAACAACCGAAATATTGCCTGAAATTGCAACTGAAGCAGTAACAGTCGTCACACCCGAAGTGGCAACTGAGACACCAGCCAAAGTGGCAACTGAAGTAGCGTCTGATGTTGCCATAGAAACTGCAACTGAATTACCTGCAGAAGCGGCAATTGAAGTTGCACCCGATGTTGCACCCGATGTTGCAATAAAAGCAGCGACTGAAGTTCCTACCAATGCAGTGGTTGCAGTAACACCAGAAGCAGCTGCCGAAGTTACAACTGAAATACCAGTCAAACCAGCAGTTGCAGTAACGCCTGAAGTAGCCCTCGAAGTTACAACCAAAGCATCTGCTAAAGCCGGAGTTGTAGTCGTACCAGAAGCCGCTGCAGAAGTTACAACCAAAGTACAAGCCGAAGCGGCAGTTGTAGTAGTACCAGAAGCCGCTGCAGAAGTTGCAACTAAAGTACAAGTCAAACCAGCAGTTGCTGTAGCCCCTGAAGCAGCTGCCGAAGTTGCAACCAAAGCATCTGCTAAAGCCGGAGTTGTAGTAGTACCAGAAGCCCCTGCAGAAATTACAACCAAAGTACAAGCCAAAACGGCAGTTGTAGTAGCCCCTGAAGCAGCTGCCGAAGTTGCAACCAAAGCACCGGCCAAAGCGACTGTTGTAGTAGCGCCTGAAGCAGCGACTAAAAAAGAACTAAACTAGCCCTGGTAAACAATATTCCAGTGACCATCAAATAGAGGTTCACTGGAATATTCTCTGGCATTGAAAGATCCTAAACAGCTGGCCATGCGGCCTAAACAGATGGTGTTAACAAGGCTAGTGATTAAATCGCAGAGATAAAAAAACACCGCCCGGAGGCGGTGTTTTTTATGGAGCTAAACAGTAATTAAGCTTCTGCTACAATAGCAATCTTAACTACAGCTTTAACTTCAGCGTGTACTTGAACTTCAATTTCGAAGCTACCAGTAGTGCGTAAAGCACCTAAAGGTAAACGAACTTCAGATTTAGCAAGTGTTACGCCAGCTGCAGTAACTGCATCAGCGATATCACGGTTGCCAATTGATCCGAATAATTTACCTTCATCACCTGCTTTAGAAGCAATAACAACAGCTTCTAATGCAGTTAATTTATCAGCGCGAGCTGTCGCAGTAGCTAATTCAGCAGCTAATTTAGCTTCTAATTCAGCACGACGAGCTTCAAATACTTCAGTGTTTGCTGTGTTTGCTACAACTGCTTTACCATAAGGTAAAAGGAAGTTACGAGCATAACCAGCTTTAACAGAAACTTGGTCGCCTAAGCTACCTAAGTTTGCAACTTTATCTAGCAAAATAACGTTCATTATCAAATCCTCAATATTCTGTTAGGAATAATTAATACTGCAATATTACTGATGTAAATCAGTATATGGCAGTAGAGAAAGATAACGAGCACGCTTGATAGCGCGAGCTAGTTGGCGTTGATATCTAGCACTGGTACCAGTGATACGGCTAGGAACAATCTTGCCGCTTTCAGTGATGTAGTTCTTTAAAGTAACGATATCTTTGTAATCAATCTCGACAACACCTTCAGCGGTGAAGCGACAGAACTTGCGACGACGGAAATAACGTGCCATTTTGACAGTCTCCTAAGTTTTCAATTCGACATTTTCAGCATGCAAGACTAAACGGTTTTGTCCATTTCGCCCTTGTTGTAGTGAAAGAAACCCTTCAACATCAACTTGCACACCTGCTTGTAATTTATTTGCTACGCTATCAAAGCGCGGACCACTTAATACCACTTGAATCAAACAGTAGACGTTTCTCAACATTTCTACTTCTTGTCTTTGTGATTTATGCTCTACCGTTATGACCACATGGGCTATACCGCTAGGGCTATCTAATCGTCTTGAACGAGTTATCGTTCCAGACAACATTAAGTGATTATTCACAAAAAATTATTCAGCGTTTTCTTCAGCGCTTTCTTCTACATTACGGTCATCAGAAGGTGAACGACGTGAATCACGTTCGTCTCTTGCTTTTGCCATAGGAGAAGCTTCAGTAACTGCAGCTTTAGTGCGCATTACCATGTTACGCAGAACAGCGTCGTTGAAACGGAAAGCTGTTTCTAGTTCTTCGATAGACTCTGCAGATGCTTCTACGTTCAAAAGAACATAGTGAGCTTTATGTAGGTCTTGGATCGGGTAAGCCAATTGACGACGGCCCCAATCTTCTAAACGGTGGACTGTACCATTAGCAGCGGTGATAACACCGGTGTAACGCTCAATCATACCAGGGACTTGTTCACTTTGATCTGGGTGAACCATAAATACGATTTCATAATGACGCATTTATTGCTCCTTACGGTTAAGTAGCCTCTTTTCTGGCTCAGTCAGACCAATGTGGAGGCAAGGAACGAATTAAAGTGACTGATTTGAGCGCGCGATGATACATAAAGTGCGCTATAAACTCAAGCACTAACTCACTCTTTTCAGCAATCTTGAATACAGGTATGATGGCGACAGTCCAAAATACCGCGTTTACGCCGTCAAGAATAAAACAGTCTAATGATAACCATGAAAAACATAGTCACAACATGCTGCCTCTTTTTATTGTCTGCTCCGGCATGGGCGTTAGTACCACCAGATTATCAAGAACCGCCTAGTAATTTTAATGCTGAAGTTGAAGCTGGTTTACAGCTAAACAGTGGTAACAACGAAACTAAAAACTTTAACGGCCGTACTTATTTAACTTACGACTCGCCGAGCACCAAACAAGAAGCGACATTAAAGGCTTATTATGCCTCTGATGGAAATGAGTCTACTGCGGAAAAGTACGAATTGTTTTTACAGTCTAACTATAAATTAGAGCGTGGTTATGTATTTGGTCGTGGCGAATTTACCTGGAACGAGTTTGGTTCTTATACCCGTATTTCTACTATTTCTACTGGTTACGGTTTTGACTTAATTAAAAACTATAAAACCAAATTGAGCCTTGAAGCCGGCCCTGGTTATCGTTACGACCAACCGCAAGCCAGTATTGCTGAACCAAACCCTGATGAAAATCGTGATGTAATATTACGTTCAGCGGCTAAATATACGGTAAAATTGCAAGAATATACTAGCTTCAACGCCGACGTAACAGCCGAAACAGGTTTAGACAACAACACGTTAACCCTTGATATGAGTTATAAAAATACATTTATTCAAGATTGGGCATTTAAAATCGGTATGAACATCAAGTACACTGAAGTGGTGCCTGATGAAAGTAAAAACACCGATACAGTCACCACATTCAACTTGTTGTACACGTTTCAATAATTATTGATCGTAAATGAAGCGTAACAAGACAATCAATCAGTAGGGCTAACGTAGCCTTACTGAACCAATAAAGGCGCAGTTATGGACAGCCCGCTTCGCAGTTTTGCATCCTTATATAGCACCACTTTTTTAATGGTACTTGCTGCAGGTCTACTGACAACCTACCTGGGCTTAAGCCTGACCACCATGCAAGTGCCACAAATATGGATTGGTGGCATGATGTCTGCCTACTATATTGGTCTTGTGTGCGGTTCCAAAGTTGGCCATAAACTTATCGCTCAAGTTGGCCATATTCGTGCTTTTGTTGCCTGTGCTGGAATCGTCACCGCATCAGCACTGGGTCATGCCCTCATCGACAACTTAACCATATGGTTAGTATTGCGCCTTGCCGTTGGTATGGGAATGATGTGCCAATATATGGTGTTAGAAAGCTGGCTCAATGAACAGGCCGAAAATAATCAACGCGGCACCGTATTTGCCAGTTACATGATTGTATCTTATTTAGGGTTAATGGCTGGCCAGGGAGCCATTAGCTTATATCCTGATTTGGGCATAGAACCACTGCTGTTAATCGCCATATGTTTTGCATTATGCATTGTGCCTATTTCAATCACTCGAAGAATTCACCCAGAACCGTTAACGCCGGCACCATTACAAATGGGTCTGTATTGGAAACGTGCCCCTCAAGCCTTAACGACAATAGCGTTAGGAAGCATGATTGTAGGTTGTTTTTATGGTTTAGCGCCATCTTATGCGACTGCTAAAGGTATTGATCCTGAACATGTTGCACTCTACATGTCTTGTACCATTTTTGCCGGGTTGTTAGCCCAATGGCCAATGGGTAAATTATCTGACATTATTTCTCGTAGCTTATTAATTCGCATTAACTGTACGTTATTGGGGGTTATCGTATTAATTATTACGGTCGTTCCATTCCATTCAGTGTATTCATTAATATTAACCGGTTTATTTGGTATTTTAGCGTTCACCTTATACCCATTAGCAACTGCCTTAGCAAACTCACGCGTAGACCAACACGAACGAGTTGGACTGTCTGCCACTATATTAGTGACCTTCGGTATCGGAGCAAGTATTGGCCCCTTAGTTGCTTCTGGTTTAATGCAGGTCTTAGGTGACCAAATGCTGTATGGGTTTATGGCAATCTGTTCGTTTACTTTATTAGTAAGACTACTGTGGATTAATTTACGCCAAAAAGCCGAACAGACTGCCACTGGAGATTACATAATGGCAGGTGGTGATTTAGTCAGCTCGCCGTTGGCAGCATCATTCGATCCACGTGTGGATATAGAAATGGTCAACGAGCAAATGATCAATCCTGCCGAGGATGCATTTGATAGCGTGCCAGATTCAACCGACGATGAGCTTGAAGATGCCGATGAGCAAGCCGGTTATAATACTGCTTATGCTAGCGTAGTAAACGATGATAGTTTGGGGCATGAGGAATTGGATGACGAAGATGTCGATAATGAGATCGGTAGACGTTAATTGATGTCATAAATTGCATATATAAAGTGTATTTATTTAAAGTGCACTTGTTTAAACTGAGCGCATTAGCCGTTTTGAATTAATAAAAACGTTAAAGCAGTATGTAAAACACTCAATATCCTGAGCTCGAGATAATAAAAAACGGCGATTAATATCGCCGTTTTTTGATCGCATTCTTTGCTATTTTCGCTAGCAACAACGCTAATGGATAGGTGATTAACCTAAACGCTGTCTAACCGCTTCAAATAAGCAAACACCAGTGGCAACAGACACGTTGAGACTCGACACGCTTCCAGACATTGGAATCGATACAAGTGAATCACAACCTTCGCGTGATAAACGACGTAAACCTTTATCTTCCGCGCCCATAGCAATCGCTAGCGGCCCTTTGAGGTCTGCTTGGTATACATTACCTTCGGCTTCGCCTGCAGTACCTACAATCCAAACACCTTTATCTTGCAAGTGACGCATAGTACGAGCAAGGTTAGTCACTTGAAATAACGGTATGGTTTCTGCTGCGCCACAAGCAACTTTGCTTACGGTTGAGGTTAACCCTACTGAGTTATCTTTTGGTACGATAACCGCATGTACCCCAGCAGCATCAGCATTACGTAAACATGCGCCAAGGTTATGTGGATCAGTTACACCGTCTAAAATTAATAAGAAAGGCACTGCAGTTTTATCAAGTAACTCATCTAAATCTTTTTCAGTCAACGGCTTAACAGCCTTAACGCGAGCCACAATACCTTGGTGTTGTGAGCTACCCGCTTTATCATCTAACACTTTACGTGCTGCACGTTGTAGTGTTGTACCAAAGGTTGACGCTAGATTAATTAACGGGGTTAAGCGTTCGTCATCACGGCCTTGTAGTAGCCAAAGTTCAATGACACGTTCAGGGCTGTTATCTAACAAAGCTTGAACGGCGTGAATGCCAAAAATGGTATCTTGTTTTTTCATTTAATTACTTTCTCTTGCTGCGCTTGGCAGGGTTTTTCTTAACGCTAGAATCTGGTTTTGCTGCATCCGTTTTTTGTGCAACTGCAGAAGATTTTTTCACCGCCGCTGGTTTTGCTGCTGGAGATGAAGCTTTTCCGCTTGAACGACGCTTGCTGGCTTTAGGCTTATCAGACTTTGGTTTGTCAGACTTTGATTTATCAGACTTAGGCTTATCTGATTTAGGTTTATCAGACTTTGCAGATGACTTACCTCGTGCTGACTTAGCGCCTTCAGCATTCACTCGTTGGCGCGCTGTTGTTGGCTTACTGCCTTTACGCGCTGTTTTACCCGCACCTTTAGTGTTGTCACCCACCATCAATAAATCAATTTGACGATCATCAAGATTCACCGCCGCAACTTTAACCGTCACAGGATCGCCTACTTGATATACTTGGCGAGAATTTTCACCAATTAACCGTTGGCGCATTGGATCAAATTGATAATAGTCACTGGCAAGACTTGAAATATGTACCAGCCCATCAATAAATAATTCGTTTAATCTGACAAATAACCCAAAGCTAGTGACTGAGGCAATAACCGCATCGAAAGTGTCGCCGACGTGATCTTGCATATATTCACATTTAAGCCAATCACTCACATCACGGGTAGCTTCATCTGCACGACGCTCAGTGGTGGAACATTCTTCACCTAATGCATCTAACTCTTCAATCTGGTAGAGATAACCACCATCTTGAGTCCATTTATCGTTAACATTGTCCTGCTCTTTTGCGAGTAAATATTTAATTACTCGGTGCAAAACTAAGTCAGGATAACGACGAATTGGCGACGTAAAATGCGAATAAGCTTCTAATGCCAAACCAAAGTGACCTTCGTTGTCTGGGCTGTAAACGGCCTGGCGCATTGAGCGCAATAACATCACCTGAATTAACTCAAAGTCAGGACGGTCAGCAATTTTTAACATCAGATTTTGATAGTCAGTCGGGGTCGGCTCTAATCCGCCATCCATGCTTAAACCACGCTCAGCAAGAAACTCTTTAAAATTAGCCAGTTTTTGCTCTGATGGTGCTTCGTGAACACGATATAGCACTTCACCTTTGTGCTTTTTAACAAATTTCGCCGACGCCACGTTGGCTAAAATCATACATTCTTCAATGATTTTATGCGCTTGATTGCGACCTCTAGGGACAATTTTATCAATTTTACGTTGTTCATTAAAAATGAATTGCGTTTCTAGCGTTTCAAAAGCAATCGCCCCACGCTCTGCACGGCGCTCATCTAAGATCAGATATAACGACTGCAAACACAATAAATGCGGGAATAATACTTCATGCTCAGGGGCAATTGCACCACCTTCTAGCATGTCGGCAACTTGGGTGTAGGTAAAACGTGCATGAGAGTGCATTACCGCGGGATAAAACTTAGTACCCGATAACTTACCCGCTGCAGAAATGGTCATTTCAGCAACCATACATAAACGGTCGACTTTTGGCTTTAATGAACACAAGCCATTAGATATTTTCTCAGGCAACATTGGGATAACTTGCGATGGGAAATATACCGAGTTACCACGTGAGCGCGCTTCAGTATCTAATGCTGAATCAGTGCGTACATAATGACTCACATCAGCAATTGCTACCCATAAACGCCAGCCACCACTTGGTTTTGCTTCAGCATACACCGCGTCATCAAAATCACGGGCATCTTCGCCATCAATAGTGACTAACGGTAAATGACGTAAATCGACGCGACCTAATTTATCTTCTTCGGTGACTTCGTCAGGAATACGTTTGAGTTTTTTCTCAATAATCGCTGACCAAGTATGTGGTAAATCATAATTACGTAACGCAATTTCAATTTCCATACCCGGTGCCATTGTCTTACCCAAGACTTCGGTCACTTTCGCTGCCGCTTTAACAAAACGACCAGGGCGACGGGTTAACTCAACCACGACAACATCACCGGCGCGCGCGCCTAGTGTATCTTCGCTGGCAATTAATATTTCTTGGGTGATGCGTCTGTCATCAGCAATAACAAAACCCATGCCGCCGTCGACGTGATAACGGCCAACTAATGCAGCTGTTCGCTCATGAACTAAGCGCACAATTCGTGCTTCGCGACGACCACGACGATCAGTACCTGCTTTTTGAGCAAGCACTTTATCGCCATGGAAATACATCAGCATATCGCGATTATTAATAAATAAATCGTCACCGCCTTCATCTGGCTTAAAAAAGCCGAATCCATCGCGATGGCCTAAAACGGTACCAGACAATAAATCCATCCGTTCAGGTAAGCCATAGCTTTGTCCGCGGGTAAAGACTAGCTGGCCATCACGCTCCATTGCACGTAAACGACGGCGGAGGGCTTCTAATGGCACTTCATCTGTAATGGATAATGCTTCAGCTATTTTATCGCGGGAAACAGGAGACTTTTGGGCGCGCAAGTATTCTAAAATATACTCACGGCTAGGAATAGGATTGTCGTACTTGTCTTGTTCTCTCTCAAAATGAGGATCGTTGATCATTCAATTTCCAAATAATTCGCTCCATATTTTGGAGCCTTTAACGTGTGTACAGCTGAGGCTGCTGTGCCCTGGCCACAATACTGGCGGGCATTTTTGCAGCGAGCATCTGCAGTAAAGACGAGGCCTTTTTCTGTTGGGCGTCGTCATCAAATATACTGTTATATAACCAATGATAGCCAAGTTCATAATCGGCAGGACTTCCGTAGCCTTCACCAAATAAATGAACCAATGTCATTCTTGCGGTTAAATCCCCATTAGCTGCCGCAGGCAATACATATTGCACTGCACGATTGGGATCTTTAACCACTAGTTTACCGCGATAATAATAATCTGCCAATTTTACCATCGCTTCAGCGCTACCCTGCTCAGCAGAGGTTTGCAGCAGCGCCATGCCGCGAGAAGGATGAGCCTTGACACAAACACCGTTATTAAGCATTTCAGCCCATAAAAATTGGTACATGGGTTGCTGTAATACTTCAGCACGGGCTTCAATGTCTTGAACCAGCTGACAGTCGTCTGCTTTTACGCGTTGTAAATATTGATTTGAGCGGATGAGCGAAATCAATTGTTGATCGCTATAGATATCGACGGCTTCTGTCACCGCAAATACATTGATCGAAACCACACTCAACAACAATAAACAGATACGCAACATAAGGATTCTCAATGGCACTTTCATGACTTATCCATCGGCAGTATAGCGTATTTCTTGAATAGAAACTGTTACAACCGTTAATAGCATCCATTAAAAAGGCCGCTTATCGCGGCCTTTTTGGTTTACTTGAACGGACTCACCAAAATCATGGTTTCATTTCTGTCCGGCCCCGTAGAGATAATATCAATAGGCGTTTCTAATAACTCTTCGATACGCTTGATATAATTTATTGCCGCTGGAGGCAATTGCTCGATTGTTGTGGCACCAAAAGTGGTTTCACTCCAACCAGGCATGGTTTCGTATATTGGGGTAACTAAATCATAACCTTCTGCAGCCAAAGGCGTAACCTTTGAAACTGTTCCATCAGCATATTGATAGCCAACACAAATTTTAACTTCTTTTAGGCCGTCTAAAACGTCTAATTTAGTTAAACAAAAACCACTAACACTGTTGATTTGAACTGCGCGGCGCATTGCCACAGCATCTAACCAACCTGGACGACGCTTACGACCAGTTGTTGCACCAAACTCTTGGCCTTTCTCACCAATATAATCACCAATTTCATTGGCTAATTCTGTTGGGAAAGGACCAGCACCGACACGAGTCGTATAAGCTTTCATGATGCCTAAAACATAGTCTAAATGACGAGGACCAAAACCTGAACCGGTCGCAACACCACCAGCTGTCGTGTTTGATGAAGTCACAAATGGATAAGTACCGTGGTCGATATCCAATAATGTGCCTTGAGCGCCTTCAAAAAGAATTGGCTCACCCGCTTTACGCGCAACATCAAGCATTTCGCTAACATCAGTACACATGCTTTTTAGATAATCAGCAATCGCTAATGCATCATCAAGTGTTTGCTGGTAATCAACGGCTTCAACTTTGTAGTACTCAGTTAGCATGAAGTTATGATATTTCATCACTTCTTGTAACTTAGTCGCAAAAAGTTCTGCATTAAACAAATCACCGATGCGTAAACCGCGACGAGAAACTTTGTCTTCATATGCAGGACCAATACCACGACCAGTTGTACCAATGGCTTTATTACCGCGAGCTTTCTCGCGAGCAACATCCAATGCACAATGGAATGGAAGGATAAGCGGACATGCTTCAGAAATTAATAAACGCTCTTCGACAGGTACGCCGCGTCCTTTTAGCATGTTGATTTCTTTCATCAACGCATCAGGAGCAACAACCACACCATTACCGATAATACATTTTACGTTATCACGTAAAATGCCTGACGGAATAAGATGAAGAACGGTTTTTTCACCATCAATTACCAAAGTATGACCGGCATTATGACCGCCTTGGTAACGAACTACGTATTTTGCCTGTTCTGTTAAAAGGTCGACAATCTTACCTTTGCCTTCGTCACCCCATTGAGTGCCGAGTACGACTACATTTTTGCCCATTATTAGCTGCAACGTCTTGTGGTATAAAATAGAATTTTAACAGATTTTAGGGGGTTATAGGCAAGTGTTTTATTGAAAAATGATCAATAAAACAATTCCTGCAGTAACTAAACATCCACCTAAGCGTCTGAGAACATTTTGCTTTTGTGTAGAAAGCTCTAATAAATATTTTTGCCACTTGTTAGGAAAAAGTAACGGACCAAGCCCTTCAATAATTAAAACTAAGCCAAATGCGGTCATTAACAATGGTAAATTCATGTTTTAGCCTCTTTTTAACTGATACCAATTCCATTAATTATGTAACCTCAACTCGGCATATAAATGAGGTTACATCATTATAAAAATTAAAGCTTAGTCATTAGCCACTATCAAACTTGTCATTTATTTTACTAACAAGGCAAATTGACGCGTCAATAGCTGGCCTATTGCAAGCCTGCTTGTATAAAGAATAACGCAGTTAGCAAGACAAAGGACTGCTTGCGAGGCGTTTGTTATCTCAAGTTCAGGCTATGTACCTTTCAGCCGATGTTTCTGGCCTATTCACATTGATGCTATACAACATCATTAACCCACACAGCACATTTTACACGATAAATTTTAGACAATAAAAAACCCAGCAAATGCTGGGTTTTTTGAATCCAAAAAACGAATTAACGCTTAGAGAACTGTGGCTTACGACGTGCTTTACGTAGACCAACTTTCTTACGTTCAACTTTACGTGCATCACGGGTAACAAAACCAGCGCTACGTAGAGTAGGACGTAAAGCTTCATCTAGTTGCAATAATGCACGGGTAATACCGTGACGAATTGCACCAGCTTGGCCAGTAGTACCACCGCCCTTTACAGTTACATAGATGTCTAACTTATCAGTCATTTCAACTAATTCTAATGGTTGACGAACAACCATACGAGCAGTTTCACGACCAAAATATACATCCAAAGGACGTTGGTTTACAACGATATTGCCACTACCTGCTTTAGCGAAAACGCGAGCTGTAGATGTTTTGCGACGGCCAGTGCCGTAGTACTGAGTTGCAGACATTTGCTTACTCCTCCCGTTTAGATATCAAGAACTTGTGGTTGTTGTGCAGCGTGGTTATGTTCTGTGCCAGCGTAAACTTTAAGCTTACGGAACATGGCACGGCCCAAAGGACCTTTTGGTAACATACCCTTAACTGCTTTCTCGATGATCATTTCAGGCTTATGAGCTTGAAGCTTCTCAAAGCTGATTTGCTTAATGCCACCAATGAAGCCTGAATGAGAGTAGTAAATCTTACCAGCAGCTTTATTACCAGTTACAGTCACTTTTTCAGCATTGATAACGATGATATAATCACCAGTGTCAACGTGTGGAGTGTATTCTGGCTTATGCTTGCCACGTAAGCGAGTTGCGATTTCAGTTGCGATACGGCCTAAAGTTTTGCCTTCAGCGTCAACAACAAACCAGTCACGAGTTACAGTTTCTGGTGTAGCAGTAAAAGTCTTCATTATTACAAAAACCCAAAGTTAATTTTCTGTCTCACATGCTGACTGCAGGTTGCAATCAACACAAAATTACCGATTCTTGCCCCTTCGAACATGAATATTGGCTTACAACTTCCGCCCAAATTGGCGGATTAACGCGGGCAGGTCGCAGATTATACGCAAAGCCACAGCAAAGATCACCTGCTTTCTGATAATATTTCAAATAAACTACTCAATGAGTGCTGAACAAAATATGCCCGAGTTTTCAAAAAGTACCGTTTGCAGGCTTAAGGTAAATGTTCCAGCGCCAGATACTCTCTTGATTGCATTTCAATCAGCCTTGAACGACAGCGTCTGAACTCAAAATTTAGCTGGCCATCGGTATAAATATGTTCCAATTCGACTTGGGCTGAAATAATCAATTTGACATTTCTTTCGTAGAATTCATCGACCATGGCTAAGAAGCGTCTGGCAATATCATCACCCGTTTGCTGCGATCCCATTTGCTCTAAACCACTCACCAGCACGGTATGATAGAGGCAAGCCATTTCCATGTAGTCACGTTGCGAGCGAGGCCCATCACATAAATCACGGAAGTTTATTAATAGTACTCCTTGTGACTGTTGACGAATACGAATTGCACGCCCATCAACTTCTATAGAAGTGGTAAGCTTTTCAGATTCCGGCGCCAGTTGGTCAAAATAATGTATTAGATTGATGTCAGCTTGTTCATCGAGGGGATAATGATAAATCTCCGCCTGCTCTAAAGTTCGTAAACGGTAATCAATTCCAGAATCGACATTTAAGATTTCACAGTGCTGATTAATCAAGGCAATGGCAGGTAAAAAACGCACCCGTTGTAAGCCATTTTTATATAATTCATCAGGAATGATGTTTGAGGTGGCCACGAGGGCAACCCCTTCTTTAAATAATGCTTGAAATAACGTCCCTAACAGCATGGCATCGGTGATATCTGACACAAAGAATTCATCGAAACAGATGATTTGATATTGTGACGCCATCTTTTTAGCGATAGTAAGCAGAGGATCTTGTACGCCTTTTAGTTCACCTAAGTCATGATGAATTTGATGCATGAATCGATGGAAATGAGCGCGTAATTTTAGCTCTGTAGGCAAGGCATCAAAAAAGGTGTCCATTAGATAGGTTTTACCCCGGCCAACCCCACCCCAAAGATACAAACCTTTTACTGGTGGAGGTGTAGACTTAATCCCTATTGCGCTAAACAATTTACTGACGCCAGATGCCGGTTTAGCAGCGACAATCAATTCATCATATACTCGCTGTAGTGACTTAACCGCTTGTTCTTGTGCGGCATCATGTGAAAAATCATCTCGGGTAAGGTCTTGCTGATAATGCTGCCAAGGGGTTAACTGCGACACGATTACGACTCTCTTGCATCAAATAATTGCTGCGAATAATAACATTAAATAATAAATACGAGTAATGGCTTCAACGGATCAAATTAACCTTTGTTAATAAAAATGGAACTAACACGATGATCGTTACTCTGATTGATTAACGTAAATTTGTTAATTGTTTGCTTATCGTTGTGCTGACTTGCTCGCCATTGTAGAACAT
This sequence comes from Shewanella sp. AC91-MNA-CIBAN-0169, assembly GCF_040310165.1. Lineage (NCBI taxonomy): Bacteria > Pseudomonadati > Pseudomonadota > Gammaproteobacteria > Alteromonadales > Shewanellaceae > Shewanella > Shewanella sp. AC91-MNA-CIBAN-0169. Next base: position 46,276 of record NZ_JBEOPM010000026.1, read on the forward strand.
CATTAAACAAGCTCACGACTACACACTAACAAAAATGATTAACGATATTTAACTTTGAAATCATGCCATCAAGCCACATATTTTATGTTATCAAGCTTGAATGCATACAGGAGCTATCCATAGATGAAAACCAAATTAAGCTTACTTTCTGCCGCGTTATTAACTGCATCGTTAGCCATGACACCCACGCTATCATTTGCTGCCATTCCACAAGCTGTCGACGGGCAAGCCATTCCTAGCTTAGCGCCAATGTTAGAACGGACAACGCCAGCTGTTGTGTCGGTAGCAGTATCGGGTACCCAAGTTTCCAAGCAACGCGTACCAGATGTGTTTCGTTACTTCTTCGGTCCAAATGCACCACAAGAACAAGTTCAGGAACGTCCTTTTAGAGGTTTAGGTTCAGGGGTTATTATTGATGCCGACAAAGGCTACATCATAACCAATAACCATGTCATCAATGGCGCTGACGACATTCAAATCGGCTTACACGACGGTCGTGAAGTTACAGCTAAGCTAATCGGTGCAGATAAAGAATCAGACATTGCCCTGCTTCAAATTGAAGCAAAAAACTTAATTGCTATTAAACAAACTGATTCTGACGAAATTCGCGTCGGTGATTTTGCTGTGGCCATTGGTAACCCATTTGGTCTTGGACAAACCGTCACGTCAGGGATAGTCAGCGCGCTAGGCCGCAGTGGTTTAGGCATTGAAATGCTAGAAAACTTTATCCAAACCGATGCCGCTATAAATAGTGGTAACTCGGGCGGCGCATTAGTTAACTTAAAAGGTGAACTCATCGGAATTAACACCGCAATCGTGGCCCCTAATGGTGGTAACGTCGGTATTGGTTTCGCGATTCCTGCCAATATGGTTAATAACCTTGTTGATCAAATTATTGAACACGGTGAAGTAAGACGTGGCGTACTGGGAGTATCAGGACGAGACCTTGACAATGAACTTGCTAAAGCCTTTGGTTTAGACACTCAGCATGGTGGCTTTGTGAATGAAGTTATGCCAAAAAGTTCAGCTGACAAAGCCGGACTAAAAGCGGGTGACATTATTACCAGCCTGAATGGCCGCAGCATTAAGACTTTCCAAGAACTGCGCGCAAAAGTTGCCACTATGGGCGCGGGTGCAGAAGTAGAGTTTGGGATTATTCGTGACGGTGATAAAAAGACCATCAAAGCGACCTTAGGCGAAGCGGATAAAGTCGAAGCTGAAGCGGGTAACGTCCACCCTATGTTACAAGGCGCAACGTTAGAAGACAGCAAGAAAGGCATCCAGATCACTGAGATTGCTCAAGGCTCACCAGCTGCAATGAGCGGTTTGCAAAAAGGAGACTTAATTGTGGGACTTAACCGCAACAAAGTGACCAGTCTTAAAACATTAAAAGAAATGTTGAAAGACAATCAAAGCTCTGTAGCGCTAAAAATATTACGTGACAACAACTTGCTCTACCTAGTTTTACGTTAATATTGTCAAACCACTAGAATCGCACTCGATAACAACCATGAGTTTATTGAGTGTGACTTCAGTTAAGGAATTAAGCATCGACAACCGTTTGGTCGATGCTTAATTTTTTGAGCTATGTTAATATAATAGCCATTTTTTTTAACAATTATTCATGCCATGAACCTAAAAGACACTTGCATCTATATAACTAAAGCTGTGGTATTTGGTCTGATCATGGCAGCAGTTTTTTTAGCCATAACCTCCTTGCTCCAAAACTCCTCGCTCAACCATAGCTTAACGAATGTCAGCAATAATGGCTCAGAATTATCTTTTGCTAAAGCGGTCCGCCGTGCAGCCCCTGCCGTTGCTAATATTTATAGCCTTAGTATTGATCAACATAATCCACTCAATTCAAGTTCACTTCAAGGTCTCGGCTCTGGAGTAATAATGAGTAAAGAAGGTTACGTATTAACCAATTACCATGTGATAAAAAAAGCCGATGAGATTGTGATTGCGCTGCAAGATGGGCGTAAATTTACCGCCGAAGTGGTTGGTTCTGATCCCGAAACTGATTTAGCAGTACTCAAAATTGAAGGTGACACTTTACCTATCGTACCGATTAATCTTAATAAGCTCGCCCAAGTAGGCGATGTGGTATTGGCCATTGGCAATCCTTATAATATTGGCCAAACCATTACCCAAGGGATTATCAGTGCAACAGGACGTAACGGCTTAAGTTCAGGTTACTTAGACTTCCTACAAACTGATGCCGCCATCAATGCTGGCAATTCTGGTGGAGCATTAATCGACACCAGTGGTGAATTAATTGGTATCAATACTGCCGCATTCCAAGTGGGTGGTGATAATGGGGGTAATGGGATTAGTTTCGCGATTCCGATAAAGTTAGCTCACAGTATCATGGACAAATTGATTAAGCATGGTCGAGTTATCCGCGGTGCATTAGGCATTTCTGGTGAACCACTTAATCCCGTAATGGCCCAGATACTCAACTTACCTGATTTAAAAGGTGTGTTGGTTACAGGTATTGATCCTGGCGGACCAGCAGCACGTGCACGTTTATCTCCTAGAGATGTTATTACTCAATATAATGACGAAGATGTTCCAGGTGTTGAAATGTTAATGGACAGAATTGCAGAAACTACCCCGGGTACTAAAGTCAACATGACCATTATTCGTGAAGGTAAAAAGCAAACACTACCGGTGATTATTTCAGAAAAGATCACTGCAGCAGAGTAGCAGACGCAAATATTCACAATGTATTTCGACAAAAAAACCATTCAAATGAATGGTTTTTTTATGCGTCAGCAGTAATGTTTATGACGACTGCACTTGATCTATTTCACACCAGCTATTTCACACCAGCTATTTCACACCAGCTATTTAACCCTGACGACTTCAGCACCTAAGCCTTGGAACTTAGCTTCAATGTGCTCGTAACCACGATCTAAATGGTAGATACGATCTACTGTTGTCGTTCCTTCAGCCATTAAGCCTGCAATGACTAAGCTGGCAGATGCACGTAAATCTGTCGCCATAACTTGGGCGCCATTTAACCGTTCAATACCATGAATAATGCAAGTGTTGCCTTCAAGCTCTAGATTAGCACCCATGCGGCTCAGCTCTGGTACATGCATAAAACGATTCTCGAAAATCGTCTCTGTAACACGGCCAGTGCCTTCAGCAAGAGCATTCAACACACAAAATTGCGCTTGCATATCGGTTGGAAACGCAGGATAAGGTGCAGTTTTAATATTGACTGATTTTGGACGTTGGCCCTTCATATCAAGCTCAATCCAGTCCTCGCCGGTCGTGATCTCAGCACCGGCATCTTCAAGCTTTGATAATACCGCTTCTAATGCACTAGGGTCTGCAGATACACAGCGAATTTTGCCACGTGTTACCGCTGCGGCAACCAGGAAGGAACCGGTCTCGATGCGATCAGGCATAACACGATATTCGCAACCCGATAAACGCTCAACCCCTTCAATCTTTAAGGTCGCAGTGCCTACACCAGTAATCTTTGCACCCATAGCAATTAAGCAATGTGCTAAATCAGTGACTTCAGGCTCACGGGCAGCATTTTCAATCACTGTGGTGCCATCAGCTAACGCAGCGGCCATAAGCAAGTTTTCAGTTGCGCCGACACTGACCATATCCATAAAGATATGTGCGCCTTTTAAACGACCATCTACGCGCGCTTTGATGTAGCCTTCTTTGACTTCAATCTTAGCTCCCATTAACTCTAAACCATGTAAATGCAGATTCACCGGACGTGCGCCAATAGCACAACCGCCAGGCAAAGAAACATCTGCAGTACCATAACGGGCAAGCAATGGACCTAAAATAAGAATAGAAGCGCGCATTGTTTTGACTAAATCATAAGGGGCGCAGTATTCATTTAAATTGGTGGTTGAAATACGAATGCGGCTACCGCCTAAGTCTTCAACCTCTGCACCTAAACAGCGTAGTAGTTCACAGCTGGTGATCACGTCACGTAAGTTAGGCACATTTGAGACAATAAAATCTGTTTCAGCTAATACGCCAGCCATTAAAATTGGCAATGCTGCGTTTTTTGCACCAGAGATCACGACTTCGCCAGCTAAAGGGTTGCTGGCTTTAATAGTTAATTTATCCACTGTGAGTCTCAGTTGTTACATATTGAAAAGTTTTTCACGCTTCCACTGGGTAGGCGTAAAAGTTTTAATCGTTAACGCGTGCAATTCACCACTGGCAATTTGCTCAGCTAAAGGAGTATAAATCGCCTGCTGCTGTTTTACACGGCTCATGCCTTCGAAGCATTCACCCACGGCGACCACTTTGTAATGGCTGCCATCAGAGGTCACATGTGCTTCTGTTAGCGACAACGCCTCTGTTAAAATCTGTTCAATAACCTTGCATTCCATGAAATCAATTACCTTTACTATTTGAGACTATATTTGGCTGAAAAAAGCGTCTAAATCATAAAGCTCAATCATTTTCTTGAGCTGATCACTTGGATTAACCAATTGACGTGACACACTTGTTTCTTGGCTACTTGAAGCATGTAGTTTGATAAACGCTAATAACAATGCAACACCTGCACTGTCGACGTATTCCAATGCTGATAAGTCTACCACTTGAGTAGATGCAGTAAACAATTCATGGCGTTTAGGCCACAATTGTTTTACATCATCTTGTGTTAACCGACCGCTGACAATGCAACGTTGCTCTTGTTGATTAAAGGTAATCACGCAGCTGCTTCTTTTGCTGGTTGGCGATCAATATTCTGTTGGGTTTTATCATTCAACATTGTAATCACCGCTTCAATACCTTGCTGACGGATTAAGTTTGAAATTTCAGACTGTTTAGAGGCGAGTAAACTCACCCCTTCCGCCACTAAATCAAATGCTTTCCAAGTGTTGTCTTTCAGACGACGCGCTTTAAATTGAATTTTAATCGGTGGACGACCTTTTTCGATAATCTGCACGTTCACTTCAACTATTTTTTCGTCGCTAAAATCACTCGGCGGATCAAAGGCCACTTTTTGATCGGTATATTCTGTTAATGCTTGAGCATAAGTTGCGACCAAATAGCCTTCGAAAGCCTCAACAAAACGGTTACGTTGATCTACGGTGGTATCACTTAAATACTGCCCCATGACTTTATATGCAGCGTATTTATAATCGACGTAAGGCATAAGCTCTTCACGTACAATCACTTTTAAATGACTTAAATCGGCATTAATTAATTCTTTATCTGATTTAAACCGATCAAAGGTCATATTGGCTACTTGTTTGATCATCTCATAAGGATCACTAGTATTCACCTCATCATTAGCAGCCGTAGCACCTTGGCTGATAACAGCGCTACCCACTAGGCATAAAGCTATAACACGACTAAAAAACGTTTTCATAATAGGGATCCTATTTATCTTTAGATGACATGCTGTATAACAGCTGACCAATTAAATCTTCTAAAATCAATGCACCACGCGTGTCATGTACTTTATCGCCATCGGCAAGCATCGAAATATCATCGTCCATAAATCCAGGTGTTAGACCAATGAACTGCTCCCCAAGTAACCCTGAAGTCAAAATGGCCAAACTGCTGGTTTCGGGGAATTTATCAAAGCGCTTATCCATTGTTAACGTCACAACAGGCACTAATTTATGGCTATCAAGGGTAACATCAGTCACGCGTCCGACAACGACTCCGCCAACTTTTACCGGCGAACGTACTTTTAGGCCACCGATATTATTAAACTCAGCCACCAAGGTATAAGTCTGGGCATTGGATTTTACTTTCACATTAGCAACGTTGAATACTAATACGCAAAATGCCAACAAACCTGACAATAAAAATACACCTACTAATAACTCTATTTTCCGTGTCAACATACTATTAAACCACTTAAATTAATCTAAACAATGAAAAAATCTTAATTTCCAAACATGATTGCCGTAAGCAAAAAGTCCAGCGCTAAAACAGCTAAGCTTGCCTGCACAACCGTTGAGGTTGTCGCACGACTGATGCCTTCTGGATTGGGTTGAACTTCATAACCTCGGTACAAGGCTATCCATGTCACCACCACACCAAAAATAGCACTTTTTATCAAACAGTTAACAATATCTTGTCGCCACTCAACCGATGCTTGAAGAATAGACCAAAACGCACCACTATCAATGCCCTTCCATTCAACACCGACTAAGTGCCCACCTAAAATACCCACTAGACTAAACATTAACGCCAGTAATGGCATGCTAATGACACCCGCCCAAAAACGCGGTGCGATGATTTGCCTTAATGGGTCTATCGCCATCATCTCTAAACTCGACAATTGCTCTGTCGATTTCATTAAGCCTATTTCGGCGGTTAACGCTGAACCTGCTCGTCCGGCAAATAATAATGCAGCAACGACAGGCCCAAGTTCGCGTAATAAGCTTAACGCTACCATTGGGCCTAAGCTTTCTTCAGTGCCAAACCCAACTAAAATATTATATCCCTGCAGAGCCAATACCATGCCAATAAACAAACCGGACACTAAAATGATGACCATTGAACGAACACCAAGCACATAAACTTGCTTAATCAGTAATGGGGTACCTTTTTTGATGTTAGGAAAATGCGCAATCGCGCGCCATAACATGATGCCCGCTCGACCATAACCCTGCACCAATCTCAGTGCATATTTGCCGGTGTCGGCAATATAATCAATTACGCCCACGAAGTAGCTCCTCTTGATAATCCTCTGCAGGATAATGGAATGGCACAGGGCCATCTGGCGCGCCTTTGATAAACTGGACCAGTTGTGGATTGTCAGATTGACGTAATTGCTCTGGTGTTCCATGTGCAATGACTTTTTTATCGGCTATCACATAGACATAATCTGCAATACCTAATACTTCATCTACATCATGAGAAACCACTACTGAAGTGAGTTTTAATGAATCCGACAACTCACGAATAAGTTTTACTAGCATGCCCATTGAAATAGGATCTTGTCCGGCAAAGGGCTCATCGTACAGCACCATCTCAGGTTCAAGTGCAATCGCTCGCGCCAATGCGGCTCGACGCTGCATACCACCAGATAACTCATTAGGCATCATATACGCGGCACCGCGAAGTCCGACAGCTTGCAGCTTCATCAATACAATGGAGCGGATAATCTCTTCAGGTAATCCAGAATGCTCTCTTAATGCAAACGCGACATTATCGAAAACATTAAGGTCGGTAAACATTGCACCACTTTGAAATAGCATACTCATGCGCTTACGCAATTCAAACAGATCTTTGCGTTTAAGCTTATGTATATCATGGCCATCGAATAAAACTTGCCCACTGTTGGGGGTTAACTGTCCGCCAATCAATTTTAATAGGGTGGTTTTACCGATACCGCTGGGCCCCATGATAGCGGTTACTTTACCTTTGGGAATCGATAAAGAAATATCTTCATAAATCACGTGTGAACCATGGCTAAACGCTAAATGGTTAACTTCGACCAAAGGTTTATTAATTGATTTGCTCATATCAGACATTGGCGTTGAGGAGATAACAGCCTTCCTTGCTTTAAGTTGAAGAGTAAATTGTACTGTAATTGTCGATTAAGCGACAACTATATCCATATCAACACTCTTCATTACCAGAGCAATTACTGTGCAATGCTTTCAATTTGATAAAAATCCAGCGAAAATAGTCGTTAATTAAATACTACTATCGGAATCACATGCTAGTTAATATCCTAATGTTAGTTGTTGGCCTTGCTGTTTTAGTTTGGAGTGCGGATAGATTTGTCTATGGGGCGGCGGCATTTGCCCGCAACTTAGGCTTACCTCCGATGTTAATTGGACTCACCATTGTTGCTATGGGTAGCTCTGCACCTGAAATGTTTGTTGCGGCCACCGCATCAATGGATGGCATGCGTGATACCGCCATTGGTAACGTATTGGGCTCAAACATTGCTAACATTACCTTAATTTTAGGATTAACAGCCTTACTAGGTGCCATTAGCTTAGATTCGAAGACCTTAAAACGCGAAATACCTATCATGCTTGCTGCTACGGTATTTGCCGGTTACACCTTGCATGATAATGTGTTGACACAAACAGAAGGTATCATGCTTATTGCATTACTTTTGTTGTTGATGGGATATTTCATTTGGCAAGCTACTCATGACAAAACCCCAGACAGCTTAGATGATAAACTTGAATCTGAGATCCCTAAAAATGTGCCAACCTTTCATGCTATCATTTGGCTGGTCGTCGGTATTATATTGCTCCCGCTATCAGCAAGTTGGATGGTCGATGGCGCTGTAGGTATTGCAAAGTTTTATGGGTTGTCAGATCTTGTGATTGGCTTAACCATTATCGCAGTAGGAACCAGCCTACCAGAATTAGCGGCCTGTATTGCTGGTGTATTAAAAAAAGAACACGACCTTGTCATTGGTAACATTGTTGGGTCTAACTTGTTTAACATTCTTGCGGTACTGGCACTACCAGGATTGATCTCCCCTGGTGAAATAGATGCTTCAGCCAGTGGAAGAGACTTCTATATGGTATTAGGCACCAGTGCAGCATTAGCCGTTTTAGTATTATCCAGTGGCGCTAAGCAACAACTTACTCGCTGGCATGGCGCACTATTATTAATCACCTTTATTGCGTACCAAATTGTTGTCTTTCAGTCGCATTAGATTGGAGCATGAAAGTAAAGTATTAAGCTAACAGAGAGAGTCGCATGGTAAATCACACTCAATTTCGTCAATGGGGTCGTAAAGTCATTGATATAGAAAAAGCTGCCTTAGATAATTTATATCAATATGTAGACTCGGTTGAGTTTGACCAAGCATGTCAATTGATCATGCAGTGTAAAGGTAAAGTAATTGTCATGGGGATGGGCAAATCCGGTCATATTGGTAACAAAATATCCGCGACCTTTGCCAGCACCGGCACACCGGCATTTTTTGTTCACCCTGGTGAAGCCAGTCATGGTGATTTGGGCGCATTAGCCAAAAATGACATTGTACTCGCCATTTCCAACTCTGGTGAATCAAGCGAAATACTGACATTAATGCCTGTTATCCAGCGTATGGGTGTACCAGTGATTGCGGTGACCGGTAAACCAGACTCCAATATGGCGCGTTTATCCAAAATCCATTTATGCATTCAAGTGCAAGAAGAAGCATGTCCATTAGGATTAGCACCCACTTCCAGCACCACTGCAACACTTGCTATGGGCGATGCATTAGCCATTGCTTTATTACAAGCAAAAGGTTTTACTCGTGATGACTTTGCCTTATCACACCCTGGTGGCTCTCTTGGAAGAAAATTACTTCTAAAAGTCGACGATGTCATGCATAAAGACGATGATTTACCGATCGTCAATGATGATATTTGTATTACTGAGGCACTTTATGAAATATCTAAAAAGGGCCTTGGCATGACGGCAGTAGTCGACCATGCCAATAAACTTGTGGGCATTTTTACCGATGGTGATTTACGCCGGGTTATCGATGCAGACGTGAATCTTCGAATCACTCCTATTGCCCAGGTTATGACCGAAAATTGTGTTACCTGCCCTGCGGGGATTTTAGCCGCACAAGCACTGCAAATCATGGATGAAAAGAGCATCAACGGACTGATTGTCGTTAATGAAAAACATCAACCGATCGGAGCATTAAACATGCTCGATATGGTTAAAGCTGGAGTCATTTAATCATGTCAGAATCAACCTCGTTTCACCAAGGATTTTACGGCCCTGTCAGCAATGATATTTGGCAACGAGCTCAAAAAATCAAACTGTTAATCTGTGATGTCGATGGAGTATTTTCAGATGGACGTATTTACCTCAGTAATGCAGGTGAAGAACTCAAAGCGTTCCATACTCGTGACGGTTATGGTGTGCGTTCTTTGCTTACCAGTGGTATCCATGTTGCCGTGATAACAGGACGTAAATCCAAGATTGTTGAAAACCGCATGACGGCATTAGGTGTAACACATATTTATCAAGGTATTGATAATAAATTTGAGCCTTTTGAGCAATTATTGTCGCTCTATAATGTGACTGCTGATGAAGTGGCTTACATTGGCGATGACATGGTAGACCTACCTGTAATGAAAGCCGTAGGACTAGCCGTTTGTGTCGGTGATGGTCATCCGTTTGTCAAACAACAGTGCCATATGACAACCACCCTCAATGGTGGCCACGGCGCACTGCGTGAACTCACCGATTTATTACTATTAAGCCAAGATAAATTTGCCAGTGCTCATGGTATGAGTATATGAGTAGAGTCACGCTAGGTATTATTGCTTTTTTTGGGCTTGCTTTTATATTGTACTGGCAAGCACAAGTAAAACGCAGTGAAATGGACGCGGTACAAATACGCGGTATTGAGCGCCCAGATTTTGTTGCAGATAACCTACGCACTACAGAATTCAATCAACTAGGTTTCGTCGAAAGTCGAGTCAGCGCCGAACACATGGAGCATTACGCCTCAAGTGACATCACTCACTTTACCAAACCGATTTACCTCATTTACCCTGAAAACGGTAAAGCACAATGGCAATTAAGTGCAGACCGTGGGCAATTGAATAAAAATACCAGCAAAGTCACATTAGAAAATAATGTTATTATTGATGCCATTGATATAGAAGAACCCCTGCAGTCACTGAGTACCCAAGCTATTTCGGTGGATTTAACCACTATGATAGGATCCTCGCAAGAGATGGTGTACATCAAAGGTAAAGGGTTTATTATTCAAGGTTTAGGCCTACATGCTGACTTGAATTCGCAAAAATTATCGCTACTAAGCCAGGTAGAAGGAACATATGAGCCACATTAATCGTCTCCACACTCGCGCCAATGTTATGTTATTAAGTAGCATACTTTGTATATTGAGTTTGCCTGCCATAGCGAAACAAGGGGATCTGAAACAAGAATTGAAAATCGCTTCAGTCAGTCAGTCTGCCGACATTAAGAATAATCAAATTGTTTTTAATGGTCCGGTAACGATTGTCCAAGGCACGATTAATATCAATGCAGATCAGTTACGGGCGTTTACCCCTGAAAACACCACCAGCAAGAGATTAATTGCTACTGGCACCCCAGCTACATTTTCACAAGAATTAGATGACGGTAAAATTGGTACCGCAAGTGCTAACGAAATTAGCTATGACCTTGCCACTACTACACTCACATTGACTGGCAACGCCAAATTGGATCAATCTGGTAGCCAGGTTACCGGTAATAAAATCAAGTACAACATCAGTGCTCAAGAGCTGATTGCCGAAAGTACTGGTACAGGACAAGATCGGGTAATCACCATCATTCAACCAGAGAATTTCCAAGACGAGTCAGCGCCAAAGCAAAAACTCCCTGAAATTCCTGTTAACAAGCAGATCAAACCATGACCCAAATTACCTTAACCGCTGAAAATCTAGCTAAAAGCTATAAAGCTCGTCAAGTTGTTAAAGATGTGAGCTTAACGGTTAAAACCGGCCAAATTGTCGGTCTTTTAGGCCCCAATGGTGCAGGTAAAACCACCACCTTTTATATGGTTGTCGGCTTAGTAAAAAGCGATAAAGGCCGAATATTGATTGACGATGACGACCTTACTGCCGATCCAATGCATTTGCGCGCCCGCAAAGGTATAGGTTACTTACCACAAGAAGCCAGTATTTTCCGCAAGCTCACCGTTTACGACAACATAATGGCCGTACTGCAAACTCGCAAAGAGCTCAGCACAGACCAACGTATTGAGCAACTTGAGCACTTACTCGAAGAGTTCCACATTACTCACATACGCGACAGCCAAGGCATGTCGTTATCGGGTGGTGAACGTCGTCGTGTTGAAATTGCGCGCGCTTTAGCTGCTAATCCAAAATTTATTTTGCTTGATGAGCCCTTTGCTGGTGTTGATCCTATTTCGGTCATCGACATTAAAAAAATCATCCAACAACTTAAAAACCGCGGTTTAGGGGTATTAATTACCGACCATAACGTACGTGAAACGCTAGACGTTTGTGAGCGAGCCTATATCGTTAGCCAGGGTAATTTAATTGCCGAAGGCACACCAGATGAGATATTAAGTAATCAACAAGTTCGAGCTGTGTACTTAGGTGAACAATTCAAGCTATAGTTACTTTACTGGCCTTTTAGTCTAGCTAACTCATTTCATTGAACGATACCTAAACAACGTTAAATGTCATTGATGTTTATGGCAATCTATTACAGTTCGAGATTGTCATTTTTATGGAAAATCATCTAGGGATAAGCGGTAAATGAAAGCGTCACTCCAACTTAAAATGGGTCAACACTTAACCATGACCCCACAATTGCAGCAAGCCATTCGCTTACTGCAATTATCGTCATTGGAGCTACAGCAGGAAATCCAACAAGCATTAGATTCAAATCCATTGCTTGAAATAGAAGATGAGTTTTCTGAAGCAAAAGACTCCTTAAAAGAAAACCGCGACCAAGCGGATACAGACTTTAGTGACAACAGTATTGTTAATGTCGAAAAAGACACTTCCACCGTCGACATAGCAGAATCCATGACCAAAGAAACCATGGATGATTTAGCCATGGATACCACATGGGATGAAGTATACACAGCCTCACCTATGTCAGGTTCAGGCAGTGCAAGCATGCGCGATGACGACATGCCCTTTCAAGGTGAAACCACCGAAGGTCTGTACGAACACTTAGAATGGCAAAAAAATCTCACTCCATTTTCAGACACCGATCTCGCCATTGCCACCGCCATTATTGATGCCATTGATGAACGCGGTTATTTAACCCAAAGTACCGAAGATATTCTCGAAGCCATGGGTGATGAAAATGTGGAACTAGATGAGGTTGAGGCGGTATTAAAACGCGTTCAACACTTTGATCCTGTGGGTGTTGCAGCACGTGATTTAAGCGAATGCCTATTTATTCAATTAGCGCAATACTCTAACGACACACCCCATATCGATAATGCCCGTTTGTTAATTAAAGGCTATTTAGAGTTAATTGCTGGCCGTGATTTCAGATTATTGATGCGTAAAACAAAACTAAAAGAAAATGAGTTACGTGACGCAATCACTCTAATCCAGACACTCAATCCTCGTCCGGGCTTATTAATTACCCCCATGGATGATGAATACGTGATTCCCGATGTCACAGTATTAAAGAAAAATGGCCGTTGGGTAGTAGAGTTAAACCCAGACAACATGCCTAAAATTGGTGTTAATCAGCAATATGCAGCCATGGCTAGAGGCAGTAAAAACCCGTCGGATAGTCAATTTATTCGAGGCCATCTGCAAGAGGCTAAATGGTTTATTAAAAGTATTGAAAGCCGTAATGATACTTTACTTAAAGTGGCAAATTGCATTGTGCAATTTCAGCAAGGCTTTTTTGAATATGGCGAAGAAGCCATGAAGCCTATGGTGCTCAATGATATCGCTGAAGCTGTAGAAATGCATGAATCGACCATTTCACGAGTCACCACACAAAAATATATGCACACCCCTCGAGGCTTATTTGAACTAAAATACTTCTTCTCTAGCCATGTCAGTACTGACGATGGCGGGGAATGCTCATCAACGGCCATTCGTGCTTTTATCAAAAAGCTGGTTGCCGCAGAAAACCAGAAAAAACCACTGAGTGACAGTAAAATGGCTCAGCTTCTGGCAGAACAGGGCATAAACGTTGCTCGTCGTACGATAGCAAAATACCGTGAAGCAATGATGATCCCGCCCTCAAACCAACGTAAGAGTTTATAACCTACTAGGCAATGGAGGATTTTTTATGCAAATAAGTCTGACTGGACGTCATGTCGAAATAACAGAATCTTTACGTGAATACATCCACAGTAAATTTTCAAAGCTTGAACGACACTTCGATCAGATCCATAATGTACACGTTGTGCTCAATGTAGAAAAATTACAACAAAAAGCAGAAGCCAAAATCAACATTAATGGCGCAGAAATTTTTGCAATGTCAGAAAGTACTGATATGTATGCTGCAATAGACGCCCTGATCGATAAACTCGACCGTCAGGTAATTAAACACAAAGAGAAGAATACAAAACACTAACGATGGAACTTTGTACCATTCTGCAGCCGGAATGCACTACCTGTGCCACACCGGGCAGTAAGAAAAAAGTACTGGAACTCATCAGCAATTTAGTCGCTGCCCAGTACCCAACCCTGTCTTCGCAAGAGGTTTTTGAAAGCCTGTTAGCGAGAGAGAAAATGGGTAGCACAGGTATAGGAAATGGCATTGCGATACCTCATGGTAGATTAACGACCATCGATCACCCTATCGCGATATTTATTAAATGTGAAGAAGCCATTGCCTTTGATGCAATCGATAAGCAACCCGTGGATCTTTTATTTGCTTTGTTAGTACCTGCAGACCAGTGCCAACAACATTTAGGCACGTTATCGAGCATGGCCCAAAAGTTAAGCGATAAGCAAATATTGAAACAGCTTCGTAAAACTCACGACGCAACAGAACTTTATCAGGTTATTACTGCATGAAACTAGTTATAGTATCGGGACGTTCAGGCTCAGGGAAATCCGTTGCCCTGAGAGTATTAGAAGACCTAGGATATTATTGTGTTGATAATTTGCCTTTACCACTCATTGGCACATTATTAGCCCAGCTTAAAGGCAGTAATGATTTGGTTGCGATTAGCGTTGATGTTCGTAACATTGCAGAACAAGGTAAAGTGCTTCAAGACCAATTGGCACTACTTCAAAATGACACTGAAATTATCAGTTTCTTTTTAAATTCCAATGACAAAGTATTGCTTAAACGTTACAGCGAAACACGTCGATTACACCCGTTATCTAAAAATCATATTTCACTGCAAGAAGCGATAAAACTAGAAGGCCGTTTACTTGAGCCTATCGCAAAAATTGTTGATCACTATATCGACACTTCTGCGCTAAATATCTACGAATTAAGCGACCAAGTTAGGCAAATATTATTAGGCAGTGTTGATAAAGAGTTAGTGATTAACTTTGAATCTTTTGGCTTTAAACACGGCATGCCGACAGAAGCAGATTTTATGTTTGATGTACGCTTTTTACCCAACCCACATTGGGAAATAGAACTGCGTCCATTTACGGGTTTAGATGAGCCCGTACAAGAATTTTTAGGTCGTCAGCCATTAGTTAATAAATTTATTTGGCAAATTGAAAACCTATTTGAAACTTGGATGCCGCATTTAGAACGTAACAATCGCAGTTACCTTACCATCGCGATTGGTTGTACTGGTGGTCAGCACCGTTCGGTATATATTGCAGATCAATTAGCAAAACGATTTCGACAAGGCAGTAAACACACGGTTAATGCTCGCCACAGAGAATTAAATATCAGTGATACTAATAACTAAGTGAGCATAGGATCGCGTCAATGATCAAACTTGAACGCCAAGTGACCATTTCAAATAAATTGGGCTTACACGCCCGTGCCGCCACAAAACTCGCGATGTTAGCGGCGGATTTTGATGCTAACATCACCTTAACTCAAGGCGAAAAAAACGCCAGCGCAGCTAGCGTACTTGGGCTATTAATGCTTGAAAGTGGTATCGGTAAAATGATTACGGTGACAGCTCAAGGCCCAGATGCTGAAGTGGCATTAAACGCAGTGTGCGATCTCATTAATGCTAAATTTGATGAATCTTGTTAATTTTTTAATCGCATTGAATTTATAAATAGCCTGTAATGTGTGAATAGCTGCAAGTTACTCATGCTTTAAGCCACCGTCATCCTTATTTTATGCGGCCTCTAAATGACTAGGCCATACTAACCAAACTGTCACGACATTGATGATCACCAGTAGACATCAGTCCCTCAAAAATATTAGCCCTTAGGTTTATCTCTCGCAGTTGATACCAATCTCATTAGTATCAGTTCATCCTGCGGGAGTTAGCGTTTAACATGATAAAGACATTACCGCTTCTAGCAACGGATCCAGTGCAACTCTGTTTCCGTGACGTGGTACGTCTATAGTATGTAAAGCAGCATTGGCTGCTGCAGAATTTCACCGCAGAAGTCATTTAAGTATTTTATTTCTGCATTTCATTGTCTTACGTAAAGACAGCTATTTCTGCATTTATACGCCTTGAACTGTACAACCTGAGAAACCCAGAATAATGACATACTGAATAATATAAGTATGACGAATAGGAAGTAGATATATGGGTAAAGAGTACCTAGACAATGAGATAACAGAACAACGTCTCAATCAACTCGTTCAAGCACTAGACAGTGGTCTGTTTGTCCATGCCCGTAACATGCTACATACCATGTCACCTAACGATGTCGCCCTTATTCTCGAATCATCACCGCCCAAAAATCGTCAGGTGTTATGGCAACTCATTGACCAACAATATGCTGGGGAAATTCTTGACGAATTAGGTGAAGAACTTAAAGATTCACTTATTAGCAGCATGACACCAGAGAAGCTTGCCCAGGCCACAATAGGCATGGATACAGATGACATGGCCTATATTCTTCGCAGTTTACCCGATGATGTTTACAAGAAAGTGCTCAAATCAATGCGAAGCCAAGACCGGGATAGAGTAGAGCAAGCATTGCGTTACCCAGATGATACTGCCGGCAGTATCATGAATACTGATACCGTCACCCTAAGACCAGATGTCAATATCGAAGTGGTATTACGCTATTTACGTCAACGGGGAAATTTACCTGATACGACTGATACTTTATATGTTGTGGATCGCCATGATCATGTTTTAGGCGGAGTAAGATTAGCTGATTTACTCACATGCGATCCAAGCGTAACGGTCCGCAGTATTATGGACACAGAATTAGAAAGTATTCCTGTAGAGATGTCCGATAAAGATGTGGCGCAAAAATTTGAACGGATGGATTGGATATCTGCCCCAGTCGTCGACAGCCAAGCAAAATTGCTTGGTCGAATTACTATCGATGACGTTATTGATGTCATCCGCGAGGATGCCGAACATTCAATGATGGGAATGGCAGGGATGGATGATGATGAAGATACCTTTGGCCCTGTGCTTAAAAGCACTCTGAGACGCTCTCTATGGCTAACCATCAATCTATTTGCAGCATTACTAGCCTCATCTGTCAGTAACATGTTTGAAGGTACCTTAGAGCAATTCGCCACCATCGCAATTTTAATGACCATTGTACCGAGTATGGGAGGCGTTGCGGGTAATCAAACCCTAGCACTCGTCATCCGCGGGATTGCACTTGGGCATATTGGCCAAAGTAACTCACGCTGGTTAATTGGTAAGGAATTAAGCATCGGATTATTGAACGGTTTAATGTGGTCTGTATTGGTCTTTTTTGCGGTATGGCTTTGGAAAGACGACATCGCATTAGGTGGATTAATTGGCAGTGCCATGCTGATTAATATGACGGTAGCAGGCTTTGCTGGCGCCACTATCCCCATAATGTTAAAAAAGCTAAATATCGATCCTGCGTTGGCGGGGGGTATGGTGTTAACGACGGTAACAGATGTCGTTGGCTTATTTGCATTTTTGGGCCTAGCCACATTATTTTTAATGCACTAAATCATTGATTTAAATCGTACATATCATGTCGTCCAACGAAATTGCGCTATCTAGTGCAATTTTACGGACGTCGGCGGCGTCTCTATACACATAAGTCTTTTTCACACATAAGCTCATTTACCAAGCGCTTAGTACTCTGATCACTTTTGCAGCTATGTCTGCAGCCTCACTTTATTAACGTTTTTCAAACCATCAACTGGCAACAACTCATTCGGTGAAAACCTTGCCTTCATCTTGTCATTAAGGTGACCTTTTTTTGCCATATTTGTCATCCATACTGCGCTACGACAATCACAACCGTAATGTGTTGCCGGCAGCACATGCTCACCACATTAGTGCAATTGCACCAATCTGGTTGACTACTCAAAAATAACAAAACTACAGGTAATATGTAATATACTGATAAATAACAACTAAAAATATTTATCAAAGTTGGCACAAGCTTTCCATATAAGAAATACGTACCTACTAAGTAGTAGTTTATTTTTTAAGCAGTCCATTGTAATTGTAGGAGATAGCGATGAATAAAATAACCGTAATACGTAGCATTATATCGATAAATGTCATGGTCAATAATGTCATTGCACAATGCCGCCAAAACATTTTTTTCTTAGCACATCTCGGTTGCAGTCAGTGGGATGAAGTTGAAACTCGCTCAGGTAAACATAGATAAATCGGAAGGAAATTATTTGATGAATATGTCAAATGCAAGACAGTATCCAATCGACTTACAAAGACAAGTGATTAATGAGGTCAAAAACCATAATCGATTATTATCCGACGTAGCAAAACAATATGGCGTGTCGGCTAAAACGGTTTATCAATGGGTGAGAAATAACGATAGTCGCCAAACTGAAAGCAAGGGCGCGATCGTATCAGAAATAGCCTATTTACAACAAAAGATTGCCCAGTTAAGTCAACAATTACAAACAATGGCAAGTTAGTAACATTAACCGTTTTGGCAAGGATGTTTGATCGTATTAACAACTCGTCCCCCAGCAAGTTGATAACACAGCAACAAACATTCTAATAAAAAATAAGCGCAAAATATCTTGCATCCTTGCCGCTTTATTGCTCTACCGTTAGCCGTCAAGAAGACAGCTAACACAACAGTTCAGGCGTTATTGGGTCCCCAGACTCTATAATCCAATAACGTCATTTTTATTAAGGTGTTTTACAGATCTAAATATCAAAACCGTTTTGGCAAGGATGTTTGACCGTGTTAACAACTCGTCCCCCAGCAAGTTGATAACGCACAGCAACAAACATTCTAATAATAATAAGCGCAAACTATCTTGCATCCTTGCCGCTTTATCGCTCTACCGTTAGCCGTTAAGGAAGGCAGCTAACATAACAGTTCAGGCGTTATTGGGTCCCCAGACTCTATTAATCTAATAACGTCATTTTTATTAAGGTGTTTTACGGAACTAAATATCAAAACCGTTTTGGCAAGGATGTTTGACCGTGTTAACAACTCGTCCCCCAGCAAGTTGATAACGCACAG
>NZ_JBEOPM010000027.1:0-63371 GCF_040310165.1 Shewanella sp. AC91-MNA-CIBAN-0169
GTTTATCGGACGCGGGATGGAGCAGTTGGTAGCTCGTCGGGCTCATAACCCGAAGGTCGTAGGTTCAAGTCCTACTCCCGCAACCATTTCTTTAGTCAATAGAATTAAAATAATTGATAGCGTTTTATCGGACGCAGGATAGAGTAGTTGGTAGTTTGTCGGGCTTAGATTTTTATCAATAAAGAGTCGAAGGTCGTAGTTTTTTTATCAAGTCCTACTCCCGCAACCATTTCTTTAGTCAATAGAATTAAAATAATTGATAGCGTTTATCGGACGCGGGATGGAGCAGTTGGTAGCTCGTCGGGCTCATAACCCGAAGGTCGTAGGTTCAAGTCCTACTCCCGCAACCATTTTCTATTAGTAATTTTCTCATTTCAATTAATTCCTTTTTAAACCCTTAAAATCCCATTGTGCAATTAGTTCCTGTCGTCATGCTCAGCTTTTTATAAACAAAGAGTCGAAGGTCTTAGATTTTTATCAAGTCCTACTCCCGCAACCATTTTCTATTGTTATACCTTTCCTTATAATTTCCCTGCTTTAATTATCTGCAATCAGAGCTATATCTTTATCGTGCCCCTATTTTTATATTTTAATCTCAATCTCACATGTTAATTAATCTGTATAGCTCGTCCAGAGAGTATGAAATGATTAGTGTCACTCGCCGGACTCAAAAAATAAAAACTGTTATGAGCCCAGTCGACATTTATACCCCCTGAACCAAAAATATTAACTTCATCAGTTGAGTATCTTTTCTAGTGTGTTATTTCGATGTTGGTAGCGATAATTTCCACCAGCTCAACATCCCACCTTTAAGTTGATATACATCAGTAAATCCAAACTGTTTAAGTTTTCTAACCCCAGGGATACTGCGATGGGCAGAGAGACATATCACGACAGTTGTTACCTCTGGTGATAATTCAAGCTGTTTTATCGAATCAATAGAAAGCGACGTGATAGGCAGGTTTTTAGAGCCTTCAATATGCGACTTGTGCCATTCCATTTTTGAGCGAACATCTACAATCTGAATATCATTCTTCTGAAGTCGTTTATGTACTTCTTGGGCGCTCATTTCGGGTACTTTCCCAAACGGTAGCCACTGACACAGTTTCTTTAATATCGACATCTATGCATTCCTAATATTGATTTCTAATATTGATTTCTAATGTGTATGCTTAACTAAAGCCGAATTCAGAGGCATTCATTACCAAGCCATCAAGCTAAATAGTGACAAGTTAACTTTATGGAAAACATCATCATGAATGGCGATTGCCTTTCCTATGTCTAATCTCTAATGTCTAATGTCTACCACATAAGTCGCTTCATCAAGCTTTGAACCACTGATGTTTAATATTTATATCACTGATTTGATATCTAACATTAAACAACAACCATGATATCGAGCTTCTATTTGAAATGTTTATGCTCTGGGGTTAGATGATACAACAGTAATATATTGACCATTCAATCATACAACACTGGCTTTTCTATTGACGAGTATTGCTGTCGGCGATTGTGCGCAACAACGCGTAAACAAAAATGCCGAATGATTTCTCATTCGGCATTATCTAAAGTGCAATACAGTTATTTCATCAAAGTGACTTCAACCAGTGTTTCACTTTGGTGCGATTATTATTGTCACGACTTTGCTTAATTAATTCATCATCAGCTTTAATTTGACTCGTTTTAGCCAACCGGTCATAGAGCAAAACATTCACAGATGCAGCTAAATTCATACACCCTACAGTCGGTACATACACAACATCATCAGCAGCATCAATTAATTGCTGTGGAATAGTGCCGTCTTCCGGACCGAATATATAAAAGGCATTATCTGGATGAGAGAATAAAGGCAACGGAGTCGCCCCAACGACAAGATCGACACAGACTATGGTTGCGCCATCAGGCACACTATCGAGTAATGACTCAACACCAATTAAAGGAATACGCTTGGCAGCATCTTTAGTGTCAACATCGTATTGAGCATCACCCGACTTAGCCGCCAATTCATAACGTTTTCCTGTATAGCAAACGTTATCAACACCGTAGCAACCAGCTGCTCGCATAATGCCGCCAACATTGACCGGCGTTTTGGGATTAACTAAACCTATAGTGACTTGTTGCAATGAGGAATTTACCATAAAAGCTGTTTATCTATTCCGGGTTATGCCGCTTGAGCGACAATACGTTGACGTAACTGCTGCCATGCAGCTTCCACTAATGAAAAATCATGTTCATCTAATTCTTCATTTGCCAACGCAAGACATTTAACCAACTTTTGATCAAGCGCAGGTAAATCTTGTTCAGGTTCGACTTCTAATTCAGCTAATACAACGGCGACGTGGCCTTGTAAATAACCACAAGCAAATAACGCATCGTCATCGCTGTGGCTAACACTGTCTTCAATCCAAGACTCTAATGCTGCATCGTACTGTTCTAACATATTCTAGTTCTCCACTAAATCTGGGTTGGCTACCTGATACATTACGTAATCATGGTAACCCGTGACTATTTTGTAATAGCCAGTGAGTGCTTTATCTAATTCAGGGTCGCCACTATCCACAATTAATGGCCTACCTTCAAGTGCTTTTAGCTTAGTTTTTGTGGCTAGGATTAAAATATTGTCTTTTTCTAGTTGCCGGATCAGTTCCGGTGACAACTGCTGATTGCCACGACCCAATATATGCCCTTGCCCACCGATTAATGTAATCACTAGCTTGACGCTAGAATACCTTTTTTTATCGGCAATCAACGCGAGTAATTGTTGCGCGGCAACATCCTTAGCAATCACGCTTTTATGCTGAATAACATCGACACCAAGCAAAGTATTTTCTAAACCAAGGTCTTCCATGACTGCCGCTACGGTGCTGCCTGAACCCATGATATAAAGTTCATCGTCCATTGATTCAATCACATCGGCGGCAATATCGGCCAACACTAATTCATCAACTTCTTTACCGCCCATTTTCACGGCTTGTATATATCGTGGCGCAGCAGGAACCGTCATTTCACCAAACCGTTTCGCTTTTACAATCCCCTGCCTAAAGGCAATCTCATCAATGTCCATTACATCAGCAGACATTAAGCTCACTAGCTCACCTTTAAGTAACATGCTGACAACGAGCCCAGAAGCATGCGGGGTAATACCGTATACACCCGAGTGAATTTTAACACCAGCTGGTACTCCTAACACCGGAAATGAGTCATCAACTACAGCATAAATATCACGGGCAGTACCGTCCCCGCCAGCAAATAGCAACAAATCTAATTGATGATCAAGTAAGCATTTAACCGCTTGTTGGGTATCTATTGCAGACGTTTTTTCAATTGAGGTAGTTTCTAACACGGTATATACATCTTGAGTCGAAAAACCCATTTGACGACATAAGCTCCCGCCCATATCACCAGATGTAGTAATAATATCGATTTGTTTAACGAAAGGTAAAATGACATCCAGAGCTTGTTGCATGCGTTGTTGTGCTTTGGGAATAGCACCTTTGGCAATAGCTTCTACGGCAACGCCGTCAGAGCCTTTTAAACCGACACTGCCTCCAAGGCCAGCTAATGGATTAATGATTACCCCTAAGCGAAAACGTTTCACACTGACTCCTTGCTGATTACATAACTTCTGTGTCTAAAAATGAAGAGTAAATGAATGACCTAGTTAACCAATTATGTATTAGTCGCTGGTTGGCCATTAATATTGGGGATAAGCAATACCGCTATCATTGATAAAAATGCACAAGCTGCCGCAAATACCCAAACCCACATAGTGCTACTACCATCACCCCAAATCATGCCACTTATCCACGTGCCTAATGCGCCACCCACACCAAAACTGACACTGGCGTATAACGCTTGGCCAGTACTTCGATGACTGATGGAAAAATGACGGTGAATGAAATGGATTGAAGCGGCATGGACTAAACCAAAAGTGAAAGCATGTAATAGTTGGCTGATGACCAATAATGAAACGTGTTCAACACCAAATGCCAACAATAACCAACGAATGGCAGTTAACAGAATGCTCACCACAAGCAATACTCGAATACCGTATTGGCGAATAAGACGGGATGAATAAAAGAAAATAACAATTTCAGCTAGCACGCCTAAGGCAACTAGCATTCCAGCGATGGTCTCAGAGTAGCCAACCTGCTTTAGATATAATACAAAAAAACCATAAAATGGTCCGACACTCATCTGCAATAACATTGCAGATAGCATAAACCACACTAATGATTTATCAAATGTAAGTTTAGGACGCTCAGATTTATTGACTACAACACTACGGTTAGCGGGTAAAGGCAATGAGCAAGCAAACAAACCTAAAAACAGTATCATCCCCATATAAGGCAACACTTCGGGGCCCCAGTGATCAATCGCTAATCCACCACTTATCACCAAAATAATATAACCAACACTGCCCCAACTTCGAATGGCACCATAACGTTCAGCTTTATCACCAAGCGTTTCTAACGTAATCACTTCTAACTGAGCAAGAATGGAATTCCAAAAGAAAGTGTATATGGCTAAACTAACCGCAAGATACATGAAGCTGCCGTCGAAGAAAAAACTGGTATAGGTAATCGCTGCAGCAAAGGAGCCAAGCTTTATCAATTCTGCTCGCATACCAGTGCGATCGGCTACAGCCGCCCATACGTTAGGCGCGACAATTCGAGTGGCCATTAAAATGGCCAACAAAAAACCTATCTCTTGGGCATTGAAACCTCGGCTATCAAAGAAAACCCCCAAATAGGGAACCATGATGCCAAGAATAGAAAAGAAAAAGAAATAACAAGCTCTGAGCCAGCGTAAATCTGGTTCAGCGGGTTTCAATGAGGACATTATCGCATTCCGATAACGGGTGTTTGACTAGTAACATATTGGTTTTGCGCACGATGTCTTAACAAGTGATCCATCAATACAATCGCGAGCATCGCTTCAGCAATAGGCACGGCGCGAATACCCACACAAGGATCATGACGACCTTTGGTGATCATATCGATTGTTTCGCCCTGCACTGTCATGCTTTGACCTGGTACGCTAATGCTCGAGGTAGGTTTTAGCGCAATATGAGCCACAACAGGTTGGCCAGATGAAATGCCGCCCAATACGCCACCTGCATGGTTAGATGCAAAACCTTGTGGTGACATTAAATCACGACCTTCTGAACCTTTTTGAGTAACAACACCAAAGCCATCACCAATTTCAACACCTTTAACGGCATTAATGCCCATTAACGCATGCGCGATATCAGCATCAAGGCGATCAAATACGGGTTCGCCTAATCCCACAGGAACACCAGTGGCTGCAACAGTAATTTTGGCGCCTATTGAATCACCAGATTTACGTAAGCCACGCATGTACTCATCTAACGCTTCTAATTTACTGGCATCAGGGAAGAAAAATGCATTTTGCTCAATTTGAGTCAAATCAATAGTGTCAGCGCTAATAGGTCCTAGTTGAGCAAGATAGCCATGAATTTCAATGCCGTGCACTTGCTTGAGGTATTTTTTTGCTACCGCACCTGCGGCAACTCGCATTGCCGTTTCGCGTGCAGACGAGCGCCCGCCGCCACGGTAATCACGCATGCCATACTTTTGTTGGTAGGTATAATCTGCATGACCAGGACGAAACGTGTCTTTAATATCTGAATAGTCTTGGCTACGTTGATCGGTATTCTCAATCAACAAACCAATAGAGGTGCCAGTGGTTTTACCTTCAAACACTCCTGACAAAATTCTTACTTCATCAGCTTCACGGCGTGCCGTTGTATAACGTGACGTGCCAGGACGACGACGGTCTAAATCATGTTGCATATCTTCAACGGTTAACTCCAGTCCTGGAGGGCAGCCATCAATGATACAACCTAAAGCAACACCATGGCTTTCACCAAATGTTGTAACAACAAAGTTTTGACCAATACTATTTCCTGACATGCGCGTTAACTACCTCTATTAATTATTCACTTCATTGAGTGCGATTCTTGTCGCTATTATTCACTATCTTTATAGATGGCGAAAAGTGATTCATTTTCAACTAGCTGATCACGGGTTAATACAAACACGCCATCACCGCCAAATTCAAAATCAACCCAAGCAAATGGCATATCAGGATATTGCTCAATCAAATGCACCATTGAATTACCGACTTCAACGACTAGCAAACCCGTTTCTGTTAAATAATCTGCCGCATTAGCTAAGATACGCTTGGTTAAATCTAAGCCATCATTGCCAGACGCTAACCCAATAGCAGGTTCGTGATGATACTCTTCAGGCATATCACCAATATCTTGTGCATCTACATATGGAGGGTTAGACACAATTAAGTCGTAATGCTGGCCTTTTGGAATCGCTGAGAATAAATCGGATTGCATCGGGAAAACACGATCTAACACGCCCAAAGATTCAATATTAATTTGGGCAACTTCAAGTGCGTCTTCGCTAATATCTAATGCGTCAACTTCAGCATCTTCAAACGCATAGGCACAAGCAATGGCAATACAAGCACTGCCAGTACATAAATCCATAATGCGATTAACCGGTTTGTTATATAACCATGGGCTAAAATGATGATTGATCATTTCGGCAATCGGCGAACGCGGAACCAGTACGCGTTCATCAACATAAAATTCAAGACCCGCAAATTTGGCTTTATTGGTCAAATACGGTACCGGTAAACGTTCACGTACACGGCGAATAATTAATTCAACGATTTTGTGTTTTTCACTACTGGTCAGGTTACTTAAAATAACCTGCTGGCCGATATCTTCTGGTAAGTGTAGAGCATCAAAAACCAATGCAATGGCTTCGTCCCAAGCATTATCCGTTCCGTGACCATAATAAATATTGGCATCATTAAAACGGCTGACAGCCCAACGTAACATATCAGCTATAGTACGTAACTCAGTGACAGCTTCATCTACAAAGATCTTATCCAAAACACACTCCTTAAAAATTGTTCTGCGCTATTGTAACTGATGTCTATTAAGATGACCTAGAATTCAATACAATACGCCCATGAAAGACGATAATTATCCAGACTTATCGCTGTTTAGTGCATTAATCGAGGGTATCAAACCGCTAAGGCAAGATACTCACCACTTTAAACAGCCTGTCAAAGCCAAACAACAGTTCGAAATAAAAGAACAGCAGATTCATGCTGATAGCTATTTTTCGGATACATATCAGCCGCTTCTGCCGGTAGATGGCCCTATGCGTTGGATTAATACCAGCACAGATAAGCATGAATTAAAACGCTTAAGGCGTGGTGACTATTCTCCGGACCTGTTGCTTGATTTGCATGGCATGCGTCAAGCAGAAGCCAAACTTGAATTAGCCGCACTTATCCAAGCATGTGTTAAGCAAAACACGATTTGTTGCTGCGTAATGCACGGCTATGGAATGGGTATTTTAAAACAGCAAACACCAATGTGGTTAGCACAACACCCAAACGTAAAAGCGTTTCACCAAGCACCCAAAGAATGGGGTGGCGATGCCGCGTTATTGGTATTAATTGATATTGGTGAACAACCTCACCGACGTTAATACGAAGAAATAAGCGCGAACATAAAAAAGGTAAGTAATCACTTACCTTTTTTTATTCAGATGTGATTCAAAACGTTATTGTCATTACACAACAACTTGATGTGGTGCCGTCATTGCGACAAAACTCGCGTTATGCGTCTGTTTGTCTATGTGAGCCACCGCAGAGGTAGCAAACAAAGGTGGCTCAACCCCCGCCACAAGCTCGCTGACCATAAATCCTAAAATTGGCATATGTGCTATAACCAATACATTATCGGCTTTATATTGCTCGGCATAAGCCAACACAACATCTATCGCCACTTTAGCATCGCCAGAGGGAGTCACATCATCAAGTACTAACCACTTACGGGGTTCAGCTAAGTGTTTACTGACTTCTTGCCACGTTTGCTGCGCACGTAAATAAGGGCTCACAATCACCAAATCAAAATGGCTGACCTGTTTTGCTAACCAATTAGCCATATAGCCAGTTTGAATACGGCCTGTTTCAGTTAACTTTCGTTCCCTATCGGACAGAGCATCAAAACTCGCTTCACCATGGCGCATCAAAAATAGCTGCATACTTCTCTCGTGATGTTTTTATTATCATTCTTAACCAATTGTAGCGTTAATCAGCGCAACAACAAACCTAGAATTGAGCATATTTAGATAAACTTTAGTCGATAATTGAATAAAACTGACCAAGGTAATTTGCTAAAAAGTAATAACAAGATCAATATATAACAAGTTATCTTTTCTGGAGTCTCCTCTTGCCTGAATTTCCAGCAGTTTATAAAAGCCAAAATGATCATCGCCAATACCAATATCGAGTGTTGAACAACCAACTTCGAGTGTTATTGGTTGAAGACATGCAATCAAATCAAGCAGCCGCATCTATGGCGGTTAGTGTTGGTCATTTTGACGATCCTGTTGACCGACCAGGTATGGCGCATTTCCTTGAACACATGTTATTTTTAGGCACCGAGAAATATCCAGATTCAGGAGAATACCACGCTTATATTAATCAACATGGTGGCAGTAATAATGCTTGGACAGGCACAGAACAAACTAACTTTTTCTATAGCATTAATGCCGAAGCCTTAGAAGGTTCATTAGACCGATTCAGTCAATTTTTTATTGCCCCAAAGTTTGACTTAGAGTTAGTGGATCGTGAAAGGCAGGCAATCGAATCTGAATTTAGCTTAAAATTAAAGGATGATATTCGCCGAGTTTACCAAGTTCAAAAAGAAACCGTTAATCCAAAACATCCATTTTCAAAATTCTCTGTCGGTAACCAAACAACTTTAGCGGGTAAACAAGCAGACATTCGGGATGAATTGCTGGCTTTTTATCAACAACATTACAGTGCTAATATTATGACATTGTGCGTTGTCGCTCCACGCCCTATTGCAGAGCTAGACACCATCGTTAAAAAATACTTCTCAAACATTATCAATAGAAATGTAAGTAAACACTATCCATCTGAAGCAATGATAACGAAGGACCAATGTCAAA
The DNA here is from genome assembly GCF_040310165.1 of Shewanella sp. AC91-MNA-CIBAN-0169. Classification (NCBI taxonomy): domain Bacteria; kingdom Pseudomonadati; phylum Pseudomonadota; class Gammaproteobacteria; order Alteromonadales; family Shewanellaceae; genus Shewanella; species Shewanella sp. AC91-MNA-CIBAN-0169. The sequence goes on from NZ_JBEOPM010000027.1 coordinate 9,036, forward strand.
AACATATACAAATTGTACCGTTGAAAGATCAAAAACGAGTCAGTATTAGTTTTTCACTGCCAGAGATAGACCAATTTTATAAGCGAAAACCACTCACATTTATCAGCCATTTACTCGGTAATGAAAGCCCAGGGAGTTTACTGTCCTATTTAAAAGTACAGGGGTTAGCCAATAACTTATCTGCTGGCGGTGGGGTTAATGGTTACAACTTCAAAGATTATTCAATCAGCATACAATTAACCGACAAGGGATTTGCAGAGCTTGATGAAGTGGTAACTTGTGTATTTGAATACATTGAATTGATTAAGCTGCAAGGTGTACAAGCATGGCGTTACCAAGAGCGAGCCAATTTACTTAACACTGCGTTTCGATTCCAAGAACAGATCAAAACCTTGGATTTAGCAAGCCATCTCAGTATCAACATGCACCATTATGATATTGAAGACATTATTTATGGCGACTATCGCATGGATGAAATGCTAGAGGATGAAACAACACAACTGCTGTCTATGATGTCGGCAGCTAATATGCGCTTACTTACGGTTGCAAAAGAATCACAGGTCGATAATCAAGCAAAATGGTACGACACTCCGTACCAAGTGAGATCATTACAACCCCAACAAATAGCAAAATGGTCTTCCGTTACGGTAAGAGAGTCACTTAAACTTCCGGAAAGAAATCCGTTTATTGTCGCCAACCCGCAAGCTAGGGCAGACAAAAGCGATACTCCAGTACCCACTATTGTTGCAGAAGGCGAAGGTTACCGTATTTGGCATAAAAAAGATGATGAATTCAATGTTCCTAAAGGGCATTTATACTTATCGTTAGACTCAGATCAAGCGAGCTCAACCCCTAGACAAGCAGCATTAACAAGACTATACGTTGAAATGCTTATCGATTATCTGACTGAACCAACATACCAAGCAGAGGTTGCTGGCCTTAACTACAATATTTACCCTCACCAAGGCGGCATTACCCTGCATTTAACCGGTTTTACGGGTAACCAAGAAAAGCTCCTCACTCTAATCATCAACAAAGCACGCGAGCGTAACTTTACCGAACAACGCTTTAGTATGATTAAAAATCAGATATTACGCAGCTGGAATAATGTTGCTCAAGCTAAGCCAATATCTCAATTATTTACCAGCTTAACCGTGTCGCTACAAAAAAGAAGTTTTGAACCCGCAAGAATGGCTGAAGAACTCACGCTACTGACACTTGATGATTTACACAATCATGTCAGCGAATTTTACAAAAAAGTTTATCTTGAAGGTTTGGTATACGGGGATTGGCTGGTTGAAGAAGCACAGCAACTCGGCAAGCGTTTGCAACATCTATTGTCTTTAGTCACGAAACCAAGCGCAGAGTCTTCACGCGAACTTATCAACCTAGATAAAAGAGGTTCATTACTTCGCGAAAAAACCATTTCCCATCAAGATAGTGCGATTATTGTTTACTATCAGTCTCGGATGGCGACACCAGAACGTGTGGCGTTATTCAGTCTACTGAACCATACAATGTCATCTACCTTTTTTCATGAGTTACGCACTAAACAACAATTAGGCTACATGGTTGGGACAGGTTACTTACCGTTAAACCGACATCCAGGGATGATTTTTTATGTGCAGTCCCCTACTACAGGTCCAAGACAACTTCTCGAAGCAATCGACGAATTCATCGCCGACTTTAATTATGCCGTTATGCAAATAACCAATGAACAATGGGAAAGCACAAAGCAAGGTATGATAAGTCAAATAATGGAACATGATACCAATCTAAAGACACGCAGCCAACGCTATTGGGTGAGCTTAGGTAACCGCGATTATGGATTTAATCAACGTGAAATGGTCGTCGCGGAAGTCGAAAAGCTCACCAGAGCTCACTTGATCAAGTTTATGGTGGCTCACATGCGCAGTAGAGATTGTGACCGTTTAGTCTTGTTTAACAGTGGTGAACAACATCACAGCCAAACAAGCCTTCGTTCAGATAATATGATTGTCGACTTAAAAACATTCAAACATCAAGCAGATAAATTTCAGTTTTAACCAGCATCGACGTTTAAAGGTCTAAAAAATATAAAGCGAGATAAATCGAAATTAGGTTAACAAAATGTCTCAATCATTGTTAACAGTACAAGCAACCAAATAAAACCTTAGTATTACATAACTAATTGATTAAAAAATAACTATAAACAAATTTTACAGCGATAATTGCGTAATATTCTATCAATCACACCTTTTTTGTTAACATGCTTTTGACAAAGGGCCTGCTTTCTGAAAAAGTAGACAATTCATGAACTTCTTTGCGGCATCAAAAGAGAATAAGTATAAATCTATGCCTAAAATTTTACTCTTTATCTGTGTTTATTTTATTTTCAGCTTTGGCGCAGCAGCCATTGAAGCTGATGACACAGAATCAAATTTCGATCTACTACTAAACTACACTAATTATGGTGTTGCGGATGGTTTGTCTCAGGACACAGTAACTGCCATCGTAGAAGATCCAGAGGGTTACGTTTGGGTTGGTACTATCAATGGATTAAATCGTTTCGACGGCAATGAATTTAAGCAATTCTATGCAGAAGAAAATGAAAATTCTCTACCCAGTTCTTTTATTCGTAATTTACTTATCGATGACAATGGCACATTATTAGTCGGGACAGATAAAGGCCTTGTATCGTATAACAAAAATACAGAGAGATTTGTTAAAAATGAAATATCAGACTTAATTGGTAAACAAACAATTTGGTCACTTTCGAAACAGAAAGAAGGTGTGATCATTGGTCTAGAAAATAGAATAATCACTTATTCCAATGCGACTAGAAACATAATATTAGACATTAATGAAAATAAATTTAAAGAGATCAAAAAAATAATAAAAAGCAAAGAATCATTATTTATTAGGAATTTTGATGGTGATGTTTTCGAATTTAAAAATCAAAGTGTTACAAAAATATTAAGCGGTACTAATGATATAGTAACTATGGAAGATAGCTTAATAGCTGTAACTAATGACGGTATCTATATTATCAATGACGGCGTATTATTATTATCAAAGCTTAAATTTAAGGCCTTAAGTTCATCGGCTAATTTTTACTCACAACATACACTTGGATTGTCTGAAAATCATCTATACGAGCTAAATTTAATCAACAAAAAATTAGAAACAAAAAAGATCGGGACTATAGATTTAAAAAAAGAAAGATTAAATAACATTATTATTTCACAAAACAAAAAGCATATTTACATTTCAAACTATGTTGATGGTTATTTTGATATATCACAAAATAAAAATTATCTAAAAAGGATAAATACTCCAGAAAAAAACATTTGGTCTATGACTAACATTGATACTGGATTACTTATCGCTAACAATAAAAGCAATATTTATCGATATAACAAATCAATATCAAATACTGTTGAAGTCAACAACCTTAATCATGGGCCTAAATCGATAATATCTATTGGTGATACCTTATTCATTGGCTCATCTGACGGTCTAACACTAAAAAATAATACGACAAAAGAAGAAAAAAAATTACTTTCTGATATTATTTTCAATATTAAAAAACACGGTAATTTCCTTTTTGCTTCTACTTTTGATGGAAAAATTTACAAGCTTAATTTTAAAGGAGAAATAATCACCCTTTTAGACACAAAAACGGGATTCCCTATATATGACACCTTACTCGATAAACAAACTTTATGGATAGCATCACAAAGCGGCTTGATAAAGTATAACAATGGTGTATTTACAAACATATTCAATCAAGATTTCGTATTCAACCTAACAAAAAATAAAAATAGTATATTTTTTGGAACAAAAAATTCAGTTTATGTATTAAAAAATGAAAATATAAAAAAAATAATAGATAGAAAGAAGATAATTTATTCAATAACAAGCATTGAAGATACTCTTACAATTGCTTCAAGTAGAGAAGTAATATTATTAGATCTTAATAAAAATAAAAAATACATTTTGAATACTGAAAATGGTTCTTTTGACGATTATAATACACAAGCAACACTTAGTATGGGTCAAGAAATAATACTTGGAAGCCCTGATGGTATGCTTCTAATTAATCCAATTGAGATCATATCAACACTAGAAAAAGAACCAAGCAACAAAATAAACTTTGAAGAACTTTTACTATTTAATTCTCCGGTAGAGGTAGGTTCGGAAAAATTGAAAGAACCACTTAATTATATTGAAAAAATCTCATTACGCTATTCGGACTACCCATTCACTATAAAATTTAATATCTTAGGGGAAAGCAATAAAGATTTTGAATTTTTTTATTATTTAGAAGATCTGGAAAAAACATGGTTATCAACTGAAGGTAATAATTCCGTAACTTATACTAATTTATCTCCTGGAAAATATAATTTTAAAATTTATGCAAAAAATCGTTCTTCCGGAAAAGAGACTAATGAAAGAAATATTAAGATATTAGTAACTCCACCATGGTGGTTATCAAATCTAGCGATAGGAATTTATGTTGCCATCATTATAATTATCATTACTTTAATTATTAAATCAGCAATACATCGTAGAAAAATCCAAAAGAAAATAGCCCAGAGTGAAGAACGTTTAAAATTATCATTATGGGGCAGTGGCGATGAAATGTGGGACTGGGATATTGAAAGTGGCAAAATCTACCGTTCTAATATATGGGGCTCTTTAGACTTCCCTCAAGACGGTCGTCGCTCGGGTAATCCTGATGAAGAAAGTAATATCCACCCTCTCGATAGAGATCGTGTGACAAGGGCGCTAAATGATCATTTCAATGCCCTAACCGATCACTTCGAAATTGCTTATCGCGTTAAAGCGCGCAACCAAGAGTGGATCTGGATTTTAGACAGAGCCAAGATAGTTGAACGTGATCAGAAAGATGTACCCCTTCGAATGACTGGCACCATTAAAGACATCAATAATATTAAGCAAGCAGAAGAGCAACTTCGTTTATTCGCTAGAGCAATTGAAAATATTTCTGAAGGGATGTTTATTCTCAATGAAAAATATCAATTTGTTGAAGTCAATAATGCCTGTTGTGAACTGGCAGCTTCGACAAAGGAAAAATTTACTCATGAAATACTCAATTTCACTCGTTATCCAGCCAGTTATTCAGAACAAATAAGAAACTTACTAAAACAGCAAGGTCGTTGGAGCGGCGAAGTTGAAGCGAGTAAAGGTAAAGACAATTATTTCTTAATGGAACTGACTATTGACGCTATATACAATGAACAAGGTGACACAAGTCATTATGTTGGCGTGTTTTCCGATATAACTCGCCGTAAACAACAAGAAGAAGAACTCAGAAAACTAACCAATAATGACTTACTTACCGGTTTACCCAATCGGTCTAGTTTGCAAGTGACACTCAGCAACCTAGTTAAAAAGGATGTTCATCACACCCTAATGGTGCTTGATTTAGATAATTTTAAACGTATTAATGACTCATTAGGCCATCAAATTGGTGATGACTTATTAATTGGTGTTGCTGAGCGTATAAAGTTAGCCATCCCAAAACATGCCAGCTTATACCGTCTAGGCGGCGATGAATTTGCCTTACTCGTAGATCAACACCCTGATATCGGATCATGTGCCGCCATTGCAACGCAAGTGATAAATTGTCTAAAGCCAGCTTTCACTCTTAATAATGACTCACTGGTACTAGGCATTAGTATCGGAATTGTGCTTTATCCTGAAGACGAGCAAAACGAGCAAGCATTGTTACGTAAAGCAGATATCGCCATGTATCACGCTAAGTCTGGTGGTGGCAACCGCTATCAGTTTTATTCTGAGTCATTAAATCAAAATGCTTTACGTCAGCTTGAAATCGAAAGTTTAATCAGAGAAGCACTCAAAGACGATTTGTTTGAAGTATATTACCAACCCAAAATCGATGTGAAGAAAGATCGTCTTAACGGAATGGAAGCATTAGTGAGATTAAATCATCCTAAATTAGGCCTGATTGGACCGAATGAATTTATCCCCCTTGCCGAAGAAAATGGTTTAATCGTTGAAATTGGTGATGTCGTCTTGCGAAAAGCGTGTTTTGCTGCGCAGAAATGGCTCGAACTAGGATTATTTAGTGGTCGTGTTGCTGTCAATTTATCGTCAAGACAATTTGCTCTGCCCGATTTACAGCAACGAATAGAGTCAATTTTACGACTCACAAAGTTACCAGCTAAACACTTAGAGCTTGAAATCACTGAAGGAACTGTCATTAAAGATCCCGAACAAGCGATTAAAGTGATGCAGCAATTGGCTAAAATGGGTGTCAGCCTTGCTCTTGACGACTTTGGGACAGGTTATTCCTCTTTGTCTTATCTAAAGCGATTTCCTATTAATTGCTTAAAGATCGATAAAACCTTTGTTGATGACATAGATAAATCTGACCGAGACCTCAAGATGGTCGATTCAATTATTACTATTGCCCACAATATGGGACTGACCGTGGTAGGTGAAGGGGTTGAACAAACCGCACAACTCAATATATTAAAAGCACTTAATTGCGAAGAGATTCAAGGCTATATCTATAGTAAGCCTATTAAAGAAGCTGACTTTGAGCTTATGTTGAATGCAGACAAACTTAAATTTGAAGCATTAAACGGTACATTAAAGAAAAATAAATAACTACCTCTTATATTTGGCATAACAAATGCAAATGCAAGTTCAGTTGTCAAAATAATATTGTTATTTAACCCTGAGCTTCAATTACAAAATATAAGAGAGATTAAAATGATTAAAGGAATAATTACAGTTGCGGTTTTATCGGCATTATCATTCAATGGCTATTCAATGGTAAATAGTCCTATGACCGAAGCAGCAAATACTTGCAATGTTAGCATGTTAGACACTCGAACAGCTAAAATCCCGGGTGTTAAATTGCTTAACTCCCAAACAGCTAAAATCCCGGGCGTTAAACTGCTTAACACTCAAACAGTTAAAATCCCGGGCGTTAAACTGCTTAACTCTCAAACAGCTAAAATCCCGGGCGTTAAACTGCTTAACACCCAAACAGCTAAAATCCCGGGCGTTAAACTGCTTAACTCTCAAACAGCTAAAATCCCGGGCGTTAAACTGCTTAACTCTCAAACAGCTAAAATCCCAGGTGTTAAACTGCTTAACTCTCAAACAGCTAAAATCCCGGGCGTTAAACTGCTTAACACCCAAACAGCTTAAGGAGAACCCTATGTTTACTTCTCTAAAAATAGCACTTGGTTTAGCAAAACCAGCTCGTAAAAAAGTAAAATTGCCTGAAGGTTTAAATCACCTTGAAGTCATCCAAGCTAGAGCTTGGTGGAAGTAATTATTGAGATACTGATGATTAACCATCAGCCATAAAAAAAGGAGCATAAGCTCCTTTTTTGTTGTTTTGAATTTGAATTTGAATTTTTATATAGCAAACTAAAATGAGTTTAACCTTCTATTCTATAGCGGCCATGTCGCCAAACCTTCATATCAGCCAAGCGTTTGTGGGTGCTAAACAATGGGTAAGTGAGTGGCCCTAATATACAACCTACACATCCCCATCGCTTTACGGCTAAACCATGCTGATAAGCTGCAAAACCAAATAAAAAACCACTACTAATACTCACTAAAATAAGCATGAATAACCAACTAAACTGCATTATCGCTGACTCCAAATAACTCAGTTAACTTAATCCCTACTTATACAACATTACGATTCATCTTTGACTCGCAAGCAATCATGTTAACGCCATTATATCGAGGTGATTACAGCTTAATGGCGAAATATCATTCGTATGATCGTTTACGCTATCATCCTTGACTTATCATACTAAATAACGGGCATTATACCGTAAAGAAGTATCTGATTGATTAAAAATAAGGCAAAGGTATGCCTTTGTTACATAAAAAAGCGGCAATTCACTGCCGCTTTTTTACAATTTGATAACTAAATATTATCAATAACAATCACTCGGTTTACTTTTTATAAAATTGGCTGCCATCACTAGCCATTTTTACTAACGTATCACACGGTGCGAAACGGTCACCGTACAGTGATTGATAACCTTGTAAAGTTGCCACTAAATTACTTGCACCTAAGGTGTCGATATAACGGAACGGGCCGCCCAAGAATGGCGGGAAGCCAATACCGAATATAGCACCGATGTCACCATCTCTTGCAGAGGCAATAATCCCTTCTTCAAGACAACGAACAGCTTCATTGAGCATTTGAATAGTACAACGCTCTGCCACATCTTTTGCTTCTTTATCCGAAGCGATTAAGATATCGAGCACTTTGTAAACGGATTCATCAACCAATTTGGCTTTTTTAGCTTTAGGTCCGTATTGATAGAAACCTTTACCATTTTTACGACCCTTACGGTCATCGGCTAATAACTTATCAAATGCTGCAGGCGCTTTAAAACGATCGCCGAGCTCTTTTTCTAAAATTGGCGAAATTTTAGCACCTACGTCAATGCCAACTTCATCAAGCAAAGTCATCGGTCCCACAGGGAAACCAAACTTCACTAATGCGCGATCTAGGTGTTCAACACGTTGACCTTCAAGTAATAACTGCGCAGCTTCGTTCATATACAGGGCTAGAATACGGTTTACATAAAAACCTGCGCCGTCTTGAACCACAATAGGTGTCTTACCTTGCTTGCGTGCAAACGCCACTGTGGTAGCAATCGTTTCTGGTGATGTGGTTTTATGGGCAATCACTTCAACTAACGGCATTTTTTCTACCGGAGAAAAGTAATGTAGGCCAATCACATTTTCAGGACGACTTGCCGCTGCAGCAATCTGACCAATAGGTAATGAAGACGTATTAGAAGCAAAAATGGTGTTTTCACCACATTCACGCTCAACGTCTTGAACCATTTTATGTTTAAGTGCTAAATCTTCAAATACCGCTTCAACAACGATATCGGCATCTTTAATACCTGTATATTCAGTCGTCGTTGTCATTAATGCCATGATATTGTCACGCGCTATAGGTGTCATATGACGACGCTTAACGCCTTTATCTAGCAGTTTGTAAGCATATGATAGTGCGTTACTTAATCCCTGCTCTGAAATGTCTTTGACACGCGCTGGAATTTTAGCTTTAGTGGTTGTTACAGACGCAATACCACCGCCCATTAAGCCACCGCCTAATACCATTACTTTTTTAACTTTACGTGGCACAGCACCTTCAGCACCGGTTTCTTTTTTCATTTCCGTGGTGGCAAAGAACAAGCTACGTAATGCTGCCGACTCTTTCGACATCACTAAATTAGCAAAATGAGTTGCTTCAACCTCAAGCCCTTTCACCATACCTTTATTCATACCTTGACGAACACAATCGATGATTTTAGCTGGCGCAGGATAATTCCCCTGAGTTTTCTTCATTACCTGTTTGCGAGCTTGATCAAACATAATATCGCGAGTGAATGAAGATGATTCTAAAAACTGATTAATTTTAGATTGCACCACAGGTTTTGCAGCTTGTTTACCTTTTTTTGCTAGCTCTATCGCGGTTTCAAGCAAAATAGAGTTAGGCACAACATCATTCACTAACCCCATTTTTAATGCTTGTTTAGGACGAATTTGCTTGCCAGTAAGCATCATATCTAACGCAGTTGCAATTCCGACTAGTCGAGGTAAACGCTGAGTACCGCCGCCGCCGGGCAACAAACCCAGTTGCACTTCAGGCACCCCTAGCATGGTTTTTTTATCGTCACTGCATACGCGTAAATGACACGCTAGCGCTAATTCTAAGCCACCACCTAAACAAGCACCATTGATAGCAGCAACAACAGGAATTGATAATCCTTCAAGCTCAGAAAAAACCACATGACCTTGTTGTGACAATGCCTTAGCATCAGCTTCACTCTTGCAAGCTGCTAACATGGTAATATCGGCACCGGCAACAAACGAATCAGCCTTACCAGATATAACAACCAAGCCTTTAATGCTGTTATCAGCTTTGATTTCAGTTAATATTTCACTAATTTCAGGACCAAATTGTTCTTTTAAGGTGTTCATGGTTTCGCCAGGAACGTCCATTGTTAAAATGGCAATACCATCGTCACGACGAGCTAAATTAAATGTTTTTTCCATGCTCATTACTCCACCTCCAAAATCATTGCCACACCTAAACCGCCAGCAGCACAAGCAGTTGCTAAACCAGTACCACCACCACGACGCTTAAGTTCATTACACACTTGGGTAATCAAACGCGTACCGGTTGCCGCAAAAGGATGACCATAGGCTAATGAACCGCCTAATACGTTAAACTTACTCATGTCTATTTCGCCTATCGCGCGATTGCGACCCAGCTTCTCTGCTGCAAACTTTTTAGAACCGAACATCTGCATATTGGCCAATGTTTGTGCCGCAAATGCTTCGTGCATTTCGATCAGCGTTAGATCTTCTAATTCCATTCCAGCACGTTTTAACGCTAATGGCGTCGCGTACGAAGGACCCATTAACATGTCTTGCCATACATCGATGGCCGTAAACGCATAACTCTTGATGTAACCAATAGGTTGATACCCTAAGGCTTTAGCACGACCTTCACTCATTAAAATAATGGCCGATGCACCGTCTGTTAGTGGCGTGCTGTTGGCGGCAGTAACGGTACCGTGCTTACGGTCAAATGCGGGACGCAATTTGGCGTAAGACTCTAATACAGAGTTTTCACGAATATTATTATCACGATCAATAAACTGTTTGTAAGGTGGAATATGAGCTGTCATCACTTCTTGTTGAAGCACGCCAGAATTCCACGTTTCAGTAGCCAATGTATGTGAACGATGCGCTAATGCATCTTGATCTGCACGGCTGATGTTGTAAGTCTTAGCCATTTGTTCTGCGGTTTGCCCCATAGACAAACCCGTTGAATACTCAGCAACCGCTGGCGGTACCGGCATCAGGTCTTTCAAGCCTAAACGACGTGCAATCGCAAATTTTTGCTTAAAAGTACGCGCTTTATTTAAATCGACTAAAGCATGTGCAAGCTTTTTTGATACTCCAATAGGTAGTACTGAAGACGAGTCAGACCCACCAGCTAAGCCGATTTCAATATTGCCGGTCATAATTGATTCAGCTACGTTAACCGCCGACTGAAAACTGGTTGCACAAGCTCGAGTGACAGAGTAAGCATCTGTTGACACATTCATGCCAGTACCTAGTACAATTTCACGAGCAATATTGGGTGCTGCAGGCATTTGCACAACTTGACCATAGACAAGCTGTTCAATTAACTGAGAGTCGATTTCAGAGCGAGACAGCAACTCATTAACCACCATTTTGCCCATATCTAGCGCTGATACGCCATGAAAGGCGGTTGCTTGCTTTGCAAATGGTGTTCTTAAACCGGCAACAATCGCAATGCGCTCACCCCGGGAATTTGTTACTTGTTGTCTATCACTCATGTGTCACCCTCTATTATTGTTAGCTTATCTCGGCTCTGCCGGTAAATTTTTATTTTGCCAGATAATCTGGTCAGACCATCAAAGTGTGACCTGATTCTAACTTTTTATTGAATAGTTTTAAACAGGCGTTTACAACTATCTACTTCATAAAGAGTTAAATTGTGTTAATCCTACTAGCCAAAAACCAATAGAATTCATAACATAGGGTGTAATAATCCCAATGCCAACTAAATAAATTGAGTACAGCTATGCCGTTAAGTCGTTTCCACTCACTACGCACCTATTTAGATAATGTTGTCTTAGGTCAACCCGTATTAACTGAGAACTTGCTGATAGCACTTATCGCAAACGGACATTTATTAGTTGAAGGTCCTCCTGGTTTAGCCAAAACTCGTGCAGTAAAAGCATTATGTGATGGAGTAGAAGGCGAGTTTCATCGTATTCAGTTCACTCCCGATTTATTGCCTGCCGATTTAACTGGCACTGATATTTATCGTCAGCAAACAGGGACATTCGAATTTGAAGCGGGGCCAATTTTCCATAATCTAATCCTAGCAGATGAAATTAATCGTGCTCCAGCTAAAGTTCAGTCAGCGCTATTAGAAGCCATGGCTGAAGGCCAGGTTACCGTTGGTAAGAATAGTTATCCTTTACCACCACTATTTTTAGTGATGGCTACACAGAATCCGCTAGAAAACGAAGGTACTTATCCGCTGCCAGAAGCGCAATTAGATCGTTTTTTAATGCACTTAAATCTCGATTATCCTAGCGCAGAAACCGAAGTCGAAATCTTACGCCAATCGCGTAAAGAGGCCAAAACACATCAGTTGCCTACGATAGACCCCGTCGCACAAGCCGATGTGTTTGCAGCAAGAGATCAGGCATTAGATATTTACTTAGCTGAACCGTTAGAGAAATACATCGTTGAAATTGTGATGGCGACTCGACAACCTGCGCGCTACAGTGCTGATTTAGCTAAATGGCTTGAATATGGTGTCAGTCCTCGCGCCACAATTTCACTGGAACGTTGCGCCAGAGCGCGTGCTTGGTTACATGAACGAGACTTTGTTTCACCAGAAGACATTCAAGCTGTTGCGCCTAATGTGTTACGTCATCGTTTGTTACTCAGTTATCAAGCGCAAGCGGAAGGCGTTACGGCAGATCAGGTGATTGATCACATTCTTAGTCAAGTTGCCGTACCGTAAATGTTGCAGCACGAGCACCTATTATTAAGCATGATTAGATTATGATGAACCCAACTAATTCATTACCACTTTACAGTGATGGTGTGAGCTTAAATGAGCAAGAGCTTATTGCTTGTCAAAGCTTATCCCGCGCCATACCCGATCGCAAATCGCGGGCGAAAGCAGCATTGTCTGGTCACCGAAGCAGCCAAATAAAAGGCCGCGGTATGGAGTTTGCTGAAGTACGTCATTACCAAAATGGAGATGACGTTCGTACTATAGACTGGCGAGTCACTGCACGAACAGGTGTTGCACATACTAAGTTGTTTGTTGAAGAACGCGAACGCCCTATCCTGCTATTGATAGACTTGAGCCACAGCTTATACTTTGGCTCCCAGCTACTATTACAATCGGTACAAGTGGCTCATTTAGCCACAACGTTAGGTTGGAATGCCATTAACCATGGCGATAGACTCGGGGCATTAATTGCCAGTGAAAGTACTCACTTAGAGTTAAAGCCACGTAGTCGCCGCCAAGGTATTTTACAGTTAACCTCAGGGTTAATTGATGTCCATCAACAGCAATTAAACCAAATAAATCAATTATCACCCGATCCCGGCCATATGTTTAAAGCCTGCCAACGGCTACAGCGCATTGCTAAGCCTGGGTCACTTATTTGGATTATTACTGACGGCCAACATATCAACCAGCAATGTTTAGCGCCTTTAACAGAGTTGTCGCGTCACTGTGATATTGGTGCCTTTGTGGTAACCGATCCATTAAGGCAGGGAACCTTAGCGTTACCCAAACAATTTTCTTTACCCGTACGAGATGGCCAACAACAGCTGACCCTAACACGTCAAAGTTATGAAGCCTGGTTAAGTACTCAGCAACAGCAGTTACAGCAATTCGTCTCATTAATGAATATGATAAAAGTACAACCTAAATTCATCGATGCCGCTAAACCGCTCAGTGCACAATTGGATATTTTACGTTAAATGACCACTGCTAACTTACCAACACAGCCATTGCCGATTGATGCCAAAGCCTCCGCTTTAGCGCAAATGCAAGATATTGTATTACCAGAGCCAATCAGTGCAGTGCCTATCGCACCTGGATATTGGATAATTGCAGCAATATTAATAACCTTAGCAATCTGGTTAGTTAAGCGTTTATATAAACAACATCAATATCATGCACCACGAAAAATAGCGCTGACGTTACTAGATAGCTATGATATTGAAGATGATACCTTTGCAGCACAGGTTAACAGCTTACTCAAACGCACCGCACTTACCTATTTACCGCGTGAACACCTCGCTAAACTCAACGGTCAGCCTTGGTTTGATTGGTTAGATACTCGCCTCGCCTCTGGCCAGCAACATATGATTGGTCAACTATTAGTTAAGCGACATCAAGCAAGTGGTTTAGACCAAACCGAAAAAGCCCAATTAAAATCTTTAGCAAAAGCCTGGCTAAGCAATAAACGTCCTTTTAGTGATGCAACGTTATCATCCAATAATTCACATCTGGAGGCCAAATGCTAGCATTTTACTGGCCATGGTTATTAATCTTACTGCCACTTCCGTTGTTGATAAAACGCATCAACATACATAATATCGGCGGACATTTACAACTACCCGGCATCGCTACAACGGTTACAGTGTCCAGCTCAGTAAACCGAAAAAGCAGCAGAAAACGTTACTGGCTAATGTGGATATTGTTGTTGTTAGCAATCGCTCGACCACAGTGGCTTGGCGATCCCATAGAATTACCGGCAAAAGGCCGTGATTTAATGATTGCGGTGGATTTATCCGGCAGTATGCAAATTGAAGACATGGTAATAAATGGACAAACTGTTAACAGGTTTACCCTAATACAACATGTACTTAGTGACTTTATCGAACGACGTAAAGGTGACAGACTCGGACTTATTTTATTTGCTGATCATGCTTATTTACAAGCTCCACTCACCTTAGACCGCCGCTCTGTTGCTACATTTTTAGATGATGCGCAGATAGGGTTAGTCGGCAAGCAAACCGCTATCGGTGAAGCCATTGCCCTTGCGGTTAAGCGCTTTGATAAAGTTGACGAAAGTAATCGAGTGCTCATTCTGTTAACGGATGGTTCTAATAATGCAGGTAATATTGAACCAGAAGTCGCCGCACAAATTGCCGCGAAACGTAACATCACTATTTATACTATCGGGGTTGGCGCAGAAATATTAGAACGCCGAACTATTTTTGGAAAAGAGCGCATTAATCCATCAATGGACTTAGACGAAGGCCAACTCAAAAAATTAGCTGCCATGACTAAGGGGCGTTATTTTAGAGCCCGAAACAGTGAAGAGTTAGCCAGCATTTATCAAGAAATAGACAAGTTAGAACCAGTGAGTCGTGATCAATTGAGTTATCGTCCCAAAAGTGAGTTATTTTATTGGCCGTTATTAATGTCATTACTGATTAGTTTTTTAATCAGTTTGCAGCAACAATGGCCAGGTCAGTTATTGGCTAAAACCAACCAGACTAAAACTAACCAAACCAAAGAGGCGAATCAATAATGATCCATTTCATTCGCCCTGAATGGCTATTAGGGTTCATTCCGGTATTAATATTAAGTGCATTATTTTGGCGTAAACATAGCCAGCAATCAGCATGGAAACAATATATAGCTCCACATTTAAGCCAATTATTAATCACTCAAACTGTCGAAAAAAGTCATCAACCCAAATGGCTTTTAATTGCCAGTTGGATAGTCGCCGTGATTGCGCTTTCAGGGCCGGCATTAAACAAAAAAAATCTGCCAGTATTTGCAACCGAACAAGGTCGAGTGCTCATTATGGATATGTCTCAGTCCATGTATGCCACCGACTTAAGTCCAAATCGCTTGTCCTACGCTAAATTTAGAGCGACCGACTTATTAAATGAATTAAAAGAAGGCGAAACAGGGTTGATTGCCTATGCTGGTGATGCTTATACCATTAGCCCGTTAACCCGCGACCGTGACACTATTTTAAACTTACTGCCAACATTATCACCCGATATTATGCCCACTAAAGGATCTAACTTAACAGCGGCGTTATCTCTAGCAGAAAAACTATTGGCTCAAGGTGGTCATGTCAGTGGCGATATTATTGTCATGACCGATGGCATTTCTGCACAACAATTTAATCAAGCAAGCAGCGCACTTAACAGCCGTTATCGTTTATCGATCATGGCTTTTGGCAGTAAACAAGGTGCACCCATTCGTTTAGCTGATGGTCAATTATTGCGTGATAATAGTAATGAAATCGTCGTCGCTAAAACCGATTACGGTCTATTGCAGAAACTTGTCCAACAACATCAAGGGATCCTTGTGCCAGCTCAAACAGATGGTAGCGATATCTCCACCCTCACCCACTGGCTGGCAACTGATGGCAAGGCAACCGAAACGGATCTTGCTGGCGAAACTTGGCAAGATCTGGGTCCATATTTAGCTATGCTATTAATCATCCCGATGTTAATGAGTTTTAGGCAAGGATTCTTAACCCTCATGCTTAGCCCTAGCTTGCTATTCGCTACGGCAATGACATTTAGTCTAGCCAACAGTCAACCAGCACAAGCCTCTGTGTGGCAGGACTTATGGAAAACTAAAGACCAACAAGCACAGTCTGCATTTGAACAAGGTGAATTTACCCAAGCAGCGGAAACATTCGAAAACCCCCAATGGCAAGCCTCTGCGCAATACAAAGCCGGTAATTATCAACAAGCGCTAGAAGGCTATGAACAAGACAGCAGCGCCCAAGGTTTATATAACCAAGGGAATGCCCTAATGCAGCTTAAAGATTATCAAGAGGCCATTAAGCGGTATCAACAAGCTATTGCGGCTCAATCACCGTTTACTGAAGCAAAACAGAATTTGACCTTAGCCCAGCAATTGCTTGAACAACAAAAAGAGTCATCAGATCAGCAATCTGATAAATCAGAGCAAGATCCATCTAACTCAAATGATGACAACTCTACATCAGAACAATCTTCCGATGAAAATGGATCTCAACAAGCCGATTCCGACGAATCACAGTCTGGAGAACAGGAAAACCAACAAGGTCAACAAGACCAATCTGGCCAACAAAACCAACAACAGAACGCTGAAAACCAATCTGACAATAAAAATGATCGTTCATCTGATAATAATAAACCGCAATCACAAAGTGATCAGCCATCAGACCGCGATGAACAACAAGATGATAAACAATCCGAATCGTCACAAAACGAAGCACAACAGCAAAATGGTCAGCAACAAAATGGTTCGGATCAACAATCATCAACCTCTGAAGATAACAACACTTCACAGCAAGATGATTCAACGCAAGATTCTCCAGCTAGTAACGAATCTAGCATGCAGGCCAGTGCAACTAAAAATGGAGACCAACAAGATGATGGCAACCAAAAAATGAGTGCTGTACCGTCGTCAACAGAGTCAAATACCGAAGACATAAAAGATGGCAAACCATCAGAAATGATCTCGGCTTCACAAATTAATCAAGATGATTTGCCTGCAGATATGCAACGTGCCCTTCGCGCCATAAACGAAGATCCACAAGTGTTAATCCGCAATAAAATGCAGCTTGAATATCTAAAACGTCGTCAAAATAGTCAACCGCCTAAGGAAAATGAACAGTGGTAATCAGAACTTTTTTTAGCCTATTGCTATTCATCATTGCTGCACCGGTATTTGCACTTAGCCAAGTACAAGCAACCATAGACCGAAATCCAATTGTTACCGGCGAGTATTTCGTACTCGATATTATTGCCGATGATGATCTAAATGCGGGGGCATTAGATACCTCAGTATTGCTCGATGACTTTATTGTTGGAAGAACTAGCGTTGGCCGCAGCACTAAAATGGTTAACTTTGACACCACCAAAGAAACTCGCTGGCAGGTATTATTGTCACCTAAGTCAGTGGGCAATGTCACCATACCGGCGTTTAACATCAAAGGAATTAGCTCAAACTCAATTACCTTAAAAGTTATTCCACAAGGTTCAACTACCGACGAAGTACAAAACGTATTTATTAACATCAACACTAGTGCCTCAGAAGCTTATGTGGGCCAATTAATCACTTATAAAGTAAAACTATACCTTGCAGTAGAATTACAACGAGGAGTATTAAGTGCTCCCGTTATTGAAGGCGCGCAAATCAAGCAAATAGGCGAAGACAAAGATGGCAGTGAGATCATTGATGGCCGTCGCTTTAGAGTCATTGAACGCACTTACGGTATTATTGCCGATCTGCCAGGGGAGTTAGTTATCAATGGCGCCAGTTTCTCAGGCGATGTACTTGTTGAAGCCCCTAGACGCGGAGGTATGTTTGGCTTTAATGAAAGTCGGCCAATGCAAACAGAAGCGGAAAGAGAAGTCATTCAAATCAATTCAACACCGCCAAGTTACCAAGGAAAATGGTTAGTCAGCGATATTGCGGTATTAAAAGAGACGTGGCCGGACGATATCAGCGAATTTGAAGTGGGCAGCCCAATTACCCGCACAATTAGTTTAATTGCATCTAATACCGATGACACTAGTTTACCCGACATCGATATTCCACTGGCCGACGGCTTAAAAGCTTATCCAGAAAAGCCGTTAAGACAAACTTTTGTTCGCGACAATCAAGTGGTATCACAATACAGTATCACTACTGCTATTGTGCCAACAAAACCAGGTACTTATACTCTACCTGAGATAAATGTTCCTTGGTGGAACCCACATCTTAAAAAGCAACAATTTGCCACATTGCCAGCCCGTACGATTAACGTTATAGGCAGCACAACGGCTACGACAGATATTCCACCAGCGGATAGTTTTAGCGCAGTTCAAGCCAGCGGATATTGGCCGTTACTGAGTGCTGTTCTGGCGGTATTATGGCTCATCACTTTAGTATTATGGCGTAAAGCAGCATCGGTAAACCGCACGTTGCCACAATTTAATCAAGACAATAAAAACCTCAAAATACCTAGAAAAACAGCAACGACTGGACTCAATGCAATTATTCATGCATGCGACCGTAACGACAGCAGTGCGGCGATTATTGCGGTACAAGCCTACTTTAGCGAACGTTTAGGTAAATTGATGACTTTGGCTCAAATCAGCGGTTTATCAGAACAATTAGCGTTAGCAATGAATAAGCTACAAGCAGACAAATATAGCAATAAACCACAAGCGATTGATAAAAAATCGTTAATGGATGCCATTTTGGCTTATCAACAACCCCCTCTCGCCAATAAAAAATCAATAATAGCAGAGCTAAATCCATAACATTAAAAAGCTAAATAGTAGCTAGATGCTGCTATTTAGCTTGCTATTAATCCTCCTCCTTTTTAAGCTGTTACATATTATTAACTCAAAAAAGTTAAAAAATGTTTGATTCATTGCGAAAGAAAAAGTCCGAACCTGCGGTCTTATCTGAGATGCTAACAAAACAACGACGATACGATAGCCTTGTCAGGGCTCTTCACACCGACATATTTCGCTACGCCTTTTGGTTGTGTGGTGATAAACATGTTGCTGAAGATATTACTCAAGAAACGTTCTTAAGGGCGTGGCGTTCTTTGGACTCATTAAATGACGAAAAAGCGGCTAAAGCCTGGCTAATTACCATTTTAAGACGGGAAAATGCCAGACGTTTTGAGCGTAAACAATTTGACTACAGCGACGTAGAACAAGATTTACTTGAAGATGTACTATCGACAAGTCATGAAGAAGATACCGAGCAGTATTGGTTACGTCGTCAAATAGGTAAACTCGATATCGAATATCGAGAGCCGTTGTTATTGCAGCTGATTGGCGGGTTTAGTGGTGAAGAGATTGCCACCATGCTAGAACTCAATCGAAATACGGTAATGACCCGTTTATTTAGAGCCAGAAACCAGTTAAAAGACGCTCTCGAAGCACCAGAGGTAAGAGGTCAATCAAATGGATGATCTACAGTTTCGTCGCCATGCATACGGTGACCCCAATAATCAAGCCGACGATTTTTTAGCTCATTTAGCTGAAAATGAAGACGATGCTAAATTTGTCAAAGATCTACAAGCATTTGATCATAGACTCACTCAAGCACTCAATATTAGTGTGCCTGATGGGCTTGCTGATAAGTTAATTTTACGACAGCAATTGAGTCAGCATCAAAAAAACAAAAAACAGACCCGTTACTTAATGGCAATGGCTGCTTCAGTTGCCTTTATTGTGGGAGTTAGCTTTAGTTTATTACGCTTCACGCCAGTAAACTTAGGGGAAAACTCGTTGGCTCATGTTCATCATGAAACCAAAGCATTAGTGATGGAACAGGATATTGGTTTTAATGACGTAAACTTTAAACTAGCCAGTTTAGAAGGATTAAGTGATTCGAAATTTATCCAACAACCAGGCCGTGTTTTTTACACCTCTTATTGCGACTTCCAAGGTGTTAAATCATTGCATTTAGTGATGGCCGACGAGAACGGAAACAAAGTCACTTTGTTTATTGTGCCCGTCGAAAGTCGTATTGTGTTAGAAGAAGCATTTGCAGACAATCAATACAAAGGCCAAAGCTTTCAAACAGCCGACGCCTATATGGTGTTAGTGGGCGAGCCCGCTTCTGACCTTGAGTTTGTCAAAAAAGAAGTTGAAAATACCTTTATATAATTTATAAATTAATGATTTAAAATCCGCTACTTCATTGGAATAGCGGATTTTTTTTCATCTTAAAAAATCAAAGTGTGAACTAGATCAAACTTCTGCTAGCATGTCGACCATAAAAATAATCACCTGGAAGCAATATGGAAATTCAAACGCCAATCATCATTACCTTTATCGGATATCTTGCCTTAATGATGGGTATCGGTTACTGGGCTTATCGTAAAACAGACACTGTTGATGATTACATTCTCGGTGGTCGCAAAATGGGGCCCGCAGTAACAGCGTTAAGTGTTGGCGCATCAGATATGTCTGGTTGGTTGTTATTAGGCTTACCTGGCGCGGTGTATTTAAGTGGTTTAGGTGAAGCCTGGATTGGATTTGGGTTAGTGTTTGGTGCGTGGCTTAATTGGTTATTTGTTGCAAAACGACTGCGAATTTATACCCAAGTTGCCAATAATTCTTTGACGTTACCCGATTTTTTTGAAAACCGTTTTAATGACTCTCATGGACTATTGAAATTGGTTTCGGCATTAACGATCCTGATCTTTTTCACTTTCTATGCTTCTTCAGGCATGGTGGGCGGTGCGATATTATTTGAAAAAGTATTCGGCCTCGATTATAACCTCGCCTTACTGATCGGTTCATTCATCATTGTGTCTTATACTTTCGTAGGTGGATTTTTTGCCGTCAGCTGGACTGACTTCTTTCAAGGCTGCTTAATGTTAATTGCATTATTAATTGTACCCATTGCAATTTTCAGCCAACCCGATACTCAAGCAAGTTTTGAACAAATCGATCCTGCTATGTTGTCGTTTATTAACGAAAACACCACCGTCATTGGACTCGTGTCGCTATTAGCGTGGGGATTAGGTTATTTCGGCCAACCGCATATTTTGTCTCGTTTTATGGCTATCGGCAGTCCAAAAGATTTAGTGTTATCTCGTCGTATCGCCATGAGCTGGATGTTAGTGTCGTTAGTTGGTGCCTTAGCAACGGGTATTGCCGGTAGTCTTTATTTTGCTGCAGAGCCACTTGAGAACTCAGAAACAGTCTTTATTCATTTAGCCCATGCCGCTTTTAATCCATGGATTGGCGGCTTGCTGATTGCCGCTATTTTATCTGCCATTATGAGTACTATTGACTCACAATTACTGGTTTGCTCTAGTGTCATCACAGAAGACTTTTACCTTAAATGGTTACGTCCACAAGCCAGCAGTAAAGAGTTAATGTTAGTAGGCCGTATTGGCGTTATTGCCATTGCATTAGTAGCCGGCGTTGTTGCACTTAATCCTGAAAGCAGCGTATTAGGACTCGTCAGTTACGCATGGGCTGGGTTTGGAGCTGCATTTGGTCCCGTGGTGTTATTATCACTATTTTGGCAAGGTTATAGCCGTAATGGTGCGATATCAACCATTCTAGTGGGTGCTCTTACCGTTGTCGTGTGGAAACAACTGACTGGCGGTATTTTTGAGTTGTATGAAATCGTCCCTGGATTTATTTTCGCAATGTTAGTGGGGGTAATCGTCAGTAAAATGTCACCACCAACACCGAAAACTATCGCCGACTTTGCCGATTTTCGAGAATCTTTAAAAACACAATAAACTCCAATAAAAGGCTGTATTAGTCATTTTAATAGCTCAACCGCTGTAATTGCAGAGGTTGAGCTACTAATCTTATAATCGAGTGTCAATACCAACGAATGACCTAACAAGCTTCGATAAATCTCATCTGATTAGTCTCTAAAATCCACTATGAATAAACTTTAACTTAAACTAACTGCACAGTAATGGTTATCTAAAACTGCTGATAAATTTACATATACTGCCATGCTATCAAACACCTACTTCACGATTAAAAACCAGAATTAACTTAATATTAACAACAACTAACATCTGGTCGGAGTTGTTACATTAGTCACACTTACCTAATATGCCTAAAATTTTGACCGTCAAATGCTTGAAGTGAATAAACTTTGTGCAAAACGGTAATAATAAATGGGACATAATAATGAATAAATTCCACAAGACCCTCATTGCTACCGCGGTAGGCCTACTCAGTGCACAAGCATCCGCTGCTGGTTTTCAGTTAAACAGCCAATCTGCTACTGGTATTGGTCGTGCAATGGCGGGTGATGCCGTTATTGCTGACAACGCATCGGTTCTATCTCGTAATCCTGCAGCCATGGCTCTTTTTGATGAAACAGCGCTATCTTTAGGTGTTGTTTATGCAGACATTGATGTATCAGTATCTGATGCACAAGGCAGTTTTGCCGGACAAGACGTTGCTTTTGGTAGTGAGCATAATGCTGCAGAAGCAAAAGTTATCCCCAATTTTTATTACATCAATCCAATTAATGACAAAATGGCGTTTGGCGTTGCGGTATTCAGTAACTACGGCACTGGCACCGATTTAGGTGACTTGGCAAACAGAACCCCTACCATTAGCGGCAATGCAGTACCACTGCCACCTCCAGTAGACTTACTCGGTAATACAGAAGTGGTTACTATTAACTTCAACACCAGTATGTCTTATCGCATTAATGATGAGTTCAGTTTTGGTTTTGGTGTTGATGCCGTTTACGGCAGCGGAACCTTAACTCGTACTAGCGAAAACCCACAGATTGGTAGTCTAGTCGATGTCGATGCAGATGGTTGGGCATTAGGTGGGATTGTTGGTGTTGTGTATGAAGTTAATCCAGATAATCGCTTTGGTTTAAGTTATCGTATTAGCCCAAAACTTACCGCCAAAGGTGATGTAAATTATCTTTACACTGAATACAATGAAATTGATATTCCTATCGCTGATATTGCTCAGTTTGCCGGTTTCCACCAGCTAACGGATAAATTTGCCGTGCATTACACTGCACAGTGGACCAATTGGAGTGCATTCGACAAAATCGTGGTTAAAGATGGTGCCAATGGTGTCGACCAAGCAGATTTAAAAGAATACCACTGGAAAGATTCGTGGTTCTTAAGCCTAGGCGCGACTTATAACCTCACTCAAGACTGGACTTTACGCGCAGGTGTCGCAACCGATCAGGGCGTAGTTAATCAGCATTCATCATTATCAATACCTGATTCTGATCGAACTTGGTACACCGCGGGTGTGAGTTACGATTTAAATGCAAAATCAAGCGTTGATTTAGGTATCGCTTTTGTACGCGGAGAAGATGTTACTGTACTAGAAAATAGTAACCTTCTTGCTCAAGTGCCTGGCTACAACAGTGAGATTTCAGCACAAACGCGTTCAAATGCGGTTTACTACTCAGTACAATATAACTACAGTTTTTAATTAGCAGTATTTACCCTTTTTTAGCCCGCTCACCACGGGCTAAAAGTTTCCAACCAAGCCGCCTTTTATTGTTAATTGGCGGTTTTTTTATGCCATTTATATCATAGGGTTCTAATCTATACGATTTTACAATATATCGGTTGCTTAACGGTGCAAAGTCCATTAGAATTTTCTTATAGACTTCACATTAGGCTATCACTATGTCTCGCTTATCTAATAATTTATTCCTCGGCACAATTCTCGCAACAACGGTACTAGCCACAATAGTATCCTATACAGTGCAAGCCTCTGATGTTGCTACATTAAAGCTAGAGTATTCAGAACAATATCAACCCCGTATTTATGATGCAAAAATTGAAGCAATTAAAGCGGCAACGATTTCTGCACAAACCTCAGGACGGATTATTAATATTCATTTTGATGTGAATGATCTCGTCCCACAAGGCGCTGCATTATTAGAAATCACCAATAAAGAGCAAGGCGCTGGATACGCGGGGGCAGAAGCGGATCTCGCTAAAGCAGAAGCGCTAAACAGTGAGGCCCAAGCACAATATCTTCGTTATAAAACATTGTTTCCCAAGGGCGCCATATCAAAAGGTGCCATGGATGAAGCCACTGCCAAAGCAAAATCCAGCAAACAAGCAGTCAGTGCTGCTCAAGCACAGTTAATAAAGGCCAAAGAGAGTTTAAATTACACTGTCGTGAGTGCGCCTTTTAGTGGCCGAATGACCCATCGATTTATCGAACAAGGTGAAACCATATCTTACGGCCAAGCGTTGTTCTCTGGCTACGATACTCAACACCTTAGAGCTGTATTTCAAATTCCCCAGCAAGACGTTGCTCAGGTGCAACAACAGGAGCAAGTGAGTGTTCAATTGTTCAACGGCGATGAAATCATTTCAAATGATATTAACGTCTATCAATTTGCCGATCCGTTAACTCATCAGCATCAAGTCAGAGTCAATATTGATGCCAGTAACATGGAAGACGTCATTGTAGGTCAGTGGATTAAGGTAGTCGTTAACTTCCCTAGTCGAACGAGTTTAATGATCCCATTATCGGCCATACATCAAGTCAGTGACTTAACGTCAGTGTATCGTAAACATTCAGACAAGATTGTGCTTAACCAAGTGCGTATCGGCCGAGTAGACCATCAGAATAATACTGCTGAAGTATTATCAGGGTTAATGGAAGGCGATGAAATTGTTATCGATGCTGGACGATATTTAATTATGTCCTCAGCAGCGAAAGGTCAGGAGTAAACCTGATGACAACACCTAATGAATCGATAAAACTTGGCCTTTCAGGCTCAATAGCAAAAGCATTTCAACACAGTGCCATTACCCCATTACTGGCTATTCTAGGTTTATTACTCGGCCTTTTTGCGGTGATTATTACCCCCAAAGAAGAAGAACCTCAAATTGATGTGACTTTTGCTGATGTGTTTATCCCCTACCCTGGAGCCACACCGACGGAGGTTGAAAATCAGGTCACCTTACCTGCAGAACGGATAATTTCTCAAATAAAAGGCATTGATACCCTGTACTCATTTTCCCAGCCCGATGGCGCGCTCATTATCGCTATTTTTGACGTTGGTGTCCCACGAGATGAAGCTGTGGTTAATTTGTACAATCAACTGTATTCAAACAGCGATAAGTTTAACCATGCAGCAGGCATTGGTGAGCCGTTAATCAAACCTAGAGGTATTGACGACGTACCTATAGTAGGGTTGACGCTCTGGTCTCAAGATCCAAACATCACTGCAGAGCAGCTTACCTTGGTCGCATCGGGCCTAGAAACAGAGCTAAAGCGGATACCGGGTACTCGAGAAATTTATAGCCAAGGTGGCCACGAGATGGTGTTAAATGTGCGTATTGATCCTGTCAAGATGAACAGTTTCGGCGTAACGTTCAACGATATTAGTGCCACATTACAAGATAATAACCAACTGTCTACAGTCGGCTCGATGACGCAGTTTAATCAAGAAATAAAACTGCAAGCGGGGCAGTTTTTACGCACGCCTGATGATGTTAATAATCTGCTGATTAAAGTTAATCAACCCGAGTCTATAACGGAGAAAAGTCCATTTCCTCGTGCAGTTTATTTATCTGATGTCGCCGATGTGAGCCTTAAAAGTGATATTCCTAAACAACATGTTTGGCACGTAACAGATAAGGGGACTTACCCGGCTATAACCATCGCGATTGGTAAACAGGCGGGGCAAAATGCCGTCGACATTGCAGATGCCGTATTAGCTAAAATCGATGCTGTCGATAACGTATTAATTCCCAATAATGTCAATGTCGCTATCTCTCGCAACTACGGTAAAACCGCTGGAGATAAATCTAATACACTTATTTTCAAATTGATTTTTGCCACATCTGCGGTAGTACTACTGGTATTTTTCACCATGGGACTTCGTGAGTCTGCCGTCGTTGGTGTAGCCATTATCATTACTCTCGCCATAACCTTATTTGCATCTTGGGCATGGGGATTCACTCTAAACCGAATTTCATTGTTCGCACTTATATTCTCCATTGGTATCTTGGTCGATGATGCCATCGTGGTGGTAGAGAATATTCATCGGCATATGGCAATGAGTGATAAACCCATAAGCGAGCTCATCCCTCATGCCGTTGATGAAGTCGGTGGGCCAACGATATTAGCTACCTTCACCGTTATCGCCGCCCTATTGCCAATGGCGTTCGTATCTGGACTAATGGGTCCATACATGAGCCCAATTCCGATTAATGCCAGTATGGGAATGATTATTTCGCTCTTAATCGCGTTTATTATGACCCCATGGTTAAGCCGCATATTGTTAAAACCTCACAAAAAGATACATAGTTCAAACAATAAAGCGCCTGACACAGGTATCCCAGTAGAAGAAGACAATCGATTAACCCGTCTATTTACGCGAATAATGAGTCCTTTTTTACTCGGCGAACATGCGCCAAAAGCGCGAAAAGGCTTGGCTTTAGGTATCGTATTATTGATTGCCTTCGCTATCGCCTTACCTGTAATGCAAGCTGTAGTACTAAAAATGCTGCCTTTTGATAATAAGTCTGAGTTTCAGGTAATGGTTGATATGCCTGAAGGCACCCCTGTGGAACAAACTCAAAGAGTATTACAAGATCTCAGTCAATATCTCAGCAGTGTGGAAGAAGTTGAGCATTTACAGTTGTACGCGGGCACCCATGCACCTATGAATTTTAATGGCTTAGTACGACATTATTTTTTACGCAGCAGCCAAGAGCTCGGTGAAATTCAGGTCAATCTAGTGGATAAAAAACATCGAGACCGCGACAGTCATACCATTGCATCATCTGTACGCGAGCCGTTGCAAAAAATTGGTCTACGTTATCAAGCCAATATCAAAATTGTTGAGGTACCACCAGGGCCACCGGTTTGGTCGCCTATAGTTGCTGAGGTTTATGCGCCTAACACCGAATTACGTGAACAAGCAGCCAATGACTTATTGCAACGTTTCAGAGATACCGAATACGTTGTTGATATGGATATATATTTGCCAGCGCAACAACAAAAGTGGCAAGTGATCATTGATCGAAATAAAGCCAGCTTAATGGGTGTTTCTTACGCCAGTATTGTGGATACGATCAGCACTGCTGTTGATGGTAAGGACGTCAGTTACTTGCATCAAGCACAGTTAGCTCATCCCACGCCGATTAGATTACAGCTTGATGAAGCCGCTAAAGTAGATCTAAAGCAAGTCTTGTTATTACGCCTACCGACTCAATCAGGTGAAACAGTACCGCTAACTGAATTAGTTAAGGTGCAACAACAAGTGATTAATGCACCCATTATCCATAAAAATATGGTGCCTATGATAATGGTTATTGCCGATATGGCAGGGCCAACGGGTAGCCCACTTTATGGCATGTTCGATATGGTCAGCCAGATTAATCAGCAAAATGAACAAGGTGACACTAGTTATCCAATTCAACAAAATTTGGTTAATCAGCCTGATGGATTAACCGATGTGTCGATTCTATGGGATGGTGAATGGAAAATAACATATGAAACCTTCCGCGATATGGGCATTGCTTATGCCGTTGGTATGATAGCTATTTACTTACTTGTTGTGGGCCAATTTAAATCTTATATCGTGCCGTTAATCATCATGGCGCCCATTCCATTGACCATCATAGGTGTTATGCCTGGCCACGCTTTATTAGGCGCTCAATTCACGGCTCCTTCTATGATAGGCATGATAGCGCTAGCAGGCATTATTGTCCGAAACTCAATTTTGCTGGTTGATTTCATTAATCAACAAACTGCCGCAGGCGTTCCGTTAGAACAAGCGGTTATCCACTCTGGCGCGGTAAGGGCAAAGCCCATTATGTTGACAGCATTAGCAGCAATAATTGGGGCATTATTTATTATTGATGACCCTATTTTTAACGGTTTAGCCATTAGTTTAATATTTGGGATTTTTATCTCAACTATTTTAACCTTGGTGGTGATTCCAGTGTTGTATTTTTCAGTAATGAAACATAAGCATGTGTAACAAAATTATATTATTCACTGGGCATCGCCCAATAAGGAGCTAAACATGTCATTAGAACGAAATATTATGGCCTTTGCCGGCTTTATGGTTTTATTATCTCTTGTGTTAACCGCAACGGTTAGCCCACATTTTGTCTGGCTTACAGTATTTGTCGGCGCTAATCTATTTCAGAGTGCTTTTACAGGCTTTTGTCCTGCTGCGATGATAATGAAAAAGTTCGGCGTCAAAACTGCAGCTGAAATAGCCTTAAATAAATAACAAGGAAATTATCGTGCTTAAAAAATCTATGCTGCTGTCTATTCAATCTATCTTAGCGATGTTGGTCTTATTAGCGGCATCGCTTATGCCTACTTGGGCTGCAGAGCAAGAGCCTAGCGTTGCTTGGGAAAAAATAGACCGCGGTGTAACGTTAATTGATGTGCGCACTGCTGAAGAGTTTGCTGCTGGACATATTGACGGTGCGATTAATATTCCATTTGAGATTATCGTCCCAGAGTTGGCAAAGCTCAATATCGATACAGACGCCGAAGTGGTTCTTTACTGCCGCAGCGGCAACCGTAGTGGTATTGCACAGGAATCATTAGTTAAACAGGGTTACACCAATACCTATAATGCGGGTGGTT
Organism: Shewanella sp. AC91-MNA-CIBAN-0169; assembly: GCF_040310165.1. Classification (NCBI taxonomy): domain Bacteria; kingdom Pseudomonadati; phylum Pseudomonadota; class Gammaproteobacteria; order Alteromonadales; family Shewanellaceae; genus Shewanella; species Shewanella sp. AC91-MNA-CIBAN-0169. The sequence continues at coordinate 37,710 of NZ_JBEOPM010000027.1, forward strand.
TTGATAGCTTAATATCAGCACGATAACCTCACTAACAATCTAAAGTCACACATTTACAACTGTGGTTTTATTAAGCAAATACAATGGTTTATCGTATTGATATTCTCTTCATATCAATACGATAAACCTTACTGCTTTCACTCCTTATATTTTTATGTAAAAAAATCTTTACACTTAATATTAGATAATTATTTATTAGCATAAAACGGATCCGTTTATGCACTTTCTAGTTAAGCGCTTTCATAAAGTTAACTCCATTAACGCTCGAAAGATAACATTCTATCAACTCGAGCTCTAAGTGAATGTTAAGTCGTTTTTGATGAATAAAAACTCAAATAAATCCGTTCTATAACACCAGTTACTTGACAAAAAACACTAACAACTTGTTTACACCAGGCAAAAATGTGGTTACCTTTTAGACAGATAGGCAAAATAGCTTATCTGTAAAACATAATTATAAAAGACATTACGTCCCACCCTGATTAACATGGAAGATAATATGAAAAAGCATAAAAACCCAACGGTCGTGCTTAGCATGACAGCACTCGCTTTGGCTATTTCAACTCAAGTAAACGCAGCACCAACCCCGTCACAACTCTCTGCAACTAATCAACAGATTGAACAACAATCACCTTTACCTAAACGATATATCGTCAAGTTCAGAAATGATAATGCTGCTCAGACTCTTAATGGCAATGCCGCTGTGCAAAATGTGAATGTTGAAGCCGACAACAGCATGGATTACGAGCCTCGTTCTAACGAAGTATTTACCCAGTTTAGAGCTTTGAACAGCGTAAAGGCACGAGAAATGAAGCGTGTAGGTCGTAGTAATAGCTACTCAGTTAAACTCGATTCTCCCTCTCTTAAAGCATTACGTTTGCGTCAAGATGTTGAATACGTGGAAGAGGATTTACCCCGTAGACTGCTTGCGGAGACAACACCTTGGGGACAAACCTTTGTTGGTGCGACAGTGTTAAGCGACAGCCAAGCAGGTAATCGTACTATCTGTATTATTGATTCTGGTTATGACCGTAGCCACAATGATTTAAGTGGTAACAATGCAACCGGGACCAATAACTCAGGTACAGGTAACTGGTATCAACCAGGTAATAATAATGCCCATGGTACTCACGTAGCAGGTACCATTGCCGCAATAGCGAACAATGAAGGTGTGGTCGGGGTTATGCCTAACCAGAATGCCAATATTCATGTTGTAAAAGTGTTTAACGAAGCCGGATGGGGCTACTCATCGTCTTTAGTCGCTGCTATTGATACCTGTGTTACTTCAGGTGGTGCAAACGTAGTCACAATGAGTTTAGGTGGCAGTGGTTCAACCACAACTGAGCGTAATGCATTAAATGCTCATTATAACAATGGGGTGCTATTAATTGCAGCTGCAGGTAATGCTGGCGACAGTAGTTATAGCTACCCAGCATCTTATGATAGCGTAATGTCTGTTGCTGCGGTTGACAGCAATCTTGATCATGCCGCTTTTTCACAGTATACAGACCAAGTTGAGATTTCAGGTCCTGGCGAGGCAATTCTATCAACGGTTACCGTTGGCGAAGGTCGTTTAGCCGATATAACTATTGGCGGTCAGTCATACTTTAACAATGGTGTAGTGCCGCACAACCGTTTAACCCCGTCAGGTACTAGCTACACTTCGGCACCAATTAACGCAAGTGCAACAGGAACCTTAGCGGAATGTACTGTAAATGGAACCAGTTTTAATTGCGGTAGCATGACCAATAAAATCTGTCTTGTTGAGCGTGTAGGCAACCAAGGCTCAAGTTACCCTGAAATAAACTCGGTTAAAGCCTGTAAAACAGCCGGTGCCAAAGGTGTCATTGTATACAGTAACACTGCACTACCAGGGTTACAAAATCCTTTCCTAGTGGACGCTAATAGTGAAATTCTGATTCCGTCGATGTCTGTTGATCGGGCTACGGGGCTTGTACTTAAAGCCAAGTTGGGTCAGTCAGCCACTGTGAGTAATCAAGGCAATCGAGATTATGAATATTACAATGGCACCTCAATGGCAACACCGCATGTGTCAGGCGTAGCAACATTAGTGTGGAGTTACCACCCAGAGTGTAGCGCCAGCCAAGTGCGTGCGGCATTAAATGCCACAGCAGATGACTTAAGCGTTGCCGGTCGTGATAACCAAACTGGTTACGGGATGGTTAATGCAACAGCAGCAAAGGCTTACCTAGACGAATCATGTAATGGTCCAACCGATCCTGGTACAGGCTCTGGTGACAGCGTACTTGAAAAAGGCGTGGTAAAAACAGGCTTAGCTGGCGCTAAAAACGATGAATTATATTTCTCGTTAGACGTTCCTGCAGGCGCGACAGACTTAAGCTTCACTATGAGTGGTGGCACTGGCGATGCTGACTTATATGTGCAGTATGGCGCATCACCTACCAGCAGCAGTTACGACTGTCGTCCATGGAAAGGTGGTAATGCAGAGTCTTGCCCAATTGCGACGCCTCAATCTGGTACTTACTATGTGATGCTACAAGGTTATAGTGCATTTAGTGGTGTAAATTTAGTGGCTAACTACACCGCTGGTAGCACTGGTGGCAGCAACACAGGCGGCCCAGCGAGCTACAACAATACCGGAAATTATACGATTCCAGACAACAACACTAGTGGTATCACTAGCCCTATTACTGTTAGCCGCACTGGCGATTCAGGAACGGTATCAGTGTCTATTGGAATTATTCATACTTATATTGGTGATTTAAAAATCCAGTTAGTTAGCCCAACAGGTCAAACTGTTGTACTGCATAACAACACTGGTGGTGGAACCGATAACCTAACCCAAACTTATACGGCTAATATGGCAGGTGTAGAATCAAGTGGTGTATGGACATTAAAAGCAGTTGATAATGCGAGACAAGATACTGGATATATTGATACTTGGAGCTTAAGCTTCCAGTAATATTATTTCGTTGATTACAAAAATAGCCACATTATGTGGCTATTTTTATTTCTGATGGATTAACTTTTTAACAGTTAGCAGACTAATAATTAAAAATCTAATAGTGAGGTTGTGTTGTTTGCAACACGGCAGGCTGCTGAATATTGGCAATCACTTCAAATATAGATGCAAATGAGTTTGGTGTACTCACATCGACAGCAAGCTTTAATCGACGAGCAATATCATTAGCAGATAGCACACCACGAATAGCATGATTAGATCGGTCAACCACTAAACAATGTTGCTGTCCTGCTGATTGTAATGTCTCAATAACATCACCAATACGAGCATAACTTAAATCTTCAAAATCAATCGCTTTCAGATCTTCTTTAGGGATCATAAAATCTGCAACACTTAAATGCTCACGCTGATGACCAGCTGCAACACGTTTTAATATTTCTTGATTATGTAAAGACTCAAAGCTGATTAGGCCAATAAACTTATCTTTATCATCTATGACTAATTTAAGACGTACATGCGACTTCTGCATTAAGTGCTCGACCTTAACCGCCGACGTGCTCGATTCTATCACCATAGGTGTCACTTTCTTAAAATCAGTAAACACGTTTAATGCTGAGGATAGTACTGAGATATCTTCATGGGCTTCTGGTGAAGTTAATTCATCAATTTTTTCTACTGGGTATAGGGCTAATTTCTTCACAATAACATCCTTAATCAACAACCATCGCGAAACGTGAAACATCATATTTATTAATGATTTATAATTTATTGTGATGTTCACTGCATGATTTGATTATCTGCCTGTGATTTTATTAGTACAAGACCCATTTGATTAAATTTAATTAATTTTTGATAAATTAAGGTTAAATTCACTTTACTGTGATCGTAAGTATGATAGCAAAATGTGATAGCAACCCAAATCACGTAAATACCACTACTTTAACGTTTCAGGCTCTATTAACACGCTATTATTTGCATCCGACAACCACACTTGCCCTTCGCTAAGACTAACTTGTAACGCCATATTTCGATTAACAAATACATCCATTTGTTTCACCGCATCTTCTGGAAAATTAATCACAGTTAAATTATCGTAGCGAGCAAACGCTTGCTGGTTCTGCTGCCACCAAATAGGCACACTTCGGCCACCATAAGTATAAAGAATAACGTGTTTTGACCGACCACAGGCTTTTCTAAGCCATTTCTCATCAGCTTGACCAAACTCAACCCAAAGATCGATTTCACCACTCAGATTTTTATCCCAAAGTTCAGCTTCATCATCAACACATAACCCTTTACTAAACACTAAAGTTTCGGATGCATTAATGGCAAATGCCAGTAAACGCACCATCATGCGCGTATCGGTTTCGGACGGATGTTGGGCTAAGGTAAACTGATGATCGGCATAATAATGACGGTCCATATCTGCAATCTGCAGCGAGACTTTAAAGACGGTAGCTTTAGCAGCCATAAAAGGTTCCAACAAGTATAAAAAAACCGAGTCTACTACAAAGTAGACTCGGCATAATAGAACATCGTACATATTGGGTTAAATAGCACCAGGGCGTAGATGTTTTGCCATTGGAAAATGCGCGCTGAACTGGGCGACTTTAGCAGCAGAAGACACGATTAACATACGAGATCCATGTTCATATTGATGAGTGATATCACTTAACAATGGCACCGCTTCTCTGCTTGCGTCTCGCCTTAATAATTCATTAATCTCACTATCAAGCGCACTATCACTGTAAACCACGTCTAATGTCTGTAATAGCGGCATTGCTGCAATAGGGAGTAAATGTGCCGGCGTATCCTCGGTTAACAAAAGAATCTCACCTTTAACACTAAAGTCTTCAAAAGACTCAAGGTAACGTTGTTCTGTTAATGCATCGAATTTATCTTGGTTAGTGGTAAAAAAACGTTCCCAAAATAAACGTCTATCTTTGCCTGCTAATAATTTATGTTGTACTTCCTCGCGCTTGCTGGCAACAAAATCAAATAAAGGCGCTAATGATGACGGTAGCATAGTTTCGAGGCGTGAACGGATGGTTCGAGCGAAAACAGGTGCGGCACCAGCTGTACTTATCGCAACCACTAACCGGCCTCTATCCACTATCGAAGGCGTAATAAATCGACAAAATTTAGGATTATCGACCACATTCACCCAAATCCCCCGCTCTGTGGCCAACTGCGCAAAATCCATATTCAATTGCTCAGCGGCAGTAGCAAGGTAAATGATATCCACATTGGCAATATCATCAGCACATACTTCACGACGAGACAGCTGGATCCGCCCCTGCGTATAATAGTTTTCAATATCATTGGCAACCGTCGGCGCTATGACATGAATATGAGCATCCGTACGAGACAACAAATCGAGTTTACGTGTGGCAACTTCACCAGCACCAACCAATAAGACCTTCAAACCTTGAGTATCGACAAACAAAGGGAAATATTGCATTAATCTACTCAGTCTTCAACGATAGGGAATTGATGTTGTATCCAAGCACGGTAGCCACCAACCATTGAGGCGACTTGCGTATAACCCATAAGTTGTAAATTATAGGCAGATAATGCTGCACGCTGGCCTGCGCCACAATAAAGTAATATTGGAGTATTTTTATCCGGAAAACGATGCTCTATATCACGTTCAATAATGCCACGACTGAGGTGTTTTGCATTAGGTAAATGCCCTTGTAACCATTCGTTATCTTCTCGCACATCAATTAATTGCCATTGATCTTGTTGTTGATATTGCTCAATGGTTAACAAGCTAACATGTGGCATAACAGAATCGACCAAACTGGCGAATGCTGGAGAGGGTTGCATAGCGTTTCCTTAAGTTAGTTAAATCACTCATTTGTGACAAATTAGCACTACATACGTCATAAACCTAAAAGTAGTTTAATCATTAGAGTCTATTGGATTTTTGAAAGCAATTTTGCTGCAGTTAGTGGCAATTTACTATAACGAGGAGTTTATGATGGTGTCATTTACATGAATAAGCGCTAATTGCCCCAAAATAAGCCACATATGCAATCCTAGTGGCTCAACTAAACGGGCGCATATTTATAAACTAGGCTCTTTATTACTAAACGTAAATTGACTTAGACACTTTTCGTCTAATATTTACGTCGCGATTAAACCCCGTTTATGTTGAATAATATGTGGTCATGAAAGATGGCTTTCAACGTTAAAAAACCATCATACGGGTTTATTCGTTATGCATTTCACTTCTTTGCGAACTACATTGCCAACACAATTCAAAACTGCCTTCGTTTATTTCATGGCATTGGACACATTGCCATTGAGGCTGTTCAATATCGAGTGAATCGAGTAAGGTTTGCGCAGTGACAAGTTGATTGTCTGCTACCCATAATTCTACCGTTTGCATTTCAATCGGTAAACCGCCTACACCACCAATGAGTGCTTCACCTTTAAGATCAACTTCAATTCCACTGGTTTCCAGTAGCCCTTTCCATGTGTGAGCCTGCAGTAAATTACCACCGGCTAATAATACTTTTCGTTGTTCCATGCGTTATCCTACTGCATTGCTCTTGCTGGCAAATTTGTTTCATCCTACTGCCTCTACCAAAATCTGTCGAGTGTTGTTTATAAATTGGACATTTGTCATAGACAATGATTATGTTAACTTTATATGAACTCTTCGCATTTAATAACATCATAAGCAGGGCTCTACATGACAAAAATAGTCTTAAAAGGTGTATTTCAAATCACCGCTTGGAATGAATCGGCATATGCTGAACACGACAATAACAGCAAACAAACCATTGCCGAAATTACCCAAACGTATTCTGGTGATATCAATGGTTCTGCTCAAATTCGCTATGTAATGTCATATCAAAATGGGGAGGCAGCGGTATTTGTCGGAATGGAGCACTTAACCATAAACACGCCAGAAATATCCGGCACCATAGTGTTACAACATAATGGGGTATTCTCACAAGGTGTTGCACAAAGCCAATTCAATGTAATAGCTGACTCGGGTACCGATAACTTGCATCAATTTATCGGCCACGGTGAGTTTACCTCAACCGAAAACGGCCAAGCAGATTACCTCATCACTTTGCATCATGACTAAAATAACCATTTCTCGTTTAGAGACTAATATCGGTACATTTAGAGTATCTGGGAAGATGATGGTAACTTCACTGATGTTTCTCAGTGTTGATATACTCGGCAGTGATGGGTGGGAAGCGCTGATAATCGACCCACAAACTCAATGGCACAAAACCTTGATGGCTGCCTGTGAAGTGCATTTAGCAGAACAACAGAACATAACTAAGGCATAAAAAGAAACCCCAGCAAGCTGGGGTTTCTTTTTAGCGATTAAGATTAATAATACTTATTAAGGCATCATTGAAGGCTGATCAGCACCTTCTTTCTCAATCTCTACCGGTAACATGTGCTCACGGTTGATACCCAATTTAATGGCTAAATAACTTGCCACGTAAATCGATGAGTATGTACCAACAAAAATACCGAGTAGCAATGCAGTCGCAAAACCATGGATCATTGTGCCGCCTTTTAAAAACAGCGCAATAACGGTAATTAATGTAGTACCTGTAGTAATAACAGTACGACTCATGGTCTGAGTGATTGAGGTATTCACAATCTCTACAGGGGTGCCTTTACGCATTTTAAGGAAGTTTTCACGGATACGGTCATACACTACGATGGTATCGTTAAGTGAGTAACCCACAACTGTTAATAAACCTGCCAATACGGTCAAGTCAAACTCAAGCTGTAATACCGAAAATACCCCTAAGGTCACAATAACGTCATGGGCTAGCGCCGCTACAGAACCTGCAGCTAAACGCCATTCAAAACGAAATGATACATAGATAAGAATACAGATTAAAGCAACAATAACGGCTAAGCCACCCTGCTCCGCTAATTCCTTACCTACTTGTGGCCCAACAAACTCAACACGCTTTTGAATCACGCCTGAATCAATTGACTGTGCAGCAGTTAATACTGCTGCAACCTGCACATCACTTTTTAACTCATTTCTTACCGGTAAACGCACCAATATATCGCGGCTTGAACCAAAGTTCTGTACTACCGCACCTTCAGCTTCCGCTGTGGTCATGGTCGCACGTAAAGCATTCAAGTCAACAGGTGCTGAAAACTCCATTTCAACAACCGTACCGCCGGTAAAGTCTAAGCCCCAGTTAATACCTTGTACGCCTAGCGATACAAAAGAAGCAATAACTAAGATCAACGACATTACACTAATAGGAAGTGCATGACGAAGGAAGTCGACTGTTTTCTTTACTGAAAATATTTGCAACATATTCAACTTCTCCCTTAGATAGACAATGACTTAACGCGCTTACCACCCCAAACCGCATTCACGATTGAGCGTGTGCCAACTATGGCTGTAAACATCGAAGTCGCGATACCTATCATTAAGGTAACAGCAAAGCCTTTAACCGCACCGGTACCGACAGCAAACAAGATTAACGCGGTCATAAAAGTGGTGATGTTAGCATCTGCAATGGTTGAAAAAGCATTACCATAACCTTCATGGATAGCTTGTTGTACGCTGCGACCGCCAAGAAGTTCTTCACGGATACGTTCAAAAATAAGTACGTTACCGTCAACCGCCATGCCCACCGTTAATACCATGCCCGCAATACCTGGCAAGGTTAATACCGCACCTGGGATCATAGACATCACACCAACAACCATAATTAAGTTTGCCATCAATGCAAGGTTGGCAATAAAACCAAATGCACGGTAGTAAACCATCATAAATACAAGAACAACAACCATGCCCCAAATCATCGCTTGAACACCGTTTTGGATGTTTTCAGCACCTAAGCTTGGGCCAATAGTTCTTTCTTCCACAATGGTCACTGGCGCGATCAACGCTCCTGCACGTAATAATAACGCTAGGCTTTGTGCTTCAGTATGCTCAAGACCGGTAATGACAAAATTACGACCTAAACGAGCCTGAATCGTCGCAACTGAAATAACCTCTTCAATACGAGTCATTTTCACTGTGCCATCAGGATTACGTGTACCACTGTCTTTATATTCGATAAACAATGTTGCCATTGGTTTACCGATATTATCTTTGGTGACGTTAGAGAAAATCGAGCCGCCTTTCGCGTCAAGATTAATCGCTACCTGTGGACGGCTGTATTCATCAAAAGTAGGTTGTGCACCAGTGATATGATCACCCGTTAGCATCACTTCTTTTTTCAATACGGCAATCCCGCCTTCACGGCGTTGGTACACTTCTGCACCTGCTGGAACACGACCATTTGCTGCTGCACTTACGTCGGCTTTATCGTCAACCATACGAAATTCAATCGATGCCGTAGCACCTAAAATTTCTTTTGCACGAGCTGTGTCTTGTACACCAGGCAGTTCAACAATAATGCGCTCAGCGCCTTGACGTTGTACTACAGGCTCAGCAACACCCAACTCGTTAACACGGTTACGAATAGTGGTAATGTTTTGCTGTAATGCTTCTTCCTTAATTTGCTTAAGGTAAGCATCACTCATGGTAGCAAGAAGCATAAACTCATTACCGCTACTCGCGTCGGTATAGGTCATGTCATTGCTGCGAGTTTTTAAATAAGTCTCAGCTTGGTCAACAGTTTCAGCATCTCGAAACTTAATCGCAATTCCTTTAGGGGTTTTACGAATACCAGCATAACGAATTTTTTCTTCACGAAGCTGGCTACGGAAATCAGCTATCTTAGCTTCTTCCATTTTACGAATAGCTTCGCCCATATCCACTTCCATTAAGAAGTGAACACCACCACGTAAATCTAAACCTAATTTCATCGGCGACCCACCAACAGCTTCAAGCCATTCAGGGGTTGCCGGAGCTAAGTTTAACGCAACGGTATATTTCTGACCAAGCAGCTCAGCGATAGCTTCTTTAGCCACCAACTGCTGCTCAGGATTTTGCACTCGGACCAATAACTGACCATTTTCAAGCTCGGCACGCTTTACGGCAATACCCTGACTATCTAATAAATCAACCACAGTCGTTTGTGTCGATGCAGTCACTTCTGCGCCGCGAGTTGCGACAATCTGCACTGCATGATCTTCACCAAACAAATTTGGTATTGCATAAAAACTACCAATGGCGATGACAAGCATCACCATGATGTTTTTCCACATTGGGTATTTATTTAACACACCATAGCCCTCTTGGCTTTATAACGACTGGATAGAACCTTTAGGCAATACCGCTGCGATGTAATCCTTTTTAATCGTGATTTGGTTGTTATCATTAATCGCTAATAACACATAATCACTTTCTTCACCGATTTTGGTCACTTTACCGAGAATGCCACCACTGGTTAACACTTCATCACCTTTTGAAATTGACGCCATTAGGTTTTTGTGCTCTTTTACACGCTTTGACTGTGGACGGAAAATCATGAAGTAAAAGATTAATCCAAACATGACTAGCATGAAAATTAACTGCATGGTTTCGCCACCGGCTACACCACTGATTGGGCTTGCATATGCATTTGAAATAAACATAGTTCTCTCTTCTTATTAGCTAAAATTAAACGATTAACTCAGGTACTTCACGACCAAAACTGGTATAGAACTCCTTAACAAAGGCGTCTAATGTACCTGTCTCAATTGCGCCGCGCAAACCTTCCATCAACATTTGGTAATAACGTAAATTATGGATGGTGTTTAAACGCGCACCTAGAATTTCATTACAACGATCTAAATGGTATAAATAAGCACGTGAATAGTTTTTACAAGTGTAACAATCACACTTAGGATCTAATGTTGCTGTGTCATCACGGTGACGTGCATTACGAATTTTAATGACACCTTCACTGGTAAATAAATGGCCATTACGGGCATTACGTGTTGGCATTACACAGTCAAACATATCCACACCACGACGAACACCTTCGACTAAATCTTCAGGTTTGCCTACGCCCATTAAATAGCGCGGCTTGTCAGCAGGAATTTGCGGACAAACATGCTCTAAAATACGGTGCATGTCTGCTTTAGGCTCGCCAACAGCTAAACCACCTACGGCATAACCATCAAAACCTATGTCTAAAAGACCCTTTACACTCTCGTCACGTAAATCTTCAAATACGCCACCTTGAATAATGCCAAACAAAGAGTTTGGGTTTTCTAAACGGTCAAACTCATCACGTGAGCGCTTAGCCCAACGCAGTGACATTTGCATCGACTTACGTGCTTCGTCATGTGTCGCTGGATACGGTGTACATTCATCAAAAATCATCACCACGTCAGATCCTAAAGAATCCTGAATTTGCATTGATTTTTCTGGGTCTAAGAAAATCTTTTCACCATTGATCGGTGAACGGAAATGCACACCCTCTTCAGTAATTTTACGAATGTCACCTAAACTAAACACTTGGAATCCACCCGAGTCCGTTAGAATAGGGCGTTGCCAATTCATAAAATCGTGCAAATCACCGTGTTTACGCATGATCTCTTCGCCAGGACGTAACCATAAATGGAAGGTGTTGCCCAATAAAATGTCGGCTCCAGTAGCGCGCACTTCTTCAGGCGTCATACCTTTTACCGTACCGTAAGTTCCAACAGGCATAAATGCTGGTGTTTCTACAGTGCCACGATCAAAAATAAGACGTCCGCGACGTGCACGACCATCAGTTGTATCTAATTCAAATTTCATAAATCACCTTGCCAGATAAACAGTCTGACTCGTTTAGTTTCTATAGTAATGAGGGCAAATTTTAATGCTTCAAGGTTACTGACACATTAAATCAAAAAAACGCCCACTATTGTGGGCGAGTATTTTAAATCAAATTCATTGCCTACGGGGCTTTTTTCGTCACAAACATCGCATCGCCATAGCTAAAAAAGCGATATTTTTGCGTAATAGCATGTTGATAAGCCTTCATGACCGCTTCATAACCTGCAAAAGCACTCAACAGCATGATTAATGTTGATTCTGGTAAATGAAAATTAGTGACCATGGCATCAACAACTTTAAATTGAAAACCTGGGTAAATAAAGATATCGGTATCACCACTAAAGGCTTCAAGCGGACCTTCTCCACTCGCGCGTGCTGCGCTTTCTAATGAACGCACTGAGGTTGTGCCGACGGCAACAACACGATTTCCAGCCGCTTTAGTAAGCGCAATTAGGTCAACAACCTCTTGTGGCACATTAGCCCATTCTGAATGCATCTTGTGCTCAAGCACATTATCTACTCGTACAGGCTGGAATGTACCGGCACCGACATGCAAAGTAACAAAGGCAATATTAACCCCTTTGGCTTTTAAATCGGCTAGCATGGCATCATCAAAGTGTAAGCCTGCTGTAGGTGCTGCTACTGCGCCTGGCGTTTGGTTGTACACTGTTTGATAACGTTCTTTATCAGCATCTTCATCTGGACGATCAATGTAAGGAGGCAGTGGCATATGGCCAACGTCTTCAAGGACTTCTAATATGGTTTTATCGGACAGTAACTCAAGCTCAAACAAAGCATCGTGACGAACCAACATTTTCATTTGGTAGCCGCCGTCTAAGTCGATAATCGTATCCACTTTAGGCGATTTTGAACTGCGAACATGGGCTAGAATACGTTTATCGTCGAGCATACGTTCAACGAGAATCTCAAGCTTACCGCCAGTCGACTTTTGACCAAATAAACGCGCAGGTATGACTCGGGTGTTATTAAACACCATCAAGTCTCCAGGATTGATCAGATTGAATAAATCAGTAAACTTTTTGTCGGCAAGCTCACCGTTTTCGCCACTTAATGTGAGTAAACGCGAAGCATTGCGTTGTGCTGTCGGATAGCGAGCAATCAGCTCATCAGGTAGGTCGAATGAAAAATCTGCAACACGCATAGTATGATCTCAACAGTAAAAACGGCCGCTAGTCTATGGCGACTGCGGGTTAAGATCAAGTTTGGTGATTATTTTGTCGGCTTTTGTTCTATCGACTCGGTGTCGATATCGTCCAATTCAATAGTATCTGACTTGGCAGAGTCAAAGGTTTGGTCCGATTTATATGAATGTTCTTCATAACGCATGTCGATGTGTACTTTATTTCTTTTTGGTGCAGCTGGCTTACCCAATAACTTTTTAATCCAGTCTTTCATCATCCTTGATCCCTAAATTAATCCTATAACCTTTAAAAAGCAGTTACATATACGCATCACAATGATACGAAGCTCAATACTCCATGACATTTATCTATAAAACGTTATGATTAACACCACTCACTCGCCACTTTGTAACGCTTTGTTACAAACGGCTTGTATCATACTGTAAAATAATAAAATTAGAAGTACAATTTATGAACTTTTTAGCTCACTTACATTTAGCCGACATCAGCGATACTCACCTAGTAGCTAATTTGTCGGGTGATTTCGCGAAAGGTAACATAGAGCAACATCCAAAACATCTGCAACAAGGGATATGGCTTCATCGACAAATAGACCAAATTACTGATAGTCATGAAATTATTATCGACCTGCTCAAGCTGTTTCCTAAAACCTCACGTCGTGTTGCACCGATATTAGTAGACTTAGTATTTGATCATTACTTAGCATTTTATTGGGAAGAGTATCATCATCAGCCATTAGATGAATTTTGCCAAAAAGCATACCACCAGCTTAGTACTACACTTGAACTACCTCCGACGTTACAGGCCATTGCGCCACAAATTATCCAGCAAGATTGGCTAAGTAGTTACCAAACAAGGCAAGGATTAGATCAAGCGATTAAAGGCGTCAGTCGTCGTTTATCAAAACCAGAACTTTTTGACCATGCCATTAACGATATCGATAAGATTTATATTGATATCGAGATTGCATTTAGAACCTTTTATCCACAGTTAATGGCCTATAGCAGGCTTTATAGTCGTAAGACTCCGGCAGCATATTTACCTTAGTACAGGGTATTTATAGGAATTAATGTCGTATGCCGTCATGGTTACTTAATCTAAAATACACACTCAAAACCAAACGGTTTTGGCTAACGAGTCTACGCGATATAATCGTTATTGCGGTGGTGTTGTTCGCTATCGCGAGTTATCTACAGCGAGATATGCGAACAGGCATAGCGATGCCAATTAACGCATATACTATCGCCAATAAACCAATATCATTATTTACTTCAGCATCAATTGACGCCCAGCAGCATATCAGAGAGAACAGTACCCAAAATAAACCCACCTTGGTCTATTTTTGGGGCACTTGGTGTCCGGTGTGTAAAGTGACCTCTCCTATGGTGAACTCGGTTAATCTTAATCCAAATTATCAGGTTGTTTCCATTGCAGTAGCTTCAGGTTCTGACGACGACATCAGCACCTTTATGCAACATCATCATTATCATTTTGATGTCATCAATCAGCATCAAACAATGTTATTAAGCCAACAATGGGGCGCCATGGCATTGCCTGCTATTTATATCGTTGATACTGAAAACAATATTCGCTTTGTTACCTCTGGCGTAACAAGCAGTTGGGGAATGTCATTACGGTTATGGTTAGCGACCTGGTAAAGCCGCCATAACCAAACAGCATTATTCAGTCGAATAATTGGTTTTTGGTTATCAGTAAAACTTTGTTAGTATCCGCAACATGAGTACTCGCGAGATTAACGTTTCGCCACATCAATACCTGAATCAGACACAATTAGAGAGACACTTTATAATGCACATCTTTACTTATCAACCACCCTCAATTCCGTGGTTGGACATACGCTATAAAGACCGTGACATTATCGTCATCAATAAGCCTTCAGGCCTATTATCAAATCCAGGGCGTTCACCTGACACACACGATACGGCCATAACCCGTTTGCAACGATGCTATCCTGAAGCGATTTTGATCCATCGTTTAGATTGTGATACTTCTGGGATCATGATTTTTGCTCGTACTAAAAAAGCGGAATCACATTTAAAAATTCAGTTTCAAAATCGCCAGGCCAAAAAAGTGTACATTGCTGAAGTGATTGGCCACGTGGGTGAACAACAAGGTAAAGTGAACTTTGCCCTAGGACCTAATCCTGATTCACCACCATTCCAAATGCTTACAGATTCAGGCAAAGCTGCGTTAACCTACTTCCAGGTACTTGAACATAGGACGCAGTCAACGCTGATGGAACTTAAACCTCATACTGGCCGCACTCATCAGCTTAGGGTTCATATGTTGGCGCTTGGCCATGCCATTTTAGGCGATGAGTTTTATGGCGATACCGAAACAATTAGTGCCAGTAAACGGTTAAACCTGCATGCGCAATCGCTCACAATTACCCATCCTTATAGCCAAGTCGAGATGACGTTTTTTAGTCAGCATCCATTTTAATATCTTAACCAGAGCTTGGGATAAGAGATGAGAATGTAGTCAGAAGGATTAAAAGCTTAGCGATTAATCCTTCTCAATATTATTATTTGTCTTAGTAACAAGACGAATCGACGCGTCAATATCTAGCCTATTGCAAGTCTTCTTGTGTAAAGCATAACGCAGGTATCAAGACAAGGAACTGTTTGAGAGGCGTTTGTTATCTTCACATCAGGTTACCTTGGCCATTCAAACAAAAAAATGCCGACGCTATCGCGTCGGCATTTATCAATAAGGACTTTTTCACGATATTAACGCGCTTGAGCTGTCTCTTTCGCTTCAGCAGCTTCACATGCTGCAGCAGTAAAGATCACATCTGTAGAGCTATTTAATGCAGTTTCAGCTGAGTCTTGAATCACACCAATAATAAAACCAACTGCCACAACTTGCATAGCAACATCATTAGAAATGCCAAACAAACTACACGCTAATGGGATTAATAATAGTGAACCACCGGCAACACCTGAAGCACCACAAGCAGAAACGGACGCTATCACGCTCAATAACAGAGCTGTCATAAAGTCCACTTGAATACCCAAAGTATGAGCTGCTGCTAATGTTAATACCGTAATGGTAATCGCAGCACCGCCCATATTAATGGTGGCACCTAATGGAATAGACACAGAATAGGTGTCTTTATGCAATTTTAGCTCTTCACACAATGCCATGTTGACCGGAATATTGGCCGCACTTGAACGGGTGAAAAAGGCTGTCACACCACTTTCACGTAAACATTTAAATACTAATGGATATGGGTTACGTTTAATTTTGACATAAACGATAATAGGGTTAATCACCAAAGCAATGAATAACATGGATCCCACAAGTACCATCAATAATTGGCCGTAACCCGCAAGAGCGTCGAAACCTGTTTCAGCAAATGTAGCCGCAACTAAACCAAAAATACCAATTGGTGCTAAACGAATGACAAAGCGGACTATATTTGACACCGCATCACTGACATCAGAGAGCATTTGCTTAGTACTGTCGCTGGCATGATGCATGGTTATCCCAAGGCCTGCCCCCCACACCAAAATACCGATGTAATTGCCCGTTAATAATGCGTTCACCGGATTATCAACAACTTTGAACAATAAGGTATTGATTACTTCGCTAATCCCCTGAGGAGGATTTGAGCCCTCTATCCCGGCTGTTAGTAGTAAAGTCGTTGGAAAAGCAAAACTGAATAATACTGCTGTTAATGCCGCTGCAAACGTTCCGAAAAGATATAGCCCAATGATAGGACGCATATTGGTTTGACTATTTTTCTTTTGATTGGCAATCGATGATGCAACCAAAACAAAAACCAGTATTGGCGCAATGGCTTTTAAAGCACCCACAAAAAGTGAGCCCAAAAAAGCCACATTATTGGCACCTGTGGTTGAAATACTTGCCAGAATCACGCCCAAAATGATTCCGCTGATGATTTGTAGCACGAGGCTACCGTTAGCGATACGAGCTAACAGTGATGTTTTTTGATTCATTGCTTAACCTATGATTATTATATTTATGACTTTTTATGATCAAGGTTTTGCTTATCTTTAGAAAAGGAAACATCATAATACTCGTCGTATCCACGTATTCATCACCTTGCAACTTACAGCGATATAATACTTAGGTTACGATAGTCATGACATCTCGATAATATCAATGCTATTACTGAAAACACCCTACTATCTTACTCATTGAGGGAGATTAACTCACCACACTCAATTAGCACACTTCAATCAATCCGTTTTCAGGGATAGCACTCCCTCATTAAAGTTAAGCATTACCTTGTGCCCAGCGAATATACTGAACACTATAAAAGCCTTGTAGCTATATATCAGGATGCCATGTAATAAGTCTAGTGTTGATACCAAATGAGTAAAAAAATTCAATCATCGGTCATAAAGAGAGCACTAATTTGACGGTTACAGGTTACTTGCTGTTAAATTGTTAACCATGTTACAGGCTGAAAATACCAAAAATAAAACAATGACAATCATCCAGCAGGCTGCAATGCTTGAGCACCTCTAAGCATCGCTTCAATCAACTCTTTAGCATCAAACTTAGTTAACGCCTCATTGGCTCCGACTTGTTTGGCTTGGCTGACACTGATTTCGCTGGATAATGACGTATGTAAAATAATGTACGCATGTTCAATTGCTGGATTATTTTTAACCTCAAAGGCTAATTCGTATCCATCAAGTCCTGGCATTTCAATATCACTCACCAGTAAATCAATAGGCTTTCGTTCTTCCGCGGCTTGTTGCATCATCTGCAGAGCGTCGCGACCATCTGCCGTCACCTGATAAGCAATGTTAATAGAGTCTAATGCATCAGATAATTGTTTACGGGCAACTTTTGAGTCATCCACCAGTAAAATACGTAACGGTGTTAATTTCTCACGTTGTACATCGGTTAATATCGCTCGATTATTAATCGGATCATCCGGAAATATTTTCGACAGTAATAACTCGACATCTAATAACTGAACCAGCTGATCATTAAAACGGGTTACACCTGTTAAAAAGGCATTTTTGCCTAAGTTACCTGAAGGTGCTTCGATATTACGCCAATTACATTCAATGATTTTATCGATTGAGCGCACAAGAAAACCTATCACCATTCTCTGACAATCAGTAATGATGATATAGCTATCTTTAAGCTCTGCTTCGGTAACGGGTCTATAGCCAATACCTGCAGCCATATCGATAATCGGAATAGTCATACCCCGAATGGTTGCTGCACCAAGAATAGCCGAGTGAGAGTGTGGGATTTTAGTTAAAGGAGTAAACGGCACGAGTTCACGAATTTTTAAAGTACCTAAAGCAAACACTTGTGTTTGATTTAATTTAAAAAGCAATAAACCCTGCGATTGATTCGCTTTGCTCATTTTCGGACTCATCATTACCCCTTCATCTGAAGACTGAAATCTACTTCACTATAGCATTTATCGTCAGTCTTTAGACTAGCTTAAGTGGCCTATTTTATCTGCAAAGATCATTACAAATCACAAAATTAGCTATTCATCCGATAATAGCCAACTAGATAAATCATTACGATACAATTACGGTTCTATAAATAATGAGTATTTGAGGCGGAGACTTTGGTTGATAACCAGAAATAGCAAACTACATTAGTACTATTTCCGCAACAAGTTGTCGATATGTCGTGCAAAAAAGATCAACGATTGAATTGTTGTGAACCTTTCTTATGTAATTTATCAAAGCCGGGAAAAAACTTAATCGGCAATATACACATATAAGCTAGAACAGAGTGCAAGTTAGCACCGAATATAGCCTAATAAAAACAACAAAGGGAAACAACGATAATTAAATCAGCCACTGATTTAATTATCGTTGTTTCCCTCATTATTATGATGCTTTAAATTGACATTAATCAGTTCGAAGCAGATTGCAGCTCGTAAAGCACATCATAAACAAATTGATCCCACCCCTCAGCATCGAACGCTAAGCCACTGGCATTACGAACTTGACTAACCGCATGCAAAGGCGCTGCACCGTTCTCCATCATATAATAAGCCATCACCATTTCTGTACGATTGATCCCAGAGCGACAATGAAGTAACACGGGTAACTGATCAGTTTCACATTCACGAATAAATGTTAATACCTGGGGGAGTATTTCAGCACAAATAGCTAAATCATGCGGCTTAGGTGGAATATTATCAGGTAAATTAAATACTTTATGACGAAGACCTAATTCAGCCATAGCGTCGATATCGCAACCTTCACCATTATTTAAGGATGCAATTGCACCGAAACCGGCTTGCTTTAACTCAGCTAAGTCCCACGCATCTTTGTTTGGACCGCTACGGCCTGCAACTTGTCCATCAACTAACCAAAAAATATGTTTCATATTACCTACTACTAATCTGGTTTTTTAGCCCAAATATCAACATTAACTGAGGACAACTTTTTACGTTTTTTCTTACCGCTACCTTCTGGCTTCGCCATTGGCTTAGGTTGTTCCAGTACGCTTTCAGGCACTACATCATCAGCCTCAAATCCGTTAACTTGTTCACGTTCAAGGCGAATTTGATTCTTTTTCTCGATAACAGAGAAGTGATGATACTCATCATGCGACAACAAGGTCAACGCTAAACCGACCTCTCCCGCACGTCCGCTGCGACCAATTCGATGCATATAATCTGCTGGACTGCGCGGTAAGTCAAAATTTATTACCACTGGTAATTTTTCAATATCAAGGCCACGAGCAGCAATGTCAGTCGCTATGAGCACTTGAATATCTCCTGCTTTAAAACCTTCCAATACACGACTTCTCGCGCCTTGGGCTTTATCACCGTGAAACACTTCTGCAGTGATACCACGTTTAGCCAGTTTTTGAGCTAAATGATTGCAACTATTTTTGGCATTAACAAAAATCAATACTTGGCGCCATTGATGTTGTTGTAGCAAGTGCGCAAGTAATGCGGTCTTTTTTTCACGATTAACCGTCATTACCCGTTGTACTAATGTACTCGCTTCAGCGCTTTGTAATTGTATCTCAAGCGGATTAACGAGCAGCGCTTGCGTTAGTTGGCGTACTTCATCTGGAAAAGTAGCTGAAAACAATAACGTTTGTTTTTGCTTAGGAAGTAAATTGAGTACTTGAGTCAATTCTTCAGTAAAACCAAGGCTTAACATTCGGTCAGCTTCATCAAGTACTAACGTTGTCACTTGGGACAACTTTAGTGCATTTGACGATACTAAATCGAGTAAACGACCTGGCGTCGCGACCACCACATCGGCACCACCACGCAATGCTAACATCTGAGTATTAACAGATACACCGCCAAATGCAGCAACCACTTTAATGTCGCCATTTAAATGAACCGCATAGGATTTAAAGCTGTCGGCAACTTGCTTAGCGAGTTCTCGCGTTGGAACCAAGACTAACGCACTGACAAAATTACCTTTGGCAGATGTTGTTGCCCAACGACTCACCAATTGATGTAAAATCGGCAATGCAAAAGCCGCTGTTTTACCTGAGCCGGTATTGGCACCTGCCAGTAAGTCTTTACCTGTTAGTGTGCTAGGAATGGTTTCTGCTTGGATTGGTGTAGGCTGCAGGTATTTAAGCTCAGCTAATCTGGCCAACAATGGAGTATGCAGGCCAAATTCAGCGAAAGTCGTAGCTAAAGAAGCTTGGGTCATGTATCAAATGCGCTCAAAATAATGGATATCAATCGCACATTTTAACGTACTTTGGCACAGCAGTCAGATAAATTAGTTAATTTCTTCAATCCCTTCTAAGTCTAGTAGCCACTGCTTCATATCGAGCCCATAAGCATAACCGGTTAACTTACCGCCTTTGCCTATCACCCGATGACAAGGAACGATAATGGCTATTGGGTTTGCACCATTTGCAGCCCCGACCGCTCTGACAGCTTTAGGTCGCCCAATAGTATTAGCGATATCACTGTAACTGCAGCGATGGCCGAATGTTAATTGACTCAGAGCATGCCAAACCTCATGTTGAAACACGGTACCTTTAGGCGCTAGTGGAACACTGAAATGCTGCCTTTGATTAGCGAAGTACTCTGTTAATTGAATGACTGTTGTATCAATGTGTTGTTGGGCTTGTATCAATAAATCTTGAGTAGTCTCAGTATTGCTTTGTTGGAGTATAAACTGAGGTTGAATCTCTACGAGCAAGCTCGTTTGGGCAAGATCTTCAACCTGTAGATGGGTTAATCCATACTCAGATGCTTTAAGCGAGAGTAGACCAACAGGACTTGTGACTAAAGCATGACACTTCGGCGAAGTAAAATGGGTCATAATATTATCCGTTTTTTGCAGCGACAGGATCGTTATCCCAAAGCTGGAAGATTAAGTAGCTGCCCCAAGGTGATGCTTGTTTTGCAATGTCGGCAGCAATGCTTAAGTACGATTTAGGGGTTTCAATGGGTTTACCCGATTGCTCATATAATGCATGAAGACGATTTTTGATGACTAAATCAGAACTCAAAAACACATCAGGATCACTCAAACCTCGCATATTTGCATAAGCAACAGTCCATGGGCCGATACCTTTTACAGACAACCAATCGTCAGGTGTTGAGTCAGCATGCTGATGCACAAATTGCCCCAAGGCATTTAATGCTAATTTTCGAGCACCTGGCATGTTAAGTTCATCTAATGAAGCGCTAGCAATAGCTTGTGCCGTCGGAAATAACCGCCAAGTCTTACCATCGATGAACAGCGTTTCACCATAAGATTCAACCAATAAATTTAATAGTTTAGTGGCTTGCACCACACTCACTTGTTGCCCTAATACGGCACGGCAAGCGGCCTCAAATACACTACCTGCCGCGGGAATACGCAAACCACTATCAATTTTGGCGCCTAATTCTATGATAGGAGATAATGCCTGCTGGATTATCGCCATGTCAGCATCTAAATCAAACATACGCCGTAATTGCAGAGTAATATAATGCAAGGATTTAATATCATTGGCATCGGCTAAGTAAATACTCACATCAAGTTGAGGTTTATCGGCATTCAGTGAAATGTAAAAAACGCCTTCTACACCATTAAATGAGAAGGTTCGGCCATAACGTCCCGAAATATCATCAATGACCTCCATATTATCAACTTGACGAAAGGCATAAAAAGCCAACATCTTCGCCCAATTTAGGGGTGGCCGGTAAGATAATGCTAATGTTATTGGTTTAATGTTAATACTCACTTGGTTTTTTTTATAAGGATGAGTTTCATCAGTTGAACGTCGGCTCTTTCGGCGTAAATCACTCGGTGTTAATAGTAGTTCTTGTTTAAAAATTTCATTAAAGCGCCTGATGCTATTAAAACCAGCTGCCATGGCGATGTCTGTCATTGATAATTGAGTTTGGTGTAATAGCTGCTTAGCAAACATCAACTGCTGATATAACGCAAAACGTTTAGGTGAAGTCCCCAAACCTTGGTTAAAGAGTTTATTTAAATACCGACTGGTAATACCTAATTTATCAGCCAACTTGACGATCGTTCCTGCATCTTCACCATTTAAAAAGCCTTGTTCGATTAACGTGATAGCACGCATTAACGTTGTTTGAGTACCTAACCACGCAAATGAACTCGGTGCACTATCAGGGCGACACCGAAGACAAGGCCTAAGTCCAGCATTAGCCGCTTTTATCGCAGAATCAAAATAACGGACATTTTTTTCATAGGGCGCAGGAGCGGGACAAATTGTTCGGCAAAAAATACCAGTAGTGAGAACTCCGGTAAAAAATTGGCCATCAAAGCGAGCATCACGACTAAGCCTTGCTTGCTGGCAGATCTGTGCTGCAATACTACAATCACTGTTAATCTGGACCATTAGTCTATTTAGCCTCTATCATCTTCAAGATGTTCAATCGTAAAACTGAACTATTTATTCTGCACTGCGTATTTAAGAGATTACTTTACCGAAATACAACAACCACGACTAGCGGAAAACGGAACCCAATCGTTTCGTATATGGTAACAATTTAACCCATTACATTTGGTCTTTTTGCGTTATCCTAGTCAGCAGAATTTTCACCATTAAGTTAGAGCATTAGATGTTTAAATTTTTTGAATCATTGACCCAAGCTTTACCACAAGAAGAACCGACTCAGCCACCCAATACTTTGTACGCATTTTGTCGTCATTATACCCGCGGGTTTGGTTTACCTTTAATTATCATGTCAGTACTGACAGCCATAATGGCAATGTTGGAAGTGTCATTGTTTGGTTTTATGGGGCAACTGGTAGATTGGTTGGTCACCAAAAATCCGCAAACGTTGTGGCAAGATGAAAGCACAACGTTAATTACCATGTCAGTAATTGTCTTAGTCGTCATCCCGCTGGTTGTCTGGTTGCATGCTTCTATCGTGCACCAAACGCTTTTAGGTAACTACCCCATGGCTATTCGTTGGCAAGCACATCGCTATTTACTCAAGCAGAGTATTTCATTTTATCAAGATGATTTTGCAGGACGAATCGCCACAAAGGTAATGCAAACTTCGCTTGCTGTACGTGAAACGGTCATGAAACTACTGGATGTACTGATGTACATTTTGGTGTATTTCACCTCGATGTTGGTCATGATTGCCACTGCTGACGTTCGTTTAATGTTACCCATGCTCGTTTGGTTAGCGGCTTATGTGTTGATTCAATGGAAACTCGTTCCAAAGCTGAAAGCAATATCGACAGAACAAGCCGATGCTCGTTCAACAATGACCGGCCGTATTGTCGATAGTTATACCAACATATCAACCGTAAAGCTGTTCTCGCATACGACTCAAGAAGCTGACTACGCCCAAGATAGTATGACGCGTTTCTTAAAAACCGTTTATGGCCAAATGCGTCTGGTAACGGTCATTAATGTTTTAGTACAAATCATTAATTACATATTAGCGTTCACCATTGCGGCTGTATCTATTTGGTTATGGGCAGACAATGCGATTACGGTTGGTGCCATTGCGATTGCGGTGAGTTTAGCGTTACGCTTGAATGGCATGTCACAATGGATTATGTGGGAAATCAGTTCGCTATTTGAAAATATTGGTACCGTTACCGATGGTATGAATACCTTATCAAAACCCATTGCTATCCAAGATAAAATCGATGCAAAAGACATTGTTGTTGACCACGGTAAAATAGACTTCAATCAGGTTTGCTTTCATTATGGTGAAAAAACCGGCGTCATTGAGCAACTAAATCTGAATATTAAAGCGGGCGAGAAAGTCGGTCTTGTAGGACGTTCTGGTGCAGGAAAATCGACCTTAGTCAACTTATTGATGCGTTTTCATGATGTTGAAAAAGGCCAAATATTGATTGATGATCAACCTATAACGGATATAACCCAAGACTCATTACGGGCAAATATTGGTATGGTGACTCAGGATACGTCGTTATTACATCGTTCGATCCGTGAAAACATTCTGTACGGTGATCCACATGCCAGTGATGAAAAATTAATAGCGGCGATAACTCAAGCACAAGCTGCAGAGTTTATTGACAATTTAACGGATCCCTTTGGTAACAAAGGGCTTGATGCCCAAGTGGGTGAGCGCGGCGTTAAGCTGTCTGGTGGACAACGTCAGCGAATTGCTATTGCAAGAGTATTACTTAAGAATGCGCCAATTCTATTGCTTGATGAAGCCACTTCAGCATTAGATTCTGAAGTCGAAGCAGCGATTCAAGAGTCGTTGTATGAATTGATGGAAGGTAAAACAGTGATTGCGATAGCACATCGACTCTCAACGATTGCAGCGATGGATAGACTCATTGTATTGGATAAAGGCTGTGTTGTTGAACAAGGTACTCATCAAGAACTGATTAATGCCAAAGGGATATACGCACAACTGTGGGCCCATCAAACTGGCGGATTTTTAGGGTTAGATTAATCGAAAGTTGAGTAATGAGCATTAGCCACTCAAATTTGAGTGGCTTAATTAGATGGTCCGCCTCACCCCTAAGCTATACTTAGGGTAGGCTAATCAAAGAGGCGAGCCATCATGTCTATTATTAAAGTAGTTGGGATCGATTTAGGCAAATCTTCTTTTCATCTTGTTGGGCATGATCACACTGGTCGTGAACAATTTCGTAAACATTTAACTTGTTTAAAGCTCATTCAATTTCTGTCACAAACACCTAAAACAATGATTGCAATAGAATCATGTGGTGATTCCCAGTGGTTGGCAAGAAAATGCCAACCACTGGGTCATAAGGTTAAGCTTATTCCTCCCCAATATGTTAAACCTTACGTTAAAACGAATAAAAATGATTATATTGATGCCGATGCAATAGCAGAAGCATGAACAAGACCGTCGATGCGTTTTGTTTGTGTCAAAACAGAGACCTCACAAGTCATCAGCGTTATTCAGAGAGTTAGGTCCAGTTATACTAAAGAGCGGACAGCGTGTATGTCACGCATTGGTGCAACTTTACTCGAGTTTGGCATGAGCTTTCCTAGAGGGCATTCCAAAATGAAAGTGTTATTCCAATGGCTTGCCGATAACGGCGAACCGCTTCCAGCCATGTTGATGCAAGAATTGATTGAACATCATTAGTATTATTTACTACTTATTGAGCGTATAGCAGGGCAAGATAAAAAGCTTAAACAGCTTGTCGAGCAAGATGTTCTAGCGCAGCTATTAAAGACGATTCCAGGGGGGGGAGATTTAACCGCAGCTCAGTGTTTGGCCGATGCCTCAGATGTCACTCATTTTAAAAATGGCCGTCAAATGGCCGCATGGATAGGATTAGTCCCTCATCAATATTCAACGGGAGGGAAGTCAACTGTAATGGTCAAGTATTTCTGGAGAGATTTTAAGCCGCTTTTTTTAACTCATTATATTTTTGATGTGGCGTCTTATA
>NZ_JBEOPM010000028.1:0-63006 GCF_040310165.1 Shewanella sp. AC91-MNA-CIBAN-0169
TGTCCCACCAAAGCAAAAACTGGCACTAGTGGCCTAAGTCTCTACTTTTGATCTCAGCTAAAAATGGGGAGATTACCAATGATTCGCAACTCTGACATACTCTTGTAATTATATACGATTTAATTATCATGAACTTTCTACAAACCTGATTTTTCAGATATATACATATATGAATAAGTAGTAAGAAAATTATCTATACAATTACAAAGAATACAACATAAACAAACCCTTACAAAGTCGCTGATAAAATTAACATGGTAAGTTTATTTATCAAAGAGCCATATTGTGATGCTGTGAACTACGATATTGTATTAGCGATTCTTGCAGCCAGGTTACCCAAATATCCATTCCTATTCCATTTTTAGCTGATAAAGTTATAATATCGGTTTTATCGGATAATTCACACACTGCTCGTTTTACACTCTGAATTGAAAAGTTATCAAAATCAGGTAATAGGTCAGCCTTGGTCAGTAATACGGCATCAGCCTCTTGAAATATTACCGGATATTTAGAGGCCTTATCATCTCCTTCAGCTACAGATAAAAGTACAATGTTCAGATGTTGGCCAAGATCAAATATTACTGGACAAACAAAATTAACGACATTTTCCATAAACAGAATATCAACTTTGTCAAAATCAAGTTCCATGATAGCTTTGTTTATCATACCTGCATCTAGATGACGATCCACACGGGGAGTAATCTGAAGAACGGAGGTTCCATATTTACGGATCAAGTTGGTATCATTGCCTGTTCCTAGATTGCTCTCGATAACTGCAACACCAACACCGTATTCTTCCAATATCCCAATACTAGCTTCTAACAGACTTGTCTTACCACTGCATGGAGACGACATTACATTGATTACCAATATGTTACGATTATTAAAAAATGCTCTGTTATGTTCAGCTTGATGGTAATTATCATGTAATGAATGTTCTAATACTTCAGTCGATCTGCTTCCATCAAACCAGCTAGTGTACTCTTCACTTTCTTGAAGAAGATGATGGTTACCATCGAATATATGCCAGTTACAAGTATTACGCATAATAATGAACTCCGTTACTCTAGCCTTATCGTATTAAGGAATGATGAGCTTTATCTCTATTATACTCTTGAATTGAGGCTACCCCAATATTTAGACAAATGCACCTAATCCTTTTCATACGAAAACTCATTATCAATCATCTCTGCTAATTCTTTAAGTTCCTATTCACGCCCTATGTCAGGATTGTTGTCGCCTCAATTATAAAACTCCAAATTATAATCATCATTATAATCATCATTATGATTTCAGTATAGTTACAGGACTTTTTATTCGTGGATTATGGGTGGCAGGAAGCTCAAAGAGGGAACCATCGTTAGTTTCCTCTTGGCCTAGTGTGGGTAAAGCCAAGACATTAGTGACCACAGGCCATATTCCAAACTAAATTTGGGCAAAATGTTTTAACGTAGTTTATTTTCAAACGAAATATGACAATGTCGTTAAAGCATCACAATAGTAATTAGAAAGTATTCTATTAAAATTTGCTTAAAAATAACTCTTGCATTGTTCTTTTTTGCCGCATTTTAGGAATCAATAATTTATTTTATATTGTTCATTGTAGTTATAAAGGAGATCTATTTATGTCGAGTACAGACGAAAAACCAGGGAAAGGTGTATACACATGCACAAAATGTGGGCAAAGAGTAATTTTAGATGATAACTCCGATATACTTCCTCCTTGCCCTAAATGCGAAGCAACAAACTACAAGCCTTAAAATAGCCTTATATAAACTTATAAATGAGCACTGTTATAGGCTTTAAAAATTCGCCATTGAGCAGTAAAGAATGTGTAGATGGAGTAGCCATCACTGCACATGGAAGAAAGCATATTGTTATAAGCAACCGAACCATCATTAGCCTCTACAGAATTGAAACTTTATCACTCGACTACTTTCCTAAGAGCAGCCAAAGTCCCAAGAAATCTAAGTTTAATAATTGATCATAAATACCATTTTATGATGTGATTACGCGATTTTACGGGTTCAGAATATGAATTTGATCGGACTTAAGTGCAATAGTCGTCTTCACTCCGGCCTCAAGCGCTAACTTACGGACTAGATGTGTAGGCACATCGGCATTAATGATTGATCCGACATCAATCACTGATGCCATCACTCTCGAAGACTCGCCCATTACCAATACAGACTCAATCAGCACTTCTAACTTATTTATGCTTTTGCATAAACGGCCACTGCTAATGGTATTAAAGCGGATACCTTGATTTGGAATAACCCAGCGAATATTTTGGCCAATCGTTAATTTTGGGGCACTGTCGCTAACAATCAGTTCATGGCCCAAGGTAAACGTAGTCATATTACGCTCTGTGTCTTGCTCGACAACTTGACCGTCAAAAATATTTCTCAAGCCCATTTGCCTTGCCACAGCTTCGTCATTGGGATGAGATATCACTTCAAATGGCTCGCCGTGCTGGAGCATTTTCCCTTGGCTAATCAATATCATTTTATCGGCCAATAATAAGGCCTCATGAATGTCGTGCGTCACCATAACGATGGGAATAGACAATTGTTGTTTTAAGTGAGCTAATTCAATATATAAGCGCTCACGAGTTTCTTTATCAACTGCAGAAAAAGGTTCATCAAGCAGCAAAATAGCAGGCTCTCGAGCCAGTGCTCGAGCAAGAGCAACTCGTTGGCGTTGTCCACCGGACAGTTGAGCGGGTAAACGATTAGGAAAACCATGTAAGTTGACACGATCTAACCAATCTAGCGCACGCTGTTTACGTAATGCTTTGGGTATATGGTCAAGCCCAGAAATGACATTATCTAATGCTGATAAATGCGGGAACAAGCCAAAATGCTGCGGCAAATAGCCAATATGCCTTTGCTGAGGGGTCAAAGAAATAGATTGTTGTTCATCAAACCATACCGCATCCCCATAACGAATCTGGCCCTGTTGAGGAAAGGTTAAACCGGCAATCATTCTCAATAAGGTTGTTTTACCGCCACCAGAAGGGCCTACAACGGCTAAAACTTCACCTGCCCGACAACTGAAGTGCGCTTCAAGTGGTATGGGGAATGTTTGTGAAATATCACATGTAAGATCAGCGTTGCGAGGCGCCATGATGCCCTCCTAAACGCCTCGACATACTGGTAGTCAGCGCTAGCGCACTCACAGCAAAAACGAGTAAGACCAAAGACATCATCCCAGCTGAATCAAAATCGAATGCCTGAACACTATCATAAATCGCTATTGAAATGGTTCTGGTTTCACCTGCAATGTTTCCACCCAGCATTAATACCACAC
This sequence comes from Shewanella sp. AC91-MNA-CIBAN-0169, assembly GCF_040310165.1. NCBI lineage: Bacteria > Pseudomonadati > Pseudomonadota > Gammaproteobacteria > Alteromonadales > Shewanellaceae > Shewanella > Shewanella sp. AC91-MNA-CIBAN-0169. Next base: position 3,310 of record NZ_JBEOPM010000028.1, read on the forward strand.
CAAATTCACCTAAGACATGGGAAAAACACAATACAACGGCAGTTAATACACCAGGCCAAATCATGGGTAATTCTACTCGAAAAAAAATACGTACACGACTCATACCACAACAAGCAGCTGCGTCGCGAATATCGATAGGAACGGTTTCAAACGCACGTTGTATCGGCTGAACGGCAAAGGGAATATTGACAATAATAGAGGCTATCACTAAACCAGAAAAATGAAACACAAGTTGTTGCCCAGCTAACTGCTCAACCCATTGACCAATGATGCTCTGGTCACCTAAACCCACTAATAAGTAATAACCTATGACAGTAGGTGGCAACACTAATGGCACCATGATTAAAGCCTCTAGCCATGACTTTCCCTTAAACTGGCAGTAGGCTAACTCACGACCAACAAAAATGGCCAGTGGAATGAGTAATATCACCGTAAAACAGCTCAGTTTGACCGACAACCACAGAGCTTGCCAATCCATTAATCCACCTTACGAATAACATGGATGGGTAAATTAAACCCAAATTGAGAGAGAACTTCCTGTGCATCAGGTGATTGCATATATTGATAAAAACGTTCTGCCGTTTTAGAGGCATTGGGCATTAATGCCATCCGTTGATTGATCGGTTGATACAGAGCATCGGGGATCTCGACATAGTTACCACGCTTGATAAACTCAGGCGTTAGCGCCAATGATAATGGTACGATTCCTCCTTGGGTTGATCCACTGATGGTAAACTGGGCGGCTTGTGAGGCATTTTCGCCTAAAATTAATTTAGGCTGCACCGCATCCCATAAACCTTTCGCTTTAAGGACTTCTCGGGCACGCTCACCATAAGGAGCATGATCAGGATTGGCAATCGCAAACCGCGACAATTTACCATCGTTGATTAATTGCGTTAATCCAACTAATTCAGGGTCCAAAATGAGTGGTGATGATTTAGGCGCAGCCAATGCTAATCGACCAATGGCATAAATAATGCTTTTATTTTGAGTCAAGCCAGCTTGATGCAGAATATCAATATAATCTTCATCAGCACTGAGCATTAACTCAAAAGGCGCACCATGCTTAATCTGAGTGACAAAATTGCCTGATGAACCATAACTGAGTCTTACAGATAGCCCCGTTTGCTGCTCAAAGCGTGTGGCAATTTCAGCCACAGCAAACTGAATATTTGCAGCGGCGGCAATAGCTGGTGTGTCACTGGCTATGCTTGCTGAACTAAATCCAACTAAACTAATAATCGCAAGTAACGCCGAGATACCGCCAGTATAAAACTTCAACGAAAGCCGATTAAAAAAATGAACAATGGTATTGATGAAATACATTGAAGATTTACCCTCGCTATTTACGAGCAATATGGAAAATTATTTTTGCCACGTTTTAGCTGCTTGTTGATCGCTATCACGTGCTTCAACCCATTTAGCACCATCGTCACCCGCTTCAAGTTTCCAGAAAGGCGCTTTCGTTTTTAAAAAGTCGATTAAAAACTCACAGGTAGCAAAAGCCGCTTTACGATGGGCACTGGTCACACCAATAAATACAATTTGTTCGCCGAGCGACATCGTACCGAAACGGTGAATAATGGTCACTTTGTTTAATGGCCAGCGTTCACAAGCCTGTTCACTAATCTGCATTAATACTGATTCTGTCATCCCAGGATAATTCTCTAGGGTTAAATCGGTTACCGCACTGCCATCATTAAAGTCCCGCACTTTACCGACAAAATTAACTACAGCACCGTCCTGATTATCACAGGCCAGCAGCGCATATTCATCTGCAACATTAAAGTCTTCGGTGTGCACTCGCACCATGATTTGATTATTCATTCTAACCTCCCGTAACTGGAGGGAAAAAGGCGACTTCATCACCATCGTTTACAGGCGAATCCCACTGGCTCATAGTTTGATTAATCGCGACCAATAATTTATCCGATGCCAACACTTTTGCCCACTTATCATCTGTGGCAGCAAGCGCTACGCGTAACGTTTCGGCGGTATCTATATTGTCGGCACAATGTTCAACTTTAGCGGTACCTAATAGTTCACGGATTTGGGCAAAAAATAACACTTGGATCATAGTAGTCTCTCAACGTATTTATTCATAAAACGTATTTAAATTTACGCTAGTGATAATTAACTGATTAGGCTTTAAAATGCCCAGACTTACCACCGCGTTTTTCAAGCAAGCGGACTTGAGAAATAATCATGTCCTTTTGCACAGCCTTACACATATCGTATATCGTTAATGCCGCCACAGACGCTGCGGTTAAGGCTTCCATTTCGACACCGGTTTTACCAGACAGCTTACACAAACTGGTAATGCGAACACGATTATTTTCAGGTTGAGCCTCTAGATCTACTTCTACTTTAGTTAGCATTAGTGGATGACATAAAGGAATTAAATCTGAAGTTTTTTTTGCGGCTTGAATACCCGCGATACGTGCTGTAGCGAACACATCACCTTTGTGATGGCTACCACTCATGATCATGGTTAAGGTATCTGGTGCCATATCAATAAAGGCTTCAGCACGAGCTTCACGCTCGGTGACCGCTTTTTCAGTAACATCGACCATATGGGCATTGCCATCGGCGTTAATATGGGTAAAACGATCGCTCATACTTTTACAGCCTTATTAAAATTCAATGTCTATCGACTGAGCGTCACTGACATTGTGGGTGTCGTATCAGTTTGATTAGTCTTAAAATAGCTTAACCACCAATTGAGGCAAGATGTTGAGTCACGCCAGTAATGCCTTGATGTAAAAAGTGGGTTTCTTTTTTCTGAGCTAATTGACCGTGTAAACGGCTAATTAATTCATCTCGTTGAGAAGCATCTTGGAGTAAATCACGTAAATCCACGCCATTTTCAGTAAACAAACATAGATGTAATTTACCTTTTGCAGAGACACGTAAACGGTTGCAACTGGCACAAAAGTTTTTTGCATAAGGCATGATTAGCCCAATACGGCCTTTGTAATCTGTATGACTGAAGTTTTGTGCTGGACCATCATCAACATCAGGCAGATCATATAACCAGCCTTCTCGTTCAAGTTGTTTTTTAATATCGACGCCAGCGAGATGATGGGCGTTAAAATAATCACGGCCTAAACCAGTTTCCATCAACTCAATAAAACGTAGATCAATGGGTGTATTTTTAATCCAATGTAAAAAACGCGGTAAATCTTTATCATTAAGACCTTTTAACAACACGGCATTAATCTTGACTCGCTCAAACCCAGCCTCAAGTGCGGCATCAATACCACGCATCACTTGGTCGAATTTATTTTCACCGGTAATTTGGTAAAACATTTTAGGATCTAAGCTATCAACTGACACATTAATGCGTCGCAATCCGGCGTCATACCATTCTTTGGCATGTTGCTGTAAGCGATAGCCATTAGTTGTCATGGCGACAGTATTAATATTAGGATTATCGGCAACAATCCGCACTATGTCGGTAAAGTCTTTACGAAGTGTGGGTTCGCCACCAGTGATACGAATTTTTTGCGTACCGACATCACCAAAACCAGCAACTAAATTTTCAATCTCGTTGAGAGTTAAAAACGTAGGTTTACCGTCTGGGCGATAGCCGTCGGGCAAGCAATAAGTACATTTGAAGTTACAAACATCAGTCACTGACATTCGTAAATAATGAAAACGTCGACCAAAACTGTCTTGTAATTGGGACATGTTAACCTTTCCAAGTGTGGGAGGTAAGTGCATTTATTTACTCACCCCGGTGGCAAAATTACCACGGCTAACTGTCCATATCGTTGACGTAGGACAAAAAGCTCGGAGAACCGTCAGATCTAACTATAGGCCTAGATACCGCAATACAAATACCCCTTAGGTTAATATCTTAGCTAAAAAGGTTATATCGTTTACTATTTATGACTCGACTCACACTGACAAGATTGTGTTTGCTACTGTGACAAAAGCAAATTTTGCGGTAAGGTAAGCAAAGAATAAATGATCGCTTACATATGCCACATTTTTGTGCAAATGAATGTACTCACTCTTATCTCAAAGCGAAAAATATTGATTTTGCATTGAAAATGTCACTAAGGGCCATAATGAAAACTAGCCCTGTAAGGTGCTGAGCATTTTCAAATTCCGGTTTACAATAATCCGATGTACCTCATATATTGCCAAGGCCAGAATCGTAAATCCGGCCGCAACTATGCTCAAGTACTCACTTCCAAGTGTTTGAGATACATGTTTTCCAATGGACGCTGAGAACGAAACGCCTAGATATATAGCTGATGTGTTAAGGCCCAGCACGATGGATGCACTAGTAGGTGCAACTTTGACTAGCTGGTGCTGCAGAGGTACCAAGCAGCTCCAAGCAATCGCTCCCCAGAGCGCAAGTGACAAAATAGATACGAACGTTGAATTGGTAAGATATGGCAACAGTAAGAAGTTTACACTCAAAATCGAGAGCCCGAAAAAGATAATCGGCCTTGTACCCCATCGGTCGGTAAGCCTAACGACGAAAAAAGTTCCAAGGGTAGCCGCAACGCCCCAAACTGCCATTAGAATAGCTAATGTTTTGCCGTCACCACCAGTCGTAGGCATAAGAATTACACTGGCATAAGTATGAACGATATAAGATCCGATCATTAAAAACAATGTTGTTCCTAATAATCCCAGTACTGCTGGTTTCATTACTGAGGCAAGTAAATCCCTGCTCCTTTTTTTTGTGACCGTTCTTGGAATAGGTTCCATTAGAGTTCCAATCCCAATAGCCGCAGCACCAGCCAGTGCAGCAACAAGCCACATACCAAGCCGCCAGTCACCAAAACTCGTTGAAAGAGCAATTCCCAATGGAGCCCCAATCGCGGTTGACGCACTCAATCCAGCTGTAATGATTGCTAATGAACGGCCCCAATGCTCTTGCGCGACTATCGCTGTCGCCGCCGCTCCGGCAATTGGCATAAACAGAGCTCCTCCCAGCCCCCCCATCGCACGACCAGCGATAGCTAATTCTAGAGTTGGCGCCAGTGCTGAGAACACATGGCCTGCAGCAAGAATTAGCATGCCCACAACTAAAATAGGTTTATACGAAAAATTCACCAATAGGATCGCGGCAATAGGTATAACCAGAGCATAAGCTACAGCGAATGCCGCAATCATACTTGCCGCATCACCTACGCTGGTATTAAAACTCGCAGCTACTTCGGGTAGAAGGCCAGCCATAACGAAACTGCCAGTGCCTATGGAAAACATTCCTAACGCTAGGACTAATAGTCTATTCATTGAGTTTTCGAACTCCTGTTACAATTAATTTAGCACTCTGTACCGCAGAGTCACTCGGTTAAAAAAACTGATTTAGACAATAACGTCCTATCAATGGTTAATTCGGTAACTGATAACATTCAAGACACGCTCTTTGGGGAAAACTGTCTGCCCTTTAAGACAAAACGTACATGTCAGCTTCGGAGCAAGCCGGAAACTGTCCAGTGACTAGCAACCCACACGTCACAACATAGATTTGCCAATCATCAATTTCAGTTTACTGCCCCCACTGGCTTTGAGCATTTCCTTCATCAGGAATAACACTACTATAAGTGCCCCTTCTTTTTGTTGGTAAAGCACATCACTTGCTAGCCAGATAATAGGTAGCCGGCATCACAGCCTATAACAAAAACATCAGTACCTAGGGAACTAAGCTAACTAAAGCCTGCAGCAACAGACTTTCTAGCAAGTAGCGCTTGAGGTATAGGCTTCTCCGTAAATGGCTACATTGTCATGTCCACTAGAATCTAACGCAGTGAGCAAATCCTCGGAGAGCTTGACATAATAGATCCGTTCCGCAGGTACCCTAACTCGAAACGATAATTAGTTACGGTCTCTAGGTACTTAGATCTTGAGGTGGCTATCAGCATTTTTGCGGAAGCCATCACAAAGTCATTCTAAGTAGCACGAGGATTTAGCTCTACGAGTTTTAACCCGGTCTTATCCCTGGTGTCACCGAGAAGCTCATTTGACGCCAATAACATTAATCCTCTCATTTTTGTCAGTTCAATAATTAATTTACTGATTAACGGCCATGGTTAACACTTGCGGAGCTCTATTCATCTCTTGCATGCGAGTGTTATTTCGCTGCCTCATACCTTCGAGCTTTGGCACGAGAGATGGCCTTAATGGAGGTTATATATTGACGTGCTGCATCCCCTCAGTAGTATAACGATCGCCGCTAATGGTGCCATTCGGAGCTATTTTACCGAGTATAGAAATATCTTCCTCTGTCAGAGACAATGACCCAGCACCTATATTTTCGTCAATATAACGTTCTGTACGTGTACCGGGAATAGGGATAACGTGCTCTCCTTGCGCCAGAACCCATGCCAAAGCCAACTGTGCCGGTGTACAGCCTTTTGAATCTGAAAACTTAGTTAGCGCATCGATCACGGACAGATTCTTTTGTAAATTATCTCCCTCAAATCGTGGTTGAGAAGTACGTCTAAAGTCATCTGCAGCCATGTCGTCAACAGACCTGATATTACCCGTCAAAAAACCTCGGCCAAGCGGACTGTATGGAATAAATGCTACACCAAGTTCTTTGCAGGTCTGCAATATTCCGTCTTCTGGATCGCGCGTCCATAGAGAATATTCCGACTGCACTGCTGCGATTGGATAAATGGCATGGGCACGGCGCAGGGTAGCGGGTGATACCTCGCTCAACCCTAGGCCACGTACTTTACCTTGTTTAACGAGTTCAGCCATCGCGCCCACAGTATCTTCGATTGGAACAGCTGGATTTAATCGGTGAGCATAGTAGAGATCGATTGTTTCTATACCCAGGCGTTTTAGCGAAGCCTCACAGGCTTTGATCATGTAGGCAGTGGTATTGTCAATTCGGCGTTCCTCAAGCGGGCCATCACGTACAATGCCAAACTTAGTCGCCAGAGTGATTTCGTCGCGGTGTCGGGCGAGAAAGCTACTGAGAAGTTCCTCATTACGGCCAAGACCATAAGTATCCGCGGTATCAAAGAAATTAATACCTTTATCAAGTGCATACTCCAGCGTCGCGAGAGATTGAGATTTATTAGAGGGGCCATAGAACTCAGACATCCCCATACAGCCGAGGCCAATAGCAGAGACAGCGCCCAGTCCAGCGCCAAGATTACGTGATTTCATAGTAGTTATCTTCCTTTTATATTTCAAAATAATAGGTAATTAGCACCATCACCAAGGATCATTCGCAGGCAAGAATGGGTAATCAGTATACCCCGCGGCCCCTCCCCCATATGCCGTCGCGTTGTCAAGCGGATTGAGAGATAAATTAAGCTCTAATCGGGTAACCAGATCAGGGTTGGCAATATAGGGGCGCCCGAATGCAATCAGATCAGCGGTATCATTATGCCGCGCTGCAAAAGCTAGATCTCGGTCATAGCCATTATTAGCCATGTATATCCCTTTGAACCGCTGTCGCAAAATATCTAAATTAAACCCCCCTTTGACTATGCGTGGCCCACGAGTTATTCCCTCAACAACGTGAAGATAAGCCAAATCGATGTCATTGAGTTGGTCAACAAGAGCCTTGAACACCGGTTCGGGGTTGCTGTCGCTAAGGCCATTGGCCGTGCTGATGGGAGATATCCGTAGCCCAGTGCGGCCGCCATTACAAATTGCCGCAACGGCTTTGGTAACTTCAAGAGTCAACCGAATGCGGTTTTCTACCACCCCGCCATAGGCATCAGTACGTCGATTAGCCCCATCACGCATAAATTGATCAAGCAAGTATCCATTTGCGGCATGAATTTCGACACCATCAAATCCTGCTACAAGAGCGTTGTGGGCAGCCTGCTCAAAATCCGCCACTATTCCCGGTAATTCGTCAATACCCAACGCCCTTGGTATCAATGCCGGTTTCTTTCCCCCTGCCGTGAACGCTTCTACATCGGGACGGACTGCAGATGGAGCGACGGGTAGTTCTCCTCCCAACTGCACATCTGGGTGAGAAACCCGGCCAACATGCCAAAGTTGAGCAAATATCCGTCCTCCCTTATCGTGGACGGCCGCAGTGACAGGGCGCCAGCTTTCTATCTGTTCAGCTGTCCAGAGGCCAGGAGTAAAGGCGTAGCCCACTGCTTGTGGTGAAATGTTCAGCCCTTCACTGATTATCAAACCCGCCGATGAGCGCTGTGTGTAATACTCTTGCATCATAGATGTGGCAATACTTTCTGCCGAGCGAGCCCGTGTCAAAGGTGCCATAATTATACGATTTTTCAGGATATAAGGTCCTACAACAACTGGAGAAAACAGGTCGTTTTCAGGGGTATTAATCATATTAACTCCTCATTTCCTGGCAGGCAGGAGAGTGCATTTTTGACTGAGGGAACCAATGCAGGGTCTACGCAAAGGTTTTGCCAAAACCGATTCACCTGATTTTACCCTCTCTGATATAATTGGACATCGCGCCTAGTTACGAATTTTTACGTGTCTTATCCTTGATCTGACCCGACGTGCAGCGTGGATCAGCAGCCTGAAAAGCTGCGATCTCTTCGTCGCCAATAGACAACGGTGCGCAGCCGTGATCTTTCTCGCAAACGAAATCGTATTTGATGCCCGCTGCATGGCAGCTCAAGCACTCACGCCCTTCAAAATTGACAGCATGATCTCCTCGACTCGTGATCGTCGTACTCTTTGCCGTCACATCGAGTGCGAGGAACTCCCAACCATTACTGTCCGGGTAGTATTCTCTTGAGTGCTTGACCATCGCTTCAAACGGAACAAGTTGCATTACAGTACCAACAGGATACTCAGTATCAGAGACACGTTTGGTAAAAATACGGATAGCTTCCTTGAGTTTTTTAGGGTCAGAATGGAATAGAAAGGTATTGCGTACTTTGGGCAAATCATAAATGCAGCTAAACATTTCCGCTGTCACATGGATATCATTGCTGGAACGGATAGGAGCTTCGGCTTGCGTTGGAAAGGCAATGAATAATGCGGCAAACAGGGCCATTACATTAGCCAATATAGACCCAAAGCCAGAACTCAGATGGACTGTTCTCATATGTTTTCTCCTTAATTGAATGTTGTGATAAGCCCATAAACCAGCACGGAAATAATACGGTAACAGTTCCGCCCGGTACAATTTCGGGATGATGGATGACATTGACCGCCCCTTGAAGCCAACCAGAATTCCTATATTTCGGAATATGGAGACGCTTAATAATGAAACAGGGTCAGTCAAGTCAACCTTTTCCGCTTATTTCAACAGCGCAAGGATCTCTTGTGCAGCGGCAGCCGATGAGGCCGGATTCTGGCCTGTGACGAGTTTGTCGTCTCGCAGCACAAAGCTTGCCCAATCAACGTCTTTCTCATAATGGCCGCCATTGGCTTTAAGCATATCCTCAACAAGGAAGGGCACTACGTTGGTCAGGCCAACGGCCTCTTCTTCTGTATTAGTGAATCCTGTCACACGTCGCCCAAAAACTAAGGAGTTTCCGTCGATACCTTGGGTGTGGCGGAATATCGCAGGAGCGTGACAGACTGCCCCAACAGGTAAGTCCGCGGCTGCGAACGCCTCTATTAGGCGTATGCTGTCAGCATCTTCAGCAAGATCCCACAATGGGCCATGCCCTCCAGGATAAAAGATTGCGTCGAACCCTTCTTCAGTCATATCTGACAGCTTCAGCGTATTAGCAAGATGCTCTTGAGTCTCAAGATCCCCCTTAAATCGGCGGATATCATCAGTCTGTGTGTCCGCGTTATCGCTGGAAGGGTCAATTGGAGGTTGCCCTCCTTTGGGCGAAGCTAGAGTGATATCGGCTCCGGCATCCTTGAACACATAATAGGGTGCAGCAAACTCCTCTAACCAGAAGCCGGTTTTTTTACCAGTGTCTCCAAGTTCATCATGAGATGTTAGTATCATCAAAATTTTCATATTATTTTCCTATTTTGTATTGCCAACGCGGATCACCCGCTTTCCAAAATTATCGCCATTAAGAAGGCCTATGAAAGCTTCTGGAGCATTTTCCAGACCATCGATAATCTCTTCGCGATATTTCACCTTACTGCTTTCAACCCACGCGCCCATTTCCTTCGCGAAGTTCGGGTAGAGATGGCCAAAATCGTCAAAGATGATGAAGCCTTGCACCTTAATCTTCTTATGTAGGATTTGACCCATTAGCCAGTTCATTCGATCCGGTCCATCTGGCAGTTCAGTGGCATTATATTGCGATACCAACCCACACACTGGTATACGTGCATTGGAATTCAGGAGGGGAATAACCGCATCAAGAACTTTGCCCCCAACATTCTCGAAATAGACATCAATACCATTAGGACTAGCCTTGGCAAGACGATCTGAGAAGTCACTAGCCTTGTGATCTATACAGTCGTCAAAACCCAACTCATCTACCGCATAAACACATTTTTCAGGCCCACCCGCGATGCCCACTACACGACAACCTAATAACTTACCGATTTGGCCTACTGTTGCGCCGACAGGACCAGTCGCAGCAGCCACAACAATTGTTTCACCGGGCTTAGGCACACCGATCTGCGTCAAGCCTGCCCAAGCAGTAAAGCCGGGCATGCCCAAGACACCGAGCGCCCAGGACGGATGTGCTGGCGATGCACCAAGGTTAGTCAACCCAGTACCATCCGATAGGGCATAATCCTGCCAGCCATTGAAACTGAGTATCCAATCGCCTATTTCAAAGCCATCAACGTTCGAGGTTACAACCTGCGCGACCGTGCCACCAACCATAACTTCGCCGATCTCCACTGGTGCGGCATATGATGGTTCATCACTCATCCGTCCCCGCATATAGGGATCTAGTGATAAATATTCGGTACGCAAAAGCATCTGATTGTCGCCGATAGAAGGGACCATAGCAGCTTCAAGCCTTAGGGTGCTCTTCGTCGGTTCACCTTCAGGGCGTTCAGCCAAAACAAATTTACGATTTACTATTTCAGATTGTGTCATCTTTAATTTCTCCTACAAAGCAGCTTCAAGAATGCGGCGAGCATCATCTGGGGCAATTGCTTTGTTTTCACCAAGTGCTGTCATACCATGGCCCTGCAGTGCTGTAACGATATGATCAATATCATGTGCATCAATGCCGTAGTCGCCTAACCGAGTTTTGATACCCATCTGTTCAAAGAAACCACATGTTGCGTCGATCACAGCATCAATACGCACATCGTCGGACCCTTCGTGGATACCCCAGACATTACTAGCATATTGAAGTAGCTTCTCGCGTTTAGGCCCACGTTGATCATTCATCAGCGATGGCAACACAACAGCTAGCGTTCGAGCATGGTCAGTATCATTCAAGGCGGTAATCTCATGCCCAATCATGTGGCTAGCCCAATCTTGAGGCACACCAGCACCAATCAGCCCGTTGAGAGCCATCGTCGCTGTCCACATCAGATTGGCACGAATGTCATAATTTTCTGGAGTCTCAAGAGCTTTAGGACCTAGATCTATAAGTGTGCGCAGCAGAGATTCAGCGAAGCCGTCTTGGACGTATGCAGCCGCTGGGTAGGTCAGATACTGTTCGATGGTATGGACAAAGGCATCCACCACACCATTGGCAATTTGTCGTGTAGGTAAAGTATAGGTGACCTCCGGATCCAAGACAGAGAAAATCGGGTAGCAATAAACGCTATTAAACGGAAGCTTTGCACCCTTCTCTGGATTTGTAATTACTCCCCCAGAGTTCATCTCTGAACCAGTTGCCGGTAAGGTCAATACTGTGCCAAACGGCAGCGCCTGCTTAATAACAGATCCGCGTGATGTCAGAATTTCCCATGTATCACCATCATACTTTGCCGCTGCTGCAATAAACTTTGTGGCGTCGATGACAGACCCACCACCAACCGCTAGCAGGAAAGTTATTTCTTTTTCACGGATCATCTCTACAGCTTTCATCGCTGTAGCAAAGCGTGGATTTGGTTCAATGCCTCCAAACTCAAGCACTGTTCGCCCAGCTAAAGCCGAACGAACTTGGTCCAGAACACCTGTCCGCTCAGCACTGCCACCGCCATAAAGAATCATCACTTTCGCATCATCAGGGACCTGATCTTTCAGGTCTGCAATGCTATTTTTGCCAAATAATATTCTAGTTGGGTTGTAAAAGTTGAAATTTTTCATACAAATTTCCTTTAGTCTCAATGTGTAGGCGGAAATCAATGTTTCCGTGTGTAGCGTTAGAATATGGGAATAGCCAATGCCTCGCCCAGGCCAAGCACCCTCAAAGGCCATACCCAGCAATTGGACGATGAAGCAAAGATCAAAGTCGTATCGACTATCGGCACGCAAGCTAAAACCCAACTGAATCGAGTTTTTGACCACTAGGCATAAAGCTTGACTAGCTTTACGCTATCGTAAATTCAAAAATAGGGAGCGTAACTGAGTGCAAACAGTTAACTCAGTTACATCAACCCTCTGCTATTCAGCCAGACTATTTTCACCTAAAATTTGCCATTGTTTAGGACTTTTCGGCTTAGAACGGCGCATCGATATCAACCACGGAGATGAGTTTGTGGTTAACGAACTCCTTGATTCCTAGCCCGATCAACTCTCTGCCGTACCCCGAACGTCCGATGCCACCAAAAGGTAGATCCGCCTTAGCCATTGTCGGGTGATTAACAAAAACCATGCCTGTGGAAATTTGCTTTGCTACATCGTAGCCATGATTGGGATCGGCAGTGAAAACTGACCCGCCTAGACCAAATGGTGAATCGTTGGCGATTCGCACAGCATCCGCCTCATCCTTCGCGCGGAACAGCATTGATACTGGACCAAAGAATTCCCAATACCGAGCGGGGTTGTCTTCAGAAATATCGGTCAAAATAGTTGGCTGGACGAAAGCCCCCGAGCTGGGAACCTTTGGTCCTACTTCGGTCGCTGTCGCTCCGTAAGAAACCGCTTGGCGTATCTTATCTTTAATCTCTTCTGCCGCGGCCTCAGAAGACAAGGGAGCTAATGTCGTCGATGGGTCTAATGGATCCCCCACCCTCAGATTAGCAACACCGGCGATGTAACCTTCAAAAAATTGGTCGTAAACGTCATCGACAATGATCATGCGTTTAGAGGACACACAGACCTGGCCACCATTCCAATGTCGTCCAAAAACAGCCCATTTAATAGTTTTCTCCATTTCTGCATCAGCGAGCACAACGAAAGCGTCAGCTCCGCCAAGTTCGAGCGTAGATTTTTTCAACGCTTTACCGGCTTGCGAGGCAATTATTGAACCCGCACCTTCAGATCCGGTCAGTGCAACTCCATGAACGCGTGGATCATTGATGATCGTTTCGATTTGAGCCCTTGTTGCATAAAGGTTTTTAAACGCTCCCTGGGGTAAACCGGCCTCCAACATCAATTTTTCGAATGCCGCTGCGGCCTGTGGCACATTTGATGCATGCTTGAGTAACATGGTGTTACCTGCAGATAATTGTGGCGCGGCAATACGAGCAACTTGGTAGAATGGAAAGTTCCACGGCTCAATTGCCAGTAAAATCCCTAGCGGTTCAGCGGATAATACAGCGTCTCCCTCACTGGGATCCGCTACTGGCAGCTTTTCAGATGCTAACAGCCTCTCTGCATTATTCGCATAATAGTCAAAGATATCTGCTGAAAGAGCGATTTCAGCTTTAGCTTCCGGTATGAGTTTACCCATTTCAATAGTCAGAAGGTTAGCGAAAAAATCAACGTCACGACGTAATATGTCTGCTGTATTGTGCATGACTCGAGCCCGTTCCGAGAAACTGGTTTCTTTCCAAGTCAAAAACGCATTATGCGCATGTTCAATCGCCTGATCTACTTCAGTATTTGTTGCATCTGGAAATGACGAAAGGAGTTCGCCAGTGTATGGATTGAGTGATTCGTAGGCCATTTAAGGACCTCCTCTTGATTAATTACGGCAGTGCTTCAGAACTTGATACGGCTCTCTATTAGCTCTACAGTAGACCGCCTGTCTATGACACAGAGTAAATAAAAAGCCGATAGAACGACTTGTAAATCGCGATAACGGTTTGTTCTGAACAAATAAGCCAACAAACAATAGACCAGTCTACTACATTTAGTCAATGAATTTTCTTAAACAATAAAAAAATCTGTTATTTTTATTGAAGAACAGCTATAGCCTATTTATCTTTCAAGATGAATTTTACAAGCAATATTTGGCAGTTTTGTATAAAATAAATCTCATGAAATGTCATTATTCTTTACAAATAAGAGATAAAGCACTAGAAAGGGAATAGCATGCAGCAAAGAGGATTTTGCTAAACGGTTTATACTTTTTGTTACAAATATAAAGTCGCCTTGTTTAAAAAGCTTCAGTCACTCGCTAACAACCCACAATACGGGAGCGAACATTGAAGAAGTTTCCAGTAACGCATTTCGATTCCCTATAAAGAATCATGTTATCTATTATGCAAAAAGAGAAGATACAGTTGTTTTAGTCGGAGTTATATCATCTGACATGTCACCTCAAAAACATATGATTCGAATGAAAGATATAACCAATGAGCTAGGTATGTGAATTTAGTTGTTGATCATTCCAGAAGTGCGTCTTTGTGATATTCGAAACTGAACGCATCCGAGATAAAATCCTTTAAATCAAATTCTTGGTTTTCTTTCAAAACATCAATGATCCGCATCCACCCAAGATAATTGGGAAAATAATCTGTTCCTACTCCGTTAAATCGCTCCATCCAGCTTAGTAGGTGTAATGGACATGTAAATATTGACGTTCTGTATATGGAACTGCTTGCCAATCACCCGTTCACCCTTGCTGGTAATAGCTCGGTAGTGCGTCAAGTTATTCTCTTTTGCAAAAGAACAATAAGAACGCGCACCATCGGAGCACAGAATAGAGTCAGGAACGACAATCGGCTTTATTGCCAATTCAATCTTTTCTTTATTCGGTCTGCCGAGCATGTAATCTGTCGTGGCACCGCTGCGATCTTTGACGATGAGAACGACTACCTGATCTTCTTTCGTGCGTTTATCTGCCAAACCACCACGTTTGCGTGGCTCTCTGTCATGGATAGTGCGTTTTCCTTTGTAGCTTTCAGCGAAAAACTGTAACGATTTAATCTGAATGTTATGTCTATAAGGGTCTTAAATAGCGAATTATTAGACCAGTCAATTTTATTATGGCATAGTCATGATCCAATGATCGAATTGAATATTAATCGATCTATGTTCACACCCAATCAAAGTAAAATATTTTTTGGAGCTATAAATATGATCCTTGTTCATCACCTTAACGATTCACGCTCACAACGTATTCTCTGGTTACTCGAAGAGCTAGGCCTCGAATATGACGTAAAATGTTATAAACGTGACCCTGACACACATCTAGCACCGCAGGAGCTCGTTCGGATTCACCCCCTGGGGAAATCACCTGTCATTGAAGACGGCAACAACATCATTCATGAGTCTGGAGCGATTATTGATTACCTCATAAGGAAGTATGCAGGAGACAAATTGCACCCAGCGAATACAACTTTAGCTTATGAGCAATATGTACAATGGCTTCACTATGCAGAGGGATCGGCGATGTTGCCCCTGCTTTTGAAGATCTATGTAGATCCTCTTGCTGAAGGTGGAACACCTCTGCATCCTAGGATCAACAGCGAACTAGACAACCATTTGGGCTTCATCGAGGCTTCACTAGAAGGGAAAACCTTTTTGGTTGATGAGAAATTCAGTGCTGCAGACATTCAGATGAGTTTTGTCGGAGAGGTTGCAGCCTCTTTTGAATTATTGCAGCTACGCCCTAACCTACAGGCTTGGATAAAGCGGCTTCAAACTCGGCCAACTTATCAATTAGCTATTATGAAAGGAGGAACATATAGATTGGCCAAGTAGTAACTGACTCAGTTTAGAAACTTTTTATGTACTACAAACAGTTATAATTCAATTAGTCCCACATATCTCGGATGCTACAAACTACATATCTGTGATATGGAAGATAGTGAGTAGAGCCAGTACCCACTTCACAGCGGGGGATTTTGGGACTATTTCGATTTATTTCAATCAATAGACAGAAACCGAAACCGACCAATATTATCAAGAGGGTGCTGTATAAATCGTTGTTTACTGGAGTTATTGTGCCCCTCTGCTGACTTGATTTAGCAGACAACTAACACTTCGGTAATCTCCCATTACTTCTTTGACTGTCTTACCTGATTATGTAGCACAAGCCAAAGTGATATTCTTATCGTTTCAAGATACAGAGTACAAGTAAAAAACTAGCTTAGATTTGCAGATAGAAAAATGATTACATTTAAAATCAAATAAAATCAGATAACTAAATTTTAAAAGATAAAATTTATCCAAAGACACTTTCTGTGGAAAGGAGTAACTATATGCATTTTCACAATCAGATAAAGCTGACGGAAAATCATTGACCGATGAACTAGAACGAGAAGTTCATCTATTTGATCTAGGCACACCTTCTTCGAAGGTAAAAGCAAACGGTGTACTTGATATACATCAAAGTAAGTAGTATAAGTGTGACTTAGTGAGCTGTATTAATGTGATCTTAGTAAGCTGTTTTGATGTGTACTTAAAGGGCATCAATTGAAAGGATTTCGTATTGAACATGAAAATGGATATAGTCAATCTAAATATCAGAAGCTTAAGTTTAAGCTGTAACAACTGTAATCGAATGACAGAAATCGAAGGTGAGATTGTGTGTTTTGAACAAGGAAAAATCAAACGTCTAATTTTAGACCCTTCTCCAACTTCACTCATGAGAATGGTGTGTATTCATTGGCAGAAAAAGTGATCTTCTAAAAATCTATAAAGCAGCATTAACAGTACAACAATATGAATGTTTTGTACCACAAATCTACATGATAAACACTCATAATCCGCCTGACTTTAAGTTAAAAGTAAGAGCCGATTGTGCAAACATAATGACATTCGATAAAAATTAGACTCATCATGTATGGTAACTGTGCAATAGTTTGATTTATTCTCCGTGGACGATCCCAAGTGTGGGAGGTCCACCAAACTCCAGAAAAGCCTGATGAAGAAATCGTCACGATCTTTTTGTTTTAGACGTTCCATATGAGTCGGCGTGGAAATTGTTGGGATAATGCCGTCGCAGGAAGTTTTTTAGCAACTTGAAGAAAGAAAAAGCCAGACGTATTCAGCTCAAAAACATAAGAAGAAGCTAGGTTAACTATTTTTCAACACATTGAGATGTTTTACAATCCGAAAAGGCGCCATACTGCTAATGGCAGGGTTGCACCAGCTGAATATGCAAATCGTTATTTTAAGGCTTTAGAAAGTGTCTAATATTCATAGGCCTTACCATAAATAATTCACTCCATTAGACACATTTCTGCACAGAAACTGGTAATTATTCCTGTTCTGTGCAAACAATATTATTTCATCACTTACCATCCTTAAATCTGTTCCTTTTTTTACATATTGTCTTAATAGACCATTGGCATTTTCATTAGCTCCACGTTCCCAAGAGCGATACGGATGAGCAAAATAAAACGCTGTGTCTAACGCCTTGGCAATGACTTCATGATGAGCGAATTCACGGCCATTATCGGCAGTGATAGTGTGCACATATTGCTTGTAGGGCATCAATAATTCGATAGTCGCCTTAGTCACATCCTCTGCAGATTTTGACGCCACTTTCTTTATTAAGTAAAAACGGGGTTTTCGCTCTAAAATTGTCACGATTGAACCTGTTCCATGCTTTCCTAACACGGTATCGGTTTCCCAATCACTGTGGCATAGTTATTTTGGCCACCTAAATAGAGGTGATATTATTACCTCGTAAATGACTTTAGGTGAACACATGAGATCGATAACCCGAAAAACATTTAGTGCTGAATTCAAACTTGAAGCAGCTCAATTAGTCCTCGATAACAACCATAGCATCATCGAAGCTGCAAAGACGATGAACGTGGGTAAATCCACCATGGATAAATGTGTAATGCAGTTAACACTAGAACGCCAGGGTGGCACGCCAAAAGCCTCTCCCATTCCCCCTGAACAAATTGAAATTCGTGAACTGAAAAAAATAGCTCGTCTTGAGGGGCATAATTTTATCCTAAAAAAGGCTACCGCTCTCTTGATGTCAGACTCGATGAACAATTTACGCTAATCAGCGCACTCAAGCAGAGCCACTCTATTCTCACAATTTGTAATGCATTCAAAGTGCATCGAAGTAACTATAAATATTGGCTAAAAAGAAAAGAACATATTGATGCAGACTTTACTATTTAATGCAGTGAAGTGAAGGCCGCGCATCGTATTAGTAATGGCTCTGCCGGTGCTCGAACGATAGCGCAATTAGTGACTAACAAAGGAATTAGTCTCAGTTGTTATCGATCACGTAATCTAATGAAAAAGCTTGGATTAGTCAGCTGCCAGCAGCCTAAGCATTCATACAGAAAGTTGCATAAGGGCATGTAGCGATCCCGAATACGCTTAATCGACAGTTTGCGGTTACTCAACCGGATCAAGTTTGGTGTGGCGATATGACGTATGTTTGGGTTGGTAATCGTTGGGCATATTTAGCGGTGGTTCTAGACCTGTTTTCCCGTAAACCTGTTGGGTGGGCGTTGTCATTCTCGCCTGAGAGCGAGCTGACATGCAAAGCCTTGAAAATGGCATTTGAGTTAAGGGGGGAAACCTGAGAATGTGATTTATCATAGCGATCAAGATTCACATTACACAAGCTTGAAATTCAGACAATTATTATGGCGTCTTCAAATTGAGCAAAGTATGAGTCGTCGCGGGAATTGTTGGGATAACGCGCCAATGGAGCGTTTCTTTAGAAGTTTAAAATCTGAATGGGTACCCGCAAGTGGTTATGGGAATTTTACAGAAGCAGACAAAGCGATCACCAATTACATCACTGGATATTACAGTGAAACTAGACCCCATCAATATAATGGTGGGTTAACGCCAAATGAGTCAGAACGTTTATATTGGAATGACTCTAAAGCCGTGGCCAATTTAACTTGACCACTACACTTAAATATATTGTAAACCTGTAAAATGGCTTACAAATTAACTCCGCCTCCCATCAGATTATTTAACGCCTCTAAAGCGATAGATTCCTCAGTTGTTAGCTCTTCCGTTTTGGAACAACGAGGATCCATTTTCTGTACAGCTCTAGTCATAACATGTGTTAAAGGCAGTGGGTCACATCCATGCCCAGTTTCACAAACAAAATCCCATTGAGACTCTGCTTTTACATGACATGCAAAACAATTTCCTCCAAATCTATTTTTAACATCTACAAAGCCTCTAGTTAAAATTTTTGAACCTTGCGGAGAAACATCAAGTTCAAAGAACTCCCAATCATTAGTAACGGGACTGAATCCTTCATCACGTTTAACCATAACTTCAGTTGGAACTAACTGTATAACACTTCCTACAGGATATATTTCACCTGAAGAGTTATTTGCGGCTTTAACGGTTAACTTTAAATCTTCTGGCCCTATAATATTATCGACATAAAAGTGCCTAATTGGCACCATGTCTCTAATGCAGCGGAAATCGGGAGTAACAGTTTTACTTTCTTCGGCAAATACTTGAGTACATGTTAATAGCATAAGGCACAGTACTGAGGCGTTTACATATTTCATTTTTTATAGCTCCACATCATTTTTAGATATTAATTTAGGTATCTGTACGAGATTAAAATATTAAATATAACTATTGAGTATAGGCAGCCTATAGCTTGAACTAAATATCTTACAATAATTCAGATAGTTAGAACTTGAGTTTATTAGATAAGGTTAGTTTTTATAAATCAATATGTAAACATTTGATTTATATAATTTAGTAAAATGAGATTTATGACGCGAGAAATGTAAACTTGTTTCATTCCTATGTTAGGGCTACCGCATTTAGGGTGTGATCGTGATTGTTTTTGCTAATTCAAAGAGGATTTTCAAACAATCCCTCATTGCTTGTTTTAGTTGGGCTTCTAGGAGTTGAATTCTCCGTTGTTCTTCAGTTAATGCTTTGGCATTTTCTGGTGTATTACCGGCTAATTCAGCTTGGTACTGCACTTTCCATCGAGACACAGCAGATTTACCCGCACCTGACATATCTTCAATTTGCTTGTTCGTGTAACCCTGTTCGACCATTAGCTTGGCATATTCTAATTTTTGCAGAGGGCTGACAGTGACTTTTATTTTTCTAATCATGATAAATACCTTTAAGATTTTGCTTATTTAAGCTATAAATCTCTACAGTTTCGTTAGACCATTACATAGTTGAAGCTTCAGAGAGAAGACTATCGAGGGGTGGCTGACAGAATTAAGAACGTCTTTCCCACTTTAGCGTCAGCATATATTCACTGTTATCAATTACTAGACGAGAATGTTCCGATACAAACTATCACGGACAAGATTCATGTTACCAAAATGACTCTTCATATATAAAAGTCTCTAAATGACGTTTTGAAACTACACGGCAACAGTTCAGAATTTACTCTAACCATTGGCAGGTATTCTTTAAAACCTAAGTTCATTATCTAGGGGATCCTGGTTATTCGCTATTTACTTGTCGGAAATTTTTGAATCCATTTCTCCCAACTAGTCATATCAAGTTTTCATAAAGATGAATTGTAGAAAAAATTATTGAAGAAAACTATTATAAATTAAGTACTAACATTGCTGTTCTAACCAACGACCAAAACTAATTATATCAGTTCGATTAGAGTTTAACTCACTATAAAAAAAATAAAAATTATCACCCGTTATCAATTCATGCATCGGAATTCTAACAAAATTCTGCTTATGAGATTGATCTACCATCATATAGTTATTAATAAGAGTAACACCTAAATTGTAACGTGCTGCTTCTGCAGCAAGTAGTACATGACTAAATTTATTGATTTTTAGATCACTAGGTAGTTCAAATCCACCAGCTTTGCACCATCGCAGCCAATCACTAGCGATGTTTTCATTTGTGTCAGAATATCGCACTGACAATATAGGATGTCGCCATAATGCCTCAGGCAGTGGCTTTCCTCTTATTTTTTCCCAAAGATTTTGACCACAAACAGGAAATAGCTTTTCTGTAAATAATAATTTACTGACAAAATGACGTTTTGGTGGGTTTACGGTAATGAAACAGTCAGCAAATTGATCATTAAAGTCGGGCTGGTCTGTGACCATATCTAACGTTACTTCTATCTCTGGATATTGTTTACGGAAATCTTCTAATCGCGGAATTAACCAATTAACGGCCACAGAGCTATAAAGAGCTAAGCGAATATACCCAGGTTTTCCATGTCGAATAATCTGACTAGTATTTGAAAGGATAGCTAGTGAGCGATTTACTTCTGTGAAATAACGCTCTCCAACTTCTGTTAAAGAAAAAGTCCGACCTTGCCTATAAAACATTGCTTCACCAAGATACTCCTCGAGAATTCGTACTTGGTGACTCACTGCACTCTGAGTAACATTGAGGCTTGCTGCTGCTTTTGAAAAGCTATTAAGTCTTGCAACTGATTCAAAGCATTGTATTGCGCGCAATGGCGGTAACTTCATTATTAGCTCAACTAATACTAAATGGATTTATATCATTATACGTCATAGCTCTATAGGAATATACTGACGACTTAACGCAAGTAATTTGCGTAATCCTATTTAGTTTTTATATATATTCCTGATAAAGCCGAGGGTAAGAATGCCGAAGATGAGTGTTGGATTTGCAATGGTTTTATTGGTTTTAGGAAACATTGTCGCAGTCCTCTCAGATGCTCTGATTAAAAACATGCCGACTGGGACTGCGGTGTATCAATTTGTTCTATTTCGTCAATTAACAGCCGTTTTGATGCTGTTACCATTTTGTTTAATCAATACAAAAAGCAAATTATTTAGTAATGTAAAATGGCACTTTGTACGTGGCCATGTTTGGTTGTTTGGTGCTATATTCATGGTGTTATCTCTTCAAGCTCTGCCTCTGGCAACTGTTAATGCTATTTTTTATACTGCCCCACTACTTATGTTACCGTTAGGTTTTTTATTTTATAGAGACAAGTTAACCATCCCAACTATAGCTGTATCGATTGTTGGTTTTATAGGTATTATCATTGTTGTACAACCGACACAGATTAGTTTAGCAGCTATATCTGCACTTATAGTCGCGGTAACAATGGCTACAAATAATCTATTAATTCGTAAACTGCCCTATCATCACAATGTAGTTCAAACCTTATTCTTGACCAATCTAATGGGAATACCTTTTGCTCTTAGTTTAGCTATTTGGGAAAACCAACCTTTGGATTGGTCTCCACTATTGACAGCGGCTAGCTCTAATTTGTTCATTTTGATCTATGCCGGTATATGCGTTTTTGTATATCGAACTGTGGAAGCACATAAAATTTCTAGTGCTGAATATACTGGTTTACTAGGTGCTGTAGTGGTTGGGATAATGTGGTTTGATGAAGTACCAGATATGAGTCTAGTGATAGGTTCAGCGTTAATTATCTTACCTTTAGTTTGGCTAGCGGCACTTGAATCAGTTAAGCATAAGAAGTAGGTTTGAAAATAGTCATCAAATTATTTTAACTTGACCACTACAGACATGTTGAGGATTGAAATCCCACCGTATCCGGCAGAATGATATTTTTGATATTCTCTGCAATCTCCTTCAAGTCACGATCCGCCGTCAAGTTTCTCCCCAAAAAAGGCGCTATAATTGACTTCGTCGCATGATTTGAACTAAGTACTGATATGATATTTCGCTCGCTAATTTTGATTTCTATTTCAGTGAGAGATGCTGGCGAGCCCTCTCCCCAAAAAGCGAGTTTGAATTCTTCTATATAACCACGGCCAAAACAGACGATAACTTTGGGCTTAAACTCATTGACTAAAGCATTCAAAAGCTTGAATCTGTATTGAGCACAATATGTTTGATAGTGATACTTAATACGTGTTTCAGTCAAATCGATATGCTCAGTTGACCATTTATCTATTTGCGGTGCTGGCAGGGGGAATAAATTAACTTTAAACTCGTTTAAATCTGCTTCGCAATATTTTTCGCGCATGTACTCCTTATAACAACCTCCAAAGTCGAATATCCGGCATAATAACTTCGCAATTTTTTGGTCAAACTTTGCGTTGCGCTTGAAAATGACTAAACGTGACTTAAAAGGTACTAGCTCACCTAAAAAGTAAACGCCAAGGCTTTTGGCTCTAGCAATTGCTTGAACTGTAGTGGTCAAGTTAAATTGGCCACGGTTCTAGAGTCATTCCAATATAAACGTTCTGACTCATTTGGCATCAAGCTTGATTTCTTTTGAATAGGACTTACGTGTTTTCATTTCAATCTCCAGTTAAATCAATTACGTCTTAACTCGCTTAGTCGTATCAATTAAACCACGTCACTAACTGATGGCTAATCAAAATACTTGAAACTGAGTGAGCAATAAGTGCTCGTGCACTGACCTCTTGTTCATCTACTAACTCCAGATTGTTTGCGGCAATCAAGTGCTCTAAATGCCATAACGATAGTTCACACCACATTGACACCAATATTCTATCTTTGACCAAAATATAAGCACTTATCCAAGTTCGGAACATAAAAGCATCGCAAGCAGGCCTTTTAATGGCACTCTAAGTTTTATTGTAATGGTCAGAAGGTAATATAGACTTCGTTAGTAAGTTATTCTTCGTTAAATTCCCGTTCCAATAGGTTTACTGCTATCAGCCACAGTTGACAGGTAAAATCATGCATCACTTGAATATGTAAAGGTTGCATTTACCTGATCTTAAAACGGTTTATCACAGCTCAATATTATTGCAAATTAGGGGGGGACATAGAGAATGCGTTTTTACAAACATCTAGGATAAAGTAAATCATACTGTAAAGATAAATAGGCAAGCATTTGTTTTATTTACTATTTTTATATTATAGATAAAAAGTGCTCAACTTTTGCAAAGAGCACCTTAGATATTTGAATAAACTCATTTAGCTCCCCTAAGCAGCACATGAGCACTATTTAAATGGCGAAGGAATACCATGAGGAGATGAACGAAGGTACTGCGGTGGTGCAGTAACTTGCTGACCTAATTCAGCGGCTGCATGCCAGACCCAGTGTGGGTTATAAAGAATACCCCGAGCTAATGCTACAGCATCAGCTTTACCAGAAGCGATGATTTCATCTGCTACTTTTGGATTGTCTATCAAGCCAACTGCTATAACAGGGATATCCACAGCTTGCTTTATTGCCTCAGCAAATGGCACCTGAAACCCTGGTGCCACTGGGATCTGTTGCTGAGAACTTAAGCCTGCAGTACTCACATGGATAAAGTGACATCCCTTAGCGGCAAGTGCTTGAGCTAATATTATACTTTGTCCAAGATCCCAACCACCATCAACCCAATCGGTGGCTGAAATACGCACGCCCAGGGTCATCTTATCCGATATCACAGCAAGCATACGATCGACAACATCTAGTAAAAAACGCATACGGTTCTCAAGATTACCACCATATTGATCATCACGCGTATTCGACAATGGTGATAGAAACTGATGGATTAAATAGCCATGGGCAGCATGTATTTCAATGGCATCAATGCCTAACCTTTCTGCACGTTTAGCCGCAGCCGTAAAATCTTCCAAAATATTAACAATATCTTTAACGCTTAGTTCATCAGGTATGGGTCCATCAACAGTAAAAGGTAATGCAGAGGGAGCCACTGGGGGCCAACCATTTTGTGCATCAGCTGCAATGAAATTGCCGCCATCCCAAGGTTTCTGAGTTGATGCTTTACGGCCAGCATGTGATAGCTGGATAGCGATAGGTATATTGGAATAACGACGAGCTACAGCCAATGATTGGGCTAGTGCCAGCTCTGTCCTATCATCCCATAATCCCAAATCAGCATAAGTTATACGGCCTGTCGGATTTACCGCGGCAGCTTCTAGAATGAGTAATCCGGCACCTGATAACGCTAATCTACCCAAGTGTAAAGTATGCCAATCTGTTGCTGCGCCCTCATCAGCAGAATACTGACACATAGGTGCAATGACAACACGATTTTCTAAAGTCAAGTGACCGATTTTTAGGGGGGTAAATAAGTGGTTCATAAAAAGGTTTCCTTGCTGGTATAAATTAATGCAGATGACACATTAGTCTGTGTCAGTAGGATATTCAGTAGTGACAAAGCTTGAACTACTTGGTTTTAGCCTATTCACTTATTTTGATTATAAAGTGCGCTAATTTTTAGTTTAATTACCGGCAGCTCAATCTAAAAAAGTAGTTTAAAAGCATTCTCGAAAACACAATCACCGTAAAATTTAGCGATTTATTCATACTCGCTTATCGATCAATAATAATTTTAACATCATATTATAAAGGTATGAGTATCAAAAAAGAATATCAACTGGACGCAAAACTCAATTGCTTATTATGCAACACTGACTCGTTATTGATATGTCTGCTACTGAACACTGAGTTAATAGCTATTATTTAACGATTTCTCTAACGAAGTCGATAAATGCATTTACTCTTTTTGATCCACGATGGTTAGGTAAATATAAAGCAGAAATTGCGGCACTGGAACTATTGGGATTAACTTGATATGAAGTCAGTAGACTGATCATTTTGCCACCATTAATATCTTGTTGGATCAACCAATCTGGTAATAAAGCGATGCCATGACCAGACAAAACTATCTCCCTGATAACTTCAACATTATTGGTCTTTAACTTGCCTGCTACAGGAATACGTAGCTCTTCATCTTCAGACAGAAACGTCCATACTAGCTGGCTACTAAAGCGTAAACATTGGTGTTGCAATAAATCTGCTGGCTGCTGCGGACGACCATATTGCTTTATATAGTCTGGACTAGCAACCACTAGCCGTCGAAATAGACCTAATGGCCTACTAACTAACTCTTCATTTGGCGCAGGGGAACCAAGTCTGATCGAAAGATCGATACGCTGAGTAAATAAATCTATAATTTCATCACTGAGAACCAGATCCAAATCTACTCTAGGGTGAGAATGTAAAAAACTGCCTATATGTGGTGCAATAACAAAACGACCAAATGCTGTTGGCACCGTCACGCGCAGTGGACCTGATGGCTCATCTTGGCTGTCTTTTATCTTTTCATCTGCTTGAACTACACTGTCAAGAATCTTCCTTGCACTCATGTAATATGCCATACCGGCATCAGATATGGTGATTTGTCGAGTTGATCGATTTAAGAGCACTGTGCCTAATTCGGATTCAAGCGAATCTACCATGCGTGTTACCGATGATGTGGCAACTGAAAGGTTGCGTGCTGCCGAGGAAAACCCCTTCGCATCAACCGTCTCGACAAACATTTTCAACGCCAGTAATTTATCCATCTAATATCTTACTACCTTCTTCTGATTTGTTTAGAAAATTCATGTTAGATTATTATTATACCATTACCGATATACTCTCTAGTCAATGACGTTTTAAAGTGCATAAAAATTAACATATTAGCTAAGCATCACCCCGACTAGCTGCCTTTAAAACTTGATTGTTCCCCCCTTCTTATCAGAACCTTCAAAAATTGTGGCAGGACAGATATTCGTCTGTATCTGCTGAATTGGATGCGTGTAGTACATCGTCTTCCAAGAGGAATGGCAATTTCATACGTATTGATAGTATCTCAACGGCATCAAACTCACTTTTCCCTTTAGTGTTTGTATTAACATAATATGAGTCAAATAATTTTACTTTAATAGGAAGGTAAATAATGTAAATAATATTCACACGCTAATGATAATGAATATTATTAACGACCATTCATTATTTGTTAATCGGTATACCTATGTTATTTAAGCCTAGCCAATTGGCTATTGCGACACATTGTGCATTATTTTTATTAGTACTCCCCGTAACTCATGCCAATGCAGAATCTTCAACACAAGCCACAGAAAACCAAGCTTCAATGGAGCGAATGATTATTACTGGTAGTCGCTCTGCAGAACGGATAGAGGAAGTCCCTTCTTCAGTCACGCTTATTGAGCAACAAACCCTCGCACAAGACATGTTAATGACTTCGCAGTTACAAAACTTACTCGCATTTCGCGTTCCAGGGTTAGCGCCAAGCACTGGCACATCAAGTAACTCGGGACAAAACTTACGCGGTCGTGCCGCACTAGTCATGATTGATGGCGTGCCACAATCTACCCCATTACGAAATGGAAAATTAGGCATAAGCTCTATCGATGCAGGGGTCATTGAGCGTATTGAAGTGATTAAAGGAGCGACCTCAATTTATGGCAATGGCGCTTCAGGCGGCATCATCAACTACATCACTAAACGAGCCAGTGAAGATAAAGCACGAGTGAAGGTTGGGGCTTCCAGTAAATTTAGTGCGGTAAAATTACAAGACAGTGCCGGTTATCGAGTGGATACATCAATAGACGGTACGGTTGATAATTTCAGTTACGTATTTAGTGCCATTACCGAAAAAACAGGTGTTGAACGTGATTCAGAAGGTGACGCTATCGGATTAGTCTATGGTTTATCAGAAACTAAATCGAATAATTATTTTACTAAACTCGGCTATCAACTCGACGACGACAAGTCGATTCAACTGACGTATAACTACTACGAAGCCCAACAAGAATCTGACTACATAGATGTTGTTGGCAATGCTAACACAGGCGAAAAAACTTACTCGATAGACAATACTACTGGGATTGTAAAGCTGGGCGTACCTCAAGGGCCGCGTGGCAATCATAACCTAATGTTAAAATACGTCGACCAAGAGATATTCACTAACACCCAATTAACCGTTGATGGTTATCTGCAAAAAATTGAAAACATGTTTTTCTTTTCAACTGCACTCGCTAATCAAAGTGAAGGTTACGAAGGGGGTCAGTCCTTCATCAAGTCAGAAAAGAAAGGCCTACGCGTTAACTTTGCTACCCAAGTTGATTGGGATAATGTTGAATCAACCTTCATTTATGGTATTGATGCGCTGCAAGACATCAGTTCACAACCATTAGAAGACGGCCGAATTTGGGTGCCTGAAATGGACATGCGTAACTTAGCGGTTTATTTACAAACTAAGTTTGTTATTGCCGACGATTGGGTTATTAAAGCCGGTATCCGCCAAGACAGTGTTAATTTAACGGTCGATGATTATCAAACCTTAAAACTTTGCCGAACGCCAAGTACGTGCTCAGTACCTTTTGATGTCACAGGCGGAGAATTAACATATAACTCAACCACCTATAATATTGGCTTACGTTACAATATGAACGAGTTGTTTAACCCGTTTATGAGCTTTTCCCAAGGTGCAGATATTTCAGATATTGGCCGCCTTTTACGAACAGCCACTGTCGATGATATTGCGTTAATACGCACAGAATCATCGATTGTTGATAATTATGAAATCGGTTTTTCTGGTCAACTTGGTGATCTGAATTATGAAATTGCCGCCTACCGAAGTAAATCAGAATTAGGCACAAGTAACAGCTTTGATGCAACAACAGGCATTTACTTGCCTGTACGCGCACCACAAAAAATTTGGGGTTACGAAGCGCAAGTTGACTATCGAGTGTTAGATAATCTCAATACAGGTTTAAGCTATAGCTGGGTTGAAGGTAAAGACACTGAAACGGATACTTACATAGATGGTGGCACCATATCCCCTCCTAAATTAACAGCTTATATTAGTTGGCAGCCCGTTGAAGAAGCGAGTATTGGTATTAACTACATGTATGTTGGTGACCGAGACCGATTTGAGCCGGTTGATGGCGCATATATTGGTTCTCAAGGCCCTATAGAAAATTATAACGTTGTGAACCTAACCAGTAGTTATCAACTCAATAATTGGCAGCTCTCATTAGGTGTGGAAAACTTACTTAATGAAGATTATTTTTCTGCTCGCTCACAAGCTTCTACTAACGCGAGTTACTATACTCAAGCACTGGGTACCACTATCAATGTAGGTGTAAAAGCCAGCTTTTAACCCTCGGCAAGATAGCAAAAAGGGAATAAACAATAAAATATTTACTCCCTTTTCTAATTCAGCAAGGGGTTAATACAACCCCAGTAATAGTCCAACACTAAAAGTGATGCGGTACCTGCAACACCAATTCTCATGGTGCACTCGGGAATGGCTAAGTCATATTAACCACACTCCAGTGAAGGAGGAATCAATACTCTTACCTCAACAAATTAGATCGTAATGCATTGAATTACAACCCTATTTATCATGACACTTCAATGCGGAAAACTTCGTTAGAGAATAAGCGAGAAAGAAATTAGACTCGATGATTAGCTTAAAACTCAGTATAACCGAGTGATCGGTGGCAAAAAAGGAAATAACTCTCAACTTAAGTGAACAGCATTACGAATAAAGTGTATTTTTTAGGTAAAAATTTGAATTAGCAAGGTTAATTAATATCACCTTAAATTTTAGCCTAACTGTTTTTATTTCATTAAGTAGCTATTAAATGCTATAGCAAGCCGTGAGCGTTGGTTTGAGCTATTCTAAAAGAATATTGCCCTGAACGCGTGCCTGTAATCATATCTAATTCAAATTAAGTGGTCAGTTTTCTACCGTCTAGAATATAATTGAACTTTCATAACAAACACAGAGATAAATCAATTCTATGGAACCGAAGACGACTCAATAATATCATCAAACTCACTATCTCCTACCTATCAGAAATATTAATAGAACACTTTCATTTAGCATACAAGGGTATGGATACAACCAAATTATATTATTGTCCAGAGTTAGATGTAGGAGTTATTCTTACCCGAAAGATAACTGTGCCCTGAAAGCAGTAATAACCCAGCAAATATACCTAAATTTTTAACGAAGTTTTGTAATTCATGCGCTCCCTCAATACCCTTAATATTCCAAAAATCATGTAAATTGATGTTGATAAGCAAAACAAGACCGGCCAGTAGTAATGAGAAAATGGCTGTATATCGATTAAATATCAATGCAAAAGCTGCAACAATTTGGAATACACCAGCTGACGTAAGAAGAAAGGGAATAAACACCATTCCGTGCTGAGCCATTAATGAAACATGCATGTCCCAAGCGACAAACTTCATTATTCCTGGTACTAAAAAATACAAAGCTAATAATATTCGACCGACAATGAGAGCTGATATCGCTAATCTTTGTCTTTTTAGAGGAGCTATAATATTCATAATGGCATATCCATTGCTAGTAAACCAAAAACATCAGAGCAATGATCTTTTTGCTCCAATATGTTTATTTTATCTAAATAAGCTGGATCTAATATGTTTTGCATGTTGTTACCTTTGAATTAAGGAGTAATTTTTAACTCCTTATTGAGATGGTAGATCATAATCTAGTTTACAAAAAAGTGGCTTAACCGTTACTTTATAGATAACTTTAATTTCGACTATTCCGAAGTAGAAACAACACCAAGCATCTGCAAGGTACCGGGCCAAATATCGTCTAATAACGTTGGATCATTGAGTACTTGTGCATGAGTCAAAACACCTTCAAAAAAAGCAAGCACACAACGCGCACTCATAGCTGGATCAGTCACATTAATGTCGCCAACTAGTTGAGCGTCACGAATTGCAGATTCAATATATGCAAGTAAATCAGTAAACGTGCGCTTCAATTTTTTATCCAACTCAGGTGCAGTACCACTTATCTCTGCTCCCACACTAAAATTAGGACAACCCAATATACGACCGTGTGTATTGAGGGCCTCTAATTGTGTATTTCGTATATCATCGAAATACAGTTTCAGTCGTTCTAAAGGGGTTCGGGTATGCGAAAATAAAGTGTCCATTTTAGCTTTCTTAGCCTCCCATCTCCAACTTATAGCCTCCGCGGCAAGCTCGGATTTCGAGTTGAAAAAGTAATAGAAACTCCCCTTTTTAACACCCGCACGCTCACAAATTAGGTCGATCGTAAGAGTGCCATAACTGGTCTCCCACATCAGATCTAATATTGCCTGTTGCAGGTGTTGTCTACTGTCACTCTTTCGACCCATTAGTCAGTACCTTTTTCTATTGCTAATAATTATAGTTGACTATCTATCTATGTCAATATGCTACTTTGAATATTTACTTTTGTCACAGAATGATTCAATACCGTACGATTTATCAAACACAGCATCAAAACTGATGCTTGTAGATGGCTGAACTGATTAAGAAATAAGATAAATGTGTTGCTTGGTAAGCATTAATTGATAATCGAACTATAACAGTGCTAGTTCTTAAATTTACAATTAGATCATAGGCTAAATTAATCTATAAACATAAGCTACGGGTAAGTAATCCAATACTAATCTAGCCAAATCTTTACAGTCTGACTGATGAACTTCTTGAAGCTCCCGGCAAGCTAAAGAACTAACGAATTGATAGTTTGAGGATGTATTTCATTACTATAATTTACTGACTTAAAAATTAACTGGTGATTTTTTCAAGTTAGTTCTTCAGTGAAAACAACATATGTATAGGTAGAATAGCTTATTTCAAAAATATAAATAAGCTAGTTGGTCAATAACATACAATTACTAGATATGAGCGTATTATTCAAAACTTTTCCATATCAAAGATAATTTACAAAAATTCAGTCTGCTGTATCTAAGCGCTGCTGAACATCAATTGGATTTTTTAATCCGGATAGAAACCGCTTACATTTAACCCCCTAAAGATAGTCATACCAACAAACTCAACACCATACTAAATGATAGGCAATATCAAAATACAGAAATGGTAACATCTAATAAAAACAGAAATGATGCATTCGACATAATCGTATAAGATACTGCCTATTAAGTAGTTAATTAGGCACTTAAATGAACAACAATTTTCAGTTGATAAGTATCATTTAAAATTTTAATAAACAATATATTAGCAAAAAAACCATATCCACACCCACCTTATAGGCATTCCTACTAGCTATAAAACCACAACATTAGATAAAGCTAATTATTTCACTTACGTCTTGTTACTAATCAGCGGATTGATGTATTATTTCATTCTAATAGTCAAATGAGGTGCTAGTTTATTAATACTATTTCTTATTCAAAATGATGTGACAAATATATTAAAATTCTTTTTTATGAGTGATTTAGCAGGCTAAAACCGAGGTCTAGTGATACTCTAAGCAATAAAGATATTATTGCCGTAGCGGCTTGTTTATTTCAATTATCTGCAAAAGCAGCGATCCTAAATTACAATAACAAGTGGACGAAATCCGCAATCAATCCCGATTTGAGCACTAATTCACTGGAGAAGTGGCAATGGCAAAATTTATTTTAAACGGCAAACCGATGACTGCCGATGTAGAGAGTGATACTCCTCTACTGTGGGTTATTCGTGATGAACTGGACATGACTGGCACCAAATTTGGTTGTGGTATCGGTAGCTGTGGTGCCTGTACCGTCCATGTAAATGGACGGGCATGGCGTTCATGCATTACCCCAGTTTCGTTAGTTGAAGGAGCCGAAATCACTACGATTGAGGGGCTTTCTGAAAAGGGTGATCATCCATTGCAAATTTCTTGGCAAAAACTGCAGGTACCACAGTGTGGTTACTGCCAGTCGGGCCAAATTATGCAAGCTGCAGCACTACTAAAAGACATTCCTGAGCCTTCAGACAAAGACATTGACGCTGTGATGGGCGGAAATTTATGTCGTTGTATGACCTACGTTCGTATTCGCAGCGCCATTCATGAAGCAGCAAACGCAATCAAGGAGAGCAACGATGAGCAGACTGCCTAAACGTGGATCGGTGGGTATAACCCGCCGCGGTTTTTTAATTGCCATGACAGCGGTAGGTGTCAGCTTTGGTTTTCCTCGCCATTTGATGGCGGCAATGGATCCTGCTAGCCCTGACGGTAAAGTACTCCCAAGCGAAGGCGACATTTACGAACCGTCTTTATGGTACTCAATCGATACTGCCGGCAAAATTAAAGTCAACATTATGCGCTCAGAAATGGGCCAACATGTTGGTACCGCTATTGCTCGTATTCTTGCTGATGAACTGGAAGCCTCATGGGATGATATTGAAATTATCCATGTCGACAGTGATCCACGCTGGGGTTACATGGTTACCGGCGGCAGTTGGTCTATATCACAAAGTTGGCCGGTTTACCGTCAAGCCGGTGCTGCGGGTCGTACAGCCTTAATTGAAGCTGCAGCTAAAAAATGGGGTATTGCAGCTAAAGACTGTAAAGCCAGTAACGGTAAAGTTATCTCAAGTAAAGGCGAGCTGTCTTACGGTGAGTTAGTCACCATGGGCTTAACACGTCAGTTTACTGAAGAAGAACTGAAAACCCTGCCGCTGAAGCCTAATGCCGATCTTAAACTGGTTGGCCAACAGGTGACCTCTCTTGATATTGCCAACAAGACCAACGGTAAAACCATATTTGGTATCGATGCGAAAGTTGATGGCATGGTGTACGCCAACCCTATTTTGCCCCCTACTCGTTATGGCTCTAAAGTAGTTAAGTTTGATGACTCAGCAGCAAAAGCAGTAAAGGGTTATCAGCAAACTATCGTACTAGAAGATGCCAGTGGCAGTGTGCCAGGTTGGTTAATGGTTATCGCCAGCAGCTTTAATGCGGCCCAAAAAGCCTCGAAGCTGGTAAAGGTGACATGGGATGCAGGTAAAACGGCCAACGTGTCTGAAGCAGACATTATTGCTCATGGTAAGCAATTACTTGGCGACCAAACCAAAGGCAGTATTTTAGACACAGGCAATTCTGACACTGGGCCTGTATTTGCGAGCGCGAAAAGTACCATTGCAGAAGAATATATCACCAGCACGGTACTCCATGCGCAAATGGAACCGCTTAATGCCTTGGTATTTAAAAACCAAGACGGTATATGGGAAGTGCACTCAGGTTGTCAGTGGCAATCACTTACTCTACCCGTATTAGCCACGGCATTAGGCGAAGAAGAAGCGAACATTGTTATTCGTAGCTACATGTTAGGCGGTGGCTTTGGCCGCAGACTTAACGGCGATTACACCATTCCTGCGGCGTTGACCTCTAAAGCATTAGGCGGTAAACCGGTTAAAATGGTGATGATACGTCCACAAGACATGTTATTTGATAGCGCGCGTTCTGCATCAGTTCAACAACTCAAAATGGCATTTGATGATAAAAAAGCGGTTACCGCAATGGAACATCACGCCACAGCAGGTTGGCCAACCCAAGTAGTAGCGCCAGGGTTTATGCCCAAAGGCACCAATGGCGAACCATTTGATCCGTTTTCAATTACAGGTGCAGACCATTGGTATAGCGTTGGCGCACAAAAGGTACGTGCGGTATCAAACGATCTGGCTATGGCGACCTTCAGACCAGGTTTTTTACGTTCTGTTGGACCGGGTTGGACAAGCTGGGCAGTTGAAAGCTTTATGGATGAAGCTGCCCATCACGCGGGTAAAGATCCATTGCAGTTCCGCCTAGACATGCTCATTGCCGAAGGCCGAAATGCTGGTAGCACACCCGTTGCTGAAGGTGGCGCGGCTCGCCAAGCCGCAGTATTGAAAAAAGCTGCTGAGATGATTGGTTGGGGGACTCCGCAAGCCAAAGATACTGGACTTGGCATTGCATCAACCTTTGGTCAAGAGCGTGAAATGCCAACCTGGGTAGCGTGTGCAGTACAAGTTCATGTCGACAAAACCAATGGTATTGTCAATGTGCAAAAGCTTTATATTGCCATCGATGCCGGTATTATTGTTGACCCTAATGGTGCTGAAGCTCAGTGTCAGGGCGCAGCATTGTGGGGATTATCGATGGCCTTGTATGAAGGTACTGAACTGCTTAATGGCCAGTATAAAGACTCAAACTTCGATACCTATACCCCGCTGCGCTTGGGCCAAACTCCAGAAGTTAAAATCGAGTTTATCCCGAGTAAAATGCCACCATCTGGATTAGGTGAACCGGCAGTAACCCCTGTTGCTCCAGCGATTGCGAATGCAATCTACAAAGCCGTCGGTATACGTTTACGTAAAATCCCGATGAGACCTAGTGACTTAAAAAGTGCATCCATTAAAGTGTAATAGCTGACAAAAGTCCGTTACATTGTACAAAAATTGACTGCATATATTTAATTGGATATCACCTAAGATAGGAAGCACTGAACATGGATACGTTTGGTGCTTTTTTATAGAGGAGGTAAAGCTAGTATCAGGCTTAACTTAGCGATTGTTCTCCGGATGATCGATACAACAAGTCAACACCTATATTTGTGTACTAATTTAGTTGACCACATCAGCCTAAAAATTTATTGAAAGCTCATAGAGTCGCGCTACTCAAGCCTAATTCTCTATATCCATTGTACCTAAGCAAACGAGAATATGTACGACAAATAAGCCCAATATCGCTATTTCATCCTTGGACTTCTGATGGCAATACAGACCTTTATGTTTTCTGGGGCAATCGTTTTTCTTTCTTATCAATGATGATACAGAAATCTCAGTCAGCGAGTTATTATTTGCATAATCTAATCAAGAGGCAAATAGGATAACTTTCGCTCAATTAAAGATTTGAAGATAATCTTAAAAATCTCATATTTTTGTGACGACAATCTCAGCTTAAACTAGAGATTAAGTTAATCTGTGGCTATCAGGTCAGCTGAGTAGTCACCGTTCTACTCCCTATAAACTCCAGTAATTGCTGAATGTTAGAGCGCGCGATGCAATCTAGTTTTCTCGTGTTAATAACCATTATGTTGATCGGTTTTTAATCCTATTACCTTTTATAACTGGCCCCAATAACCATCTACAAGTGAGAACAGACTAATGTGGAAGTGGCTACATTGTTTCGAAGACCCAGAGCAGGCATATAAATTGTCTGGCACCATGTTACCGTGGTTTAGCTTCTTGGCAATATTGCTCGTCGGGACAGGCAGCATTTGGGGTTTAGTGTTTGCCCCTACAGATTACCAGCAAGGAGATAGCTACCGTATTATCTTTATCCATGTACCTGCAGCATCAATGTCTATGATAGCTTATATGACCATGGCAGTATCCTCTTTAGTAGGCTTAGTCTGGAAAATAAAATCGGCAGATTGGGCTGCTGCTGCGATAGCGCCTATCGGTGCTATGATGACCTTTATCGCCTTATTAACGGGCGCAACATGGGGTAAACCTATGTGGGGCACTTGGTGGGTATGGGACGCACGTTTAACATCTGAGCTGGTGTTATTGTTTTTATACCTTGGAATAATTTCATTATATGCTTCATTTGAAGATAAAGTCCTCGCTGCGAGGGCGTCTGGCATTCTTGCAATTGTAGGAATAATAAATATTCCAATTATTAAATATTCTGTTGACTGGTGGAGTAGCATACATCAACCATCAAGCATTAAATTTACTGAAAAGTCGTCCATGTCGACCGATATGTTATATCCACTATTAATTAACATAGTTGGTTTTGGCGCAATGATTGTCGCCATCACTCTGATCCGCTATAGAACTGAAATCCTTGCTCGAAATGGTATGCGAACTTGGGTAAGGGATTTAGCAATCACAGAGGAAGCTAAATAATGCAATTTAATTCATTCAACGATCTTCTGTTTATGGGCGGTTACGCATTTTATGTTTGGCTGTCGTATGGCGTAACGTTCGGCTGCCTAGCCCTATTGATAATCTTTAGCATTCAAAAGAAGCATATGGTTCTTATTGAAATAGCTAAAAAGATAACTCGAGATCAGCACCTGAAAGAAATAAGAGGTAATAACCATGAATCTAAGACGTAAAAAAAGATTAACTTACGCCGTTGTAATTATTGCAGGCGGAGCAGCACTTACTTCAACGCTATTATACGCACTAAATTCAAATTTAAACTTATTCTATACACCCTATGAAATTACTCACGGGAAAACTGATTCAGGCGAAATGCCAGGAGTTGGTCAACGGATCCGAGTTGGTGGTATGGTAACGATGGGATCAATGAAACGTGATCCAAAAACTTTACATGTAGAGTTTGTGGTGCATGATTCATTGGGAGGACAAGTGCTTGTGACATATGATGACCTATTACCAGACTTATTCAGAGAGGGACAAGGAATTGTAGCGCAGGGAATACTGGCTGAATCAGGGCAGCTAGAGGCAACTGAGGTTCTGGCCAAGCACGATGAAAATTATATGCCGCCTGAAGTAGCTGAGGCTATGGGACAGATGCATGAAAAACCGACTTATAATAAGCTCGCGCTTACAGATAAGTAGATTATGCTTAGAATAAGCCAACTACTGAAAGTGGTTAGCTTATTCTCGCCTTACAAAAATATCACTATAAGTTAGCAACAGTTGACAGGAAGTGGATATCAAATTTCAGTCTTTTAAGAAGATTGCCATGATATTGCAAAATCCATCAATTGCCATCTTATTACGCTTGTAGTGTTCTGCTATGATCGTCCTGACAAACAGCACCTAAGCCAATGCCTGCAATATGCAGCGTCATTCAAACAAATATTTAATACTCAATAAAAGAGTAATCACTATCCGTCTCCTATTAGTACATAATTGGAGTCCAGAACAGATCTCACAGGTATTACTGGTAATGAATTTACATTACGCTAAGGAATAAGCGCCAACCTAGCTAACTACTTAGGAGCATAAACACTATCACATAGGCAAGAAAAGAAAGCTACTGCTATTAAAAATGGCACATTCTACCGAGTCTAGCCCTGCAATTGTCAATACCCGCGAGCATTTTAGAGCTTGAGATATTAGTACTGTATTAGGCAAGGTATAGTACAGGTTCAATAGTGGCGAGAGTGGAGCAGAAAAATATCATTACTTGATAAAGACGGAGGGGCTTCTGAGACTGTGACTAAATCAACTATCGAATTATTGATGCAGTACAGGGAACATGTGTGCACAATACAGTAGATAATTGTCACTAATTTTCTCATAATGAAATCATTGCTAAAACGCTTGATAATACACTTTGTTTGCGCAGAACAAGATAACTATCGACCTAAGAGATGTTTGAATTTTAAGCAGGAAGCAGGTCTATTCAAACTATTAGCAGCTCAAATTACCGACGGTCACACTTCTGAGTTGAATTCGGGCTTCATATTATAGTCAGGAATATACTACAGAATAACAATTCTAGATAGATGTCTACATGTAAAATTACGAAAAACTGTAAAGTTTATCCGGTTGGATATTGGATTATTACCAAAACGCCAAGATAAATTAGATTTAGTAGCTAGAATATCCTTCTAAATACAAGCTTATCTTAACTATCCCATGTAAAATCACAATTTAGCATCTTAGATACGACCAAGACTGTATTTTATCTAGCAAGATAATATGTCTTGTGTAGTAAGCAAAGCAATTTTAAGTGGGTTATTATTACCATACATTTTGCTCATTAAACTTGCTCCAAGCCAAAGTTGGTAAAGTGCTGTAGCAATTCTGTAGGAATCAATATTTGAATGTGGTATTGAACCATCAGCTTTGCCCTGCTCTAAACAACTAGCGATACTACTAATGATAAGATCAGCTCCGTCATGAAGAGTTTGACGCATTAACTCAGACAAATCTGCAACTTCGGCACTTAATTTAACAACTAAACACATCTGAGCATCACAAGGCTCACAATATCCATCTAACCATTTTTGCCAATATCCCATAAGTCTATCATTTGCTTTTAAACTTATATCAGAAAAGCGTTCATCCATATCGGCTAAGTATGCTTGAAAATACTCATCCAACAAAGACTGTCCAAATTGCTCTTTAGATTTAAAATAATGATAAAAAGATCCCTTAGGCACCCCTTCTGCCTGCAGTATTTCATTTATACCAACGCCAGTGAATCCTTTAACTAACATCATCCTGTGCCCAGTATTTAACAATCGCTGGCGTGTGTCTTTATGTTTTTCTTTCATTCTACTATTTTACCAATAACTAGACTTGTAGTCTACAATAAGTGAACTTCTGATTAGAAAATAATATGTCCAGAAAACTCTTCTGACGAGATAGTAACAATAGTCGCGACTACAGATATGATCAATCTATATAACACAACATGACAATAGAAATCTTTGAGTTTAGGAATGACTATTTCGCGCATATGCATACTATACCCCAATATATTCTTCTATATAAACATTGGCATAATTTTAGTTCTATACTTGCTTGGTAGACTGGCGGCGAAATGCTGCGGGAGTCATCCCATATACAGCTTTGAACTGTCGATAAAAATGGCTAAGGTTAGTAAACCCACTATCAAGGGCTACTTGAGTAATAGATCCCTTGCCTGCAGACAAAATTGTCGCAGCAACTTCGACTCGGCGCAAATTACAATAATTAATAAAACTTTCCCCAGTATGACGACGAAACTCTCGCGTAAGTACGGTTCTAGA
The DNA here is from genome assembly GCF_040310165.1 of Shewanella sp. AC91-MNA-CIBAN-0169. Lineage (NCBI taxonomy): Bacteria > Pseudomonadati > Pseudomonadota > Gammaproteobacteria > Alteromonadales > Shewanellaceae > Shewanella > Shewanella sp. AC91-MNA-CIBAN-0169. The sequence goes on from NZ_JBEOPM010000028.1 coordinate 42,602, forward strand.
AAGACCAAACTCTCTTCCTACCTGATCTAGACTGTTACTTTCATGTAACTGAGTGTCGATCCAATCTCTAATATCTTGAATTTTTTGACTATAACGATGCCAAACGTAGTCATCAGCAAGATCATCAGTTTCAATATCAAATGCCAGTAGCATGCCTACTGCTCCCCAGGAAAGGGCTAAGTCTCTTGCACTGATACTCTCAGCCCCATCGCGAATCAAATCAGATAGTTCTCGAACATTAGACAAGCTTTTATCATGGTCTGTATACCTTACTTGCGAAAATCTCATTCTCCCTAAAAGTGCACGCTGGGCAGGAGAAATATAGGTAGCTAAATCGTGGCTGTTCATACATAGAATTTTCAGCTCTGCATCCTCACCAGGCTGAAATGCCAATCGATGACTTGTCCCTGGAGCTATGAGGACAGTTCTTCCTGGATGCAGCTCGATTGTCCCTACTTCGCTTTCAAGTCGGCCAGAACCAGAGCGACAAAAAAACCACTCCAAAATGTCGTGCCTGTGCCAAGATGTGGACTCTACCAGCTTGGCAGTCATACTAAATAGCATAGAGTTGATACCCAATCATACATAATATAAGTCGGATCATATAAGACAATAGCCTTCTAATCCAATATATTTACACTCTGTGTAATCAAATCATTAGAGTATATTTATATCAAAATAGACACACTGTTTTATTGGCTTTAATTCTCATAGAGGCACGGCGACTGTTTAAGTGAAGTAGTAACTGGATTAGCATTTGATAGATAACCCCATTTGGGCAAATCTTGCCGGATTATACTTAATATTTTAGTCTTCCTGCTGGATGAGGATCACTATGATGACTCAGCAGTTCTGATTTATAGTGTTGATTAAGCGTTGTAAACTCATCACGGCTACTGTTACTAGGCTAAATTACGCACTATGCTCATATTATTTATGAAAAAACATGTGCCTGCTTCGTTTGTTTGTAGGCAATCACTAAAAACTGGATAGGGTAATTTCTGATGGTAATTTTTTGTTCTTCGGCAATTTTTTTTTACGGCCTTGCGCTTATGTTAGTATCTAGTCGCCTATTGCACCCCGATGGCCCCAACCGTTTAGCAGTGACTATTTCTGCAGCAATTGCTGTCGTATTACATGCGGGTATATTAGGACACTCCATATTTATGGTAGATGGGCAAAATTTCAGCCTTACTAATGTAATTTCGTTGGTGATGTGGATAATTACTTTTACTTTTACTGTGCTTATGTTTCGGCTGAGACTTATGATTGTAGTACCAATAGTTTATGCTTGCTCAGTTATGTCTGTTGCCTTGCTTTGGTTAGTCCCGCCTGCCTACATTACTCACTTTGATTTACACCCTAAAATTTTCGCTCACGTAATTATGTCATTGATAAGCTATAGTACATTATTGATAGCAGCACTATATGCAATCCAATTATCAGCAATTCAGAATAAATTGAAGAATAAAGAGTTTATTCGAAGCCCTATAACACCACCTTTATTAACAGTAGAAAAACAACTCTTTCACTTGGTGATGATAGGAATCGTGCTACTGAGCATATCTATCGCAACTGGATTCATTTTTTTCGAGAACACTTTTGCTGATGGTATCGGTCATAAAGCAGTACTATCGATTTTGGCTTGGCTTGTTTATGCAGCAATGTTATTACAACACTACACTATTGGTTGTAAAATACGCACAGAATTGATTTACACTTTAACAGGGGCTGTGTTATTGACCGTTGCTTATTTTGGTGCTCGCACTGTTAAAGAACTAATCCTCAGTTAATTTAAAATTAGATCTAACCAGCGAAAAAAGCCATATGTATATTATCGATCCTTATGAACCGCATCGGTAAAGATCTATTAATGAATATTAGATAATATCACGCCACAAATTAAAAAATAGGTACTGATTATGCTTATAATATCAACAGCAGTGAAAGCCTACGGAGTCGGGCTAGATCGCGAATATTTTCTATACAGATTTAGTCTGTGTTTAGAACTAAATATGTTCAGTACATTATCACTTCATGAATAGTCAGAAATGATTCAGTATTGAAATTATTCGCAGTGATCAAAAAACGCACACCCATGCGGTACGCTGGCCTACAGGAGATTTCATTGCTAGTTCTACTCAAGATAATAGTTAGGTAACTATATTACCGGATATTATAGTGAAACTAGACTCCATCATAGTGAATTTTACCCCCAAATGAATCAAAGTGGTTATATTGGAAAACTTTGAAACTATACCAATAATTGTTGATCTCTAACTCTTGACTAATCTGGAAGGTTTTTTGTTAAAGGGACGAAGCCTGAACCTCAGTTATTGAGGTGAGCAAACAAAGTCAAATACCAGGAAAGCTTTCAGGGCTGAGCATAAAATTGAAGCAATACAATGAGTCCTAAATAAAAAACACAACGTCGGTGAAGCATCAAAGGCCACGAAAATAGGTAAATCGACCATGGGTAAATGGGTAGATAACTCAACATGAGCAACAAGGTTTAACACCTAGTGCCACAACAATTACAGCAGAGCAAGTTGAAGTTCGTTAGCTTAATAAGCATATCTAGCCGATTTCCAGCCCAATTTCACGAAGGAAAAAAATTCATCGTATCGATAATAGCTCCGCTGAGGCTCATAATATGACCCAACGAGTCACAAAAGAGGCATATAGCTAAGTCGCTATCGTACGAGTAATTTAATGAAGAAACTCAGTTGGTAATCTGTATGCAGCCTAAACATACATATAAGAAAGCGACCAAAAATATATTGCCATATCAAATACACCTAATCACCAACGTGTTCTCAACTCGCGGGGTCAAGTGACTTTAATATAGATAGTATAACTCTTATGCTCTATGAAACCAGCCATCCCTGGCTGATAGTCATTAGCAGTTATTCACAATATTCAGGATAATCGGTATACCCCACCTCTGTTCCCCCATACATTGAGGATGGATCGACCTTATTGAGCAACCAACCATTACGGATACGCTCTGGTAAATCTGGGTTGGCAATGAACGGACGCCCGAAACCGAACATGTCACCGTAGCCGTTTTCCAGAACGCGCAATGCTTTTTCTATCGTATACGCCCCTGCATACAAAATACGTCCAGAGAAATGTTCACGAGCTGCGCGATAAAAATCGTCAGGCAAATCAGGAGCGTTGTCCCAATCAGCCTCAGCTAGCGAAAGATAAGCTATATTTGCATCTTCCAACACCTTAATGGCTTCGACGTATGTATTAAAAGGATCACTTTCCACCAATCCTAGATAAACGCGCTCTTCCTCTGTGCTAGCAAAAAGAGGTGCAAAACGAACCCCTACACGTTGGCTACCAATTACATTAGATACAGCAACGACCACTTCTCTAAGAAATCTCAAGCGATTTTCCAAACTGCCACCATACTCATCCGTACGCTTGTTCGAGTGTTCGGAAATAAACTGGTTAATTAAATAACCATTTGCACAATGCAGTTCAATACCATCAAAACCAGCTTCAATTGCATTGCGAGCAGCCTGCGCATATAAGTTAACCAGTTCTTTTACTTCATTGGTCTCTAACGCTCTGGGTTCACTTGGATCGGCTAGTGCACCTTCCCCAGGCCCAGTTTCAATGAAAACTTTTACCGTATCAGCACGTATTGCAGATGGTGCAACAGGAGCTGACTCATTAGGTTGCAGACTTGTGTGCGAGACACGACCTACATGCCACAATTGAGCAAAGATAATGCTACCCTTGTTATGGACCGCTGACGTTACTAACTTCCACCCTTCAATTTGCTCTTTTGAATAGATACCCGGTGTCCATGCATAGCCTTGTCCTCTAGGCTCAATCTGAGTACCTTCAGTCACCATGAACCCAGCTCCAGTTCTTTGTGTGAAGTACTCCCCCATCAAAGCATTAGGTACATCACCAGGTTGACCGCTTCGTGAGCGAGTCATTGGTGGTAAAAAAATACGGTTAGGTAGTGTGTATGGCCCCAATTGGACGCTCTCAAATAATTTATCTACTATCATGATTATCTATCTCACCTATTAATTAATACATTCCCATTGGTTTCTCATTTAAGCTAATGAGAATATTTTTCTTTTGCGTATAAGCATCCATTATTGACTTATGAGTTTCGCGTCCAATTCCAGACTTTTTGTAACCGCCAAAAGGGGCGTGAGCTGGTAGTTCGTGATAAGTATTTACCCACATTCGCCCCGTTTCAACTCCACGAGCGACACGTAACGCACGATTAATATCTTGGGTCCAAACCCCCCCTGCTAACCCATACTCAGATTCGTTGGCTGCAGAAATAACCTCATCTTCGGTAGAAAACGGAATAACAATTACCACTGGGCCGAAGATTTCTTCTTGAGATACACGCATTGAGTTGTTTGCATCTATAACGATTGTTGGTTCAATAAAGCATCCATTCTCAAGATTCCGGTCTATAATCTGCTTACCACCAGTCAAAATTATGGCGCCTTCTTCTCTAGCTAATTCGATATAGCCGAGAATACGGTCCATTTGTGTTTTGCTAACTTGTGTCCCCATTTGAGTTGCTGGATCCATAGGGTCACCCACTTTCACGGCTTCAAATTTGCTCTTTAGTTCGCCGACAAATCGTTCAAAGATTGTATCCTGAACAAATAAACGGGCACCTGATTCACAGACTTGACCTTGATTTAAAAGGATAGATAGTGCCGCACCATCTAGTGCTCGCTCCCAGTTTGCATCTTCGAATATGATATTGGCTGACTTACCGCCCAGCTCTAGAGTTACCGGAATAAGCTTATTTGCAGCAGCTTTTGCAACGGCATATCCGACATTTGTTGAGCCGGTGAAGGCTAGTTTGTTTATGCCAGGATGATCCAACAAGCTTTGACCAGCATCTTGTCCAGTACCAGTAATAACATTTACTACACCTGCTGGTAGCGTTTGTTCAAAAATCTTACATAGCTCTAAGAGGGTTGAAGATGTCATTTCAGAAGGCTTAATTACTACAGTATTTCCTGCAGCTATTGCTGGTGCTATCTTCCAAGCCGCCATTAAAAGCGGATAGTTCCAAGGAATCACCTGCCCAACAACCCCTAATGGTTCACTTAATACTAGGCTCATTGTTTCATCATTAATCATGACAGCTTCATCGCTATGTGAGCGAATAACACCAGCGAAGTAGCGAAAGTGGTCGATTGCTAATGGAATATCAATAGATGATGTTTCACGAATAGGCTTACCTGTCTCCATAGCTTCTAGACTCGAAAAAAAGTCTTTTTTCTCTTGGATTTTATCCGCAATTTTTAGTAAAATATTTTGTCTTTCGATAGTAGATGTATTCTTCCACTCAAGAAATGCTTTCTGTGCAGCATCGACTGCCTTATCAACATCAACAGAGTTAGCAAGGGTGATTTGTGTAAATACCTTACCTGTCGCAGGATTAATGCTTTCATAAGTATTGCTACTACTGCCATTAACCCACTGCCCACCAATGAACAGCCCATACTCGTCTTGCGGCATATATTTTGTACCTAAGTTATACATATTTGCTCCCTTGTCTGAATACACTGTTTGTGTATTGAGAATATTAAGAAAAGCAGGGTACAATTGGAAACAAAGTCTATTTGTTTAGGTTACAATTATGAATGGTTTAAATCATGTTGATCTCAAGCAGCTTCGTGTACTTGAGAATTTACTTCAAGAGCGAAATCTTTCACGCGTCGCGAGTAAAATGAACCTAACACAGCAAGCTATAAGTGAGCACTTGCGTAAACTCCGCTCTCTTTTTGATGATCGTTTGTTTATTCGACAAGGTAACACTATGGTGCCTACCCCATTAGCTATTGAGCTAGGAGAGAATGTTAGTCATATTTTATTGGACATAGAAAAACTACTCGAACCATCGACATTTAATCCGTTGCGCTATCATGGTGTATTTACAATTAGTGCGACAGATTATGCGATTCAATCAATACTTCCCCAATTTTTACACGCATTACGTAAAGAAGCTCCGAACTTAAAAATCATCATACGAGATTTTGAGTCAAATAATGTTTGTCATCTATTTTCCTCTGGTGAACTGGATCTGGCACTGACATTTCCAGAATTTGCACCTGATTCACTTATGACATCAACATTGTTTATCGAACAGCACATACTCATCGCCGGTATTAATTCCCCCCTTAGGAACCGAATGTTATCAATAGATGAAATAGCTGAACTACCTCAGCTAATTATATCTCCTTCAAGAGCAAACTTGAAAGGTTCCCATGATGATTGGTTCGCGGAGAAAGGGTTAAAAAGAAATATCGTAATGTCTTTACCTAGTTTCTCCGCAGCCCCAGATATTATCTTCGCTACTGATTTAGTAGCCTTTTATCCATCATGGCTACTTCCAAATACAAAAGTAGAGCCATTGGTCACAGATTTTTGTCCTCCTAAATTTGAAGTAGTTGCCGCATGGCATCCTAGAACAAATAATAGTTCTATCCATCAATGGGTAATCGAGAAATTAAAAAATTTAACAAAAGGCATGGATCATTAATCAAGTTGATTACTGTGTATTCCTGGATGATCCGGACACCTTTTGCGGAAACACAACAACTTTACTTATAATGGACCGCTGATAACTAAATGGTTTTATTACTATCCCCCTGCATCAGGATGATTGTCGTCTCAATTAATTTCAATATATTATTATGCCAAGAAACTGAGGAATTAATTAATTCATTTAGGCTCACTTTCACGAAATATCATTAATCAACAAGTGAAACCGTTGCGCGTGGACCAGTCTAGTTCAGAGAGAGTCATTTGATTGGAAACTGCTATTTAGCTTTTCGTTAATATGCTTTGGCTTTCATTTTGACGAATACATCACAACTCATCTTTATTTATTATGGTGTTGCCTTGTTTTTTTTGCAATCACCCCAACGTCAAATATGAGTAATGTTGCTCTTCAACTATTGGCAAGATTTATATGGCTATTTACATTGCACCAGGTAATAAAGTTAATCGAGACGGGGGCTCTTTTCAAGAGTGTAAAATGAATACAACAAATCATACGATCACAACGAAATATGGTCGATACTGTACTATCAGAGACCATGAGATTGCACCTCCGACAAGTACAGCTGGTCGACATTGGTTACAGATTTATAGAACACCAGATAACACAGAATAATATCCGTAACATTATAGTAGAGAGTCCGCTTGACGCGGCCTTTCTTTTTTGAATGAGAAAAAATAAAATCTGCTTGTAGCGGCTATTAACCATAGGTTTTAAAACGATAGTTGTTCCTAATCTGAATGCGCCTTATCCTGGGAGTGTTGAAATGGAACTAAACTAATCCAAGCAGCAAAATTTTGACCATTCTTGATCTGATACGTATCCTACATTCGATAGGCAACAAGCAGCTGTCATTGGCCCTATACTAGGTATTGTTTGTAGTAACTGCATCAATGGTTTTCATTTAGTAATAACTCCAATTTCTTATCTTGTTTATTTTAATGTGTTCAAATACTTGTAGTATTCATGTAATTCCTGCAACTCAACCATCAATGTGAAAAGGATCTGTTCACCTTTATCAGCCAACCATTGGAACGGTTTTTTCATATGAGCATGACCTCTAGGAAAGCTCATACCAAACTCAAGCAACACAGAGCCAATTCTATTCATGTTAGCAGTTCTTTCTTTGATGTAACCTGAACGTATACGGCGAATGACATTGGCAAATTAGCACGGTTTCACTTTTTGGTGATGCAAACCTCATGCTGGACATCATGGACGCTTCAGCAATGGTATCCAGATCAATGAATTCATTTTGTGTGTTTTAACGTAAGGTTATACATAATTAGCAGGGATTAACTTAACTTGATGACCATATGACTCATATTCCAAGCAAGCCACCACAGGTTTCCATTGAGATGATGGTTGGTTCTTTGGTAAAATCAACAACTTGATCATGTAATAATATCAAGTTGTTGATTGATTAACAGTCTGGTAAAAAAGTCGATTTAAACTAAATAAATAGCATTACTTCAGTTCAATAACGAACATGTTTATTCCCTATTCTGTGTTATACATTTTGAGGACAATTCTATTTGTATCACCTAGTTGAACAAATATTAATAATGTACAATGCAGGCTGTTTAAAAATTATTATCATTCAGAGTATTTATATGAAACATTATCAAATGTAGCTCGTTAATATAGTCACCGATCGTGTTTGTGACGTATGTGGGAACAGCGTCATGATTGATTTAGTTGGTCATAAATATGAAGAAGTTGGTGAACTTAAAGCTTCATGGGGATATGGTTCCAAAGAAGATGGCACTACATACCATTTAGATTTATGTGAGGCCTGCTTTAAATTTGCTGTTACCGCTTTAAAAAAGCATAGAGAAGCTGTGATGCTTGATAATTACCTAGATCTTCCTAGAGAGGATTTTGGGATAGATAAATATCATACGCCCAACTAAATAAAACTATTGGGGACGTATGTCTGATCCAGGATTATTTTGCCTAATGCTTGTTATGTGAATTTGAAACCATACTCTTTAATCGAAATATCCTTAATTTAACTTTCACCGATACTTCTTTTTAGATTCGAGTACACTTTTAGCGCTGCACTATAAAATTACCCATGGTCTAAGTCATCAGCATACTCAACAGCCTTTGTAAGATAATTAGCCACAGAAAACAACTTAAAATACAAATAATCATCAACATATGCTTCAAGCTAGGCTTTTACTACGAGTGTCCAGGGCGAGATCTCGAACGTTTTTCAGTCAATTAAATACACTCTTTGACGTTAACATTTAGCTATGACCTTATACTCCCGTTTTTCGGGAGCTCACCATGCATATTGACCACTTCAAAGAGACTTTTCAATCCATAACAGACCAACGCTAAGGGGCTAAAGTGACCTATTGCCTTTTTGAGGTTCTGTTTGGTTCTCTATGTGCTGTTATCGCAGGCGCTAAAGGCTGGTTTGATATTCGAGAATATATACTTGGACATCATGATTGGTTTAAAACAATAACCTATTCGTAAGTGGCATTCCTGCTGATGACACTCTAGCTCGTATCATATCAACTATAGTACCAGAACAATTTCACCTATATTTTATCAACTGGATGTCATCGATACACACGCTTACTGAAGACAAAGTGATTGCTATCGACAGAAAACGCTTCGAGGGTCATACAATCGTCAAGACAGAGCCAGTACCATACACAAGATTAGTGCCTATGTTTCATCAAACAAATTAGTACTTGGCCAACTTAAAACAGAACAAAAAAGCAATGAGATAACTGCCATTCCTGAGTTGATAAAGATGTTAGATATCAAAGGGGCTTTAGTGACTATCGATGCGATGGCTTGTCAAACAAAGATAGCCAAAACTATTGTGGAACAAGGTGGTGATTATCTGCTTGCCGTTAAAAGTAATCAGGGAAAACTACGCGAAGCGATAGTAAAAGCCTTCTCTTTCCAGCGAGCCAACAATACAGATAAATCCGCAATTGGACACGGTCATGGGCGAATAGAGTGTCGTCAGTGCTATGTTATTGACAGTACAAACTTAGCCGGTGACTTTTCAAAGGGGAAAGGGCTAAAAAATATCGTTATGCTTGAAAGTTGTCGCCTTGAAAAAAGAAAACCAATCGAGTTTGAGTACCGTTATTACATCAGCTCTAAAGAGCTAAGTACCAAACAGCTGCGATAGCCGTTCGAGAACGTTGGGGGCACTGAATGCTTGATGTCACAAGTGGCATAGTTAATTTGGCCACCTAGTTGCATGCTCTAGCTAATTTCTGGACAGAACAGACTTTCATCAGTCTGTTCTGTAATGGGCGGGGAATTTAGATCAAGAAGTCTTCGATTGAACGGCCATTTTCAATTTGCAGTTTGAATACAGTTGGCATTCTACCCTGCCCTGTCCAAGTGACAGTTTCGCCCTCAACTACGATTGAATATTTAGCGGGACGTGGTGCTCTTGTGCTTTTTACTTTAGCAGCAACACCACCAAGATCACCAAGTGACAAACCAGCTGACTCAATCATCTTCTGAAGCTCTGCAATTTTCGCGATACGCTCAGCATTTGCTTCAGCTTCAGCACTCGCTTCTTCTTCTCTTTCAGCAACGATCTTGCCTAACTTTTCGTACACATCTTTTAGTTCTGCAACAGATAACTCTTTAACCGAAGCTTTTAAACGACGAGCATGAGTTAAGCTCTCTAAAAATTCAGACATTGTATTTCCCTGATAAGTTTATATGGCAGCAATATAACTGATTTTCAATTTGTAATGAATACACAAAGAGATTCAATTTTAATAATTATTAAAGTGGTCAAATTCCATTGCTTCCAATTATTCCTATTACAGCCCTCGTATAGATAAGTAGGGAGATATGCTCTTGCTAAAATGGGTCTTCAACCCCGTGTTAGTCTGCTCGATAAGCATGACCGACAGCCCGATTTCATTGGCAATATTTATCGACTGTTCTACACTCAAGATCATCATGGCAGTCGCAAAACCATCGGCTACGGCGCACTGCTGGTGAAGCACTGTCGCCGATACCAGACTATTTTCGGCCGGTATCCCGGTTGTTGGATCGATAATGTGACTCAACTGTCTATCACCGCTCTCGATATAATTAACATAGCTACCCGAGGTCGCCATAGACATATCTTTAAGATTGATTAGTTGCTGTATTTCCAGGCTAAGCTTCTCTGGACGAGTAACAGCAACAGTCCAGTCTCTGCCCCTGATACCAACTCCACGAGTCCGCACCTCTCCGCCTATCTCGACCAGATAATTAAGTACACCCGCACCATCGAGAATCTTGGCAACACGATCCACGCCATATCCTTTCGCCACAGCCGAAGCATTTATCTCTAGCCCTCGAATCACTTTCGTAATGGCTTTCGAGCTCAGGGTAAATCCATCCATGCCTGTTTTCGATCGAGCCAACTCCAGCTGACCACGATCTTTATTCTGCAGATCTCTGGCCTTAACACCAAACCCCCAGAACTCAATCACTGGCCCTAATGTCACATCGAGCGCCCCATAGGTTTGCGAAGATATCGTCTTTGAAATCTGTAATACATCCCTTAGACGCTCAGATACCAGAATAGGGTTTCCAGTATCATTTAAATTCAATATAGATATTTCAGAATCTGAACGGTAAACTGACAGAGCGCTATTCACTCGATCCAGTTCCTGCTCAACTAATGCCTTTATCTGCTTTTTCGTCGCTAAATTATTCTGCAGGCGCAACTGTATCGTGTAGGTCGTCCCCATCGTATTACCGGTTATCTGCTCGATATTGATATGCGCCCATGCCCGAGACTGGAACATATATGACACCAATAAGCTCATCGTTAGGAGTTTCACACAAAGTTTCATATTAGCCTTCAAAACATTTCCTATACTCATAATAAAATATTCCGCTCAATAAGTTGAACGGAATACTTATTTTAAGCAGAAGCTATCGATTATTGTGCGGCAGCTTCTTTACCTGCAATACGGCCAAACACGGTAATATCGGTAATGGCATTACCACCCAAGCGGTTGGAACCATGGGTCATACCGGTAACTTCACCAGCTGCGAATAAACCAGCAATAACCTTACCTTGTGTATCTAGTACACGAGTATGGGTATCTGTCATCAAGCCACCCATAGTGTGGTGAACAGAGGGCTTAGCCACCAACATATAGAATGGAGGCTTCATGATAGTTTTTAATCCTCCACGATGATTAAACTCTTTATCATCACCCGCTTTAGCAAACTGATTTACACGTCCAACCTGAGCCATCAGCGCTTTTTCATCAACACCGAACTTTTGAGCCAACTCTTCGATTGAGTCGGCCTTAAACATCATGCCTTTACGGTTAAGCTCGGCGAACTCATCCTTATGCACACCAACAACACCGGCAATATCTTCAATCTCACTGCCCCAAAGTACATAAGTCTGCTGATCGGTCTGGGCCAGAATTGCACGGCTAATAACATCACGGCGTTCCAGCTCTTCGACGAAGCGATGACCTTCCTTATTCACCAGCAAGGCACCGAAGAAGCGTGAGTCGGCGATCAAAGAGATCGCTCCGCTATCGATATGACAAATAGGATAAGTCTGGATAGACTTCATGTTATGTGTTTGAGCGTTAAGCTTCTCGGCCATCACGATACCGTCACCCATAATCCCACGAGCATTAGTTGTACCGTAGCGGCTATCCAGTTCGGGGACATACTTGGTGCGCATCGCAACATTAGCACCGAAACCACCGGTTGCCATGATCACGCCACGCTTGGCGTAGTAAGTAAGTTGCTGTCCATTCTTCTCAGCTTCAACACCGATCACTCGTCCATTTTGATCTTTAATCAGCGCAGTTGCTGTCGTGCGGGTATGGATAGGGATCTGCAGCTCATCAGTTTTTGCCATAAACTTACTGATCCACTCAGCGCCAGTATGGTTACGTGGGATCAGTGCACGCTTAACGCTATGACCACCAAATTGGAATAGCTGATCCTTGTAAAAATCAACCTTAATATAATCCCTTAGCCACTCTGCGGCTGGCAATGCTTGCTCGGCCAAAATCTGTACCATCTCAGGATCACCCAGATAGTCACCGCCCTTTAGGGTATCCTTTACAAACAGGTCGATACTGTCTTCGATGCCCATCTTCTTCTGGACCCAGTTACCCGGCACGTTCATCTGACCACCGGTGATCAAACTGTTACCACCAACCGTTGGCATTTTTTCGATAATCACCACGCTAGCACCAGCATTTTTAGCCGTGATCGCGGCGCTGAAACCAGCACCGCCTGAACCTATGATAACGACATCGAAATTCTGTTCACTGGCAACTAGTTCTGCCGGCTTATCATTACTCTTGACCATACCGGCAACTAAGGTAACGCCAGCTGCGGTAAGAGAGCTCTCAACAGCCTCTTTAAATGCACCACTGGTGATCGTCGCGCCGCTGATGCCATCGACCTCGGTACTGTTATTGGCAATCATTGCATCTTTCATTTCGGTAAATACCGACGCCGCCAATACCTTATTTTCATGCTGTTTCAGGATACTGATATCGACCAACTTGCCATTTTTAGTTTCGGTCTGAACCTGAATTTCTCCATGCTTACCGAATGCAGAACCTTCGCTCTTCGTTAACTGGTCGCTCTCTTTAAGTGAGCAGCCCATGACCAGAGCGACAATTGCACTGGCGATAATTGTTTTTTTAATCACTTTGTTATTCCTATTAGATCAATCCGATATTAGAAGGTAAAACCAACCGCTACGCCATATTCGATGCCATCATTAGGCGCTGATCCCCAGCTATCAAAATGGGTCATGTGCAACTTGGTATAGAATGACTCCGTCATACTTGTCTTTAATGTGGTGATGAGCTGATGTCCGTAGCTGTCATAACCTAAGGTGCTCATATGGTCTTCATCACGGTCGATCTGCCCTTCATAGTTGACAGATAACGAATGCTTAAGCCCCATTGCAGAAAATGGGTAACTGGCATTAATCACCGCGGCATAACCACTAATCCCATCGAAATTTTCCCCGGTTGGATCAAAATGAGCAACAGAGTAGTTCAGACCGATACCGGCATTGATAAAGAGATCGCCATACTTACGGTTAGTGGTCACACCCAGATATAGGTTGTCTTCCATCACTGTACGGTTAGAGACCAAGAAATTCTGTCCCCATAAGTTGTAACTTGTATCAGAGATCTGCTTATCAATAATAAACAGGGACTTTACGGTCAGCTTTCCATCTGCACCGTGTTGAGCTTCTTTCACCTCACCCGGGTTCTCAAGCTTCACATAAGCCAATAGCGTACCCCAATCTGCTTTATTGAAATGTGTCAATTTAACAAAAGGTTGGTCATATGCCCCACCGTTATCCGACTTAGTATCAGAAGTGTGCGCCTTATATCCCAAATCGACTGATGTTGCTGACATTGCAGGCGCTATCACTAAGGCAGCTAATGCTGTGACAATTTGTTTTTTCATCAAAATATTCCTTATTTATAAGATTTCCATATAGGATAAATGAATAATTAATATTCTTTGTGAGCCAGATCGTGTAATAGTTTTAGTTCATATAATGTGTGTGGATTAGAGAAGTAAAAGAGTCAAAAATGCGTATTAAATATAGAATGAAGAGATATAAATAATAACCATGTAAAAATAACGTCAAAATAAAAATATCGAAAACCATAGATTTAGATATTTAAACCATAAATAAAATTAAGTCACTTATTAAATAAGTAACATTTAAATCTAAATATAAGAATAAATATGGAATTAACAGTCAGTGATAAGAATAAACTTTTAGAGAGGTTGTTAAGACAATGAAGTGCGTTTAGAGACTCTCACTTAAATATATAGTGGACACTCCATGCCCACTAGCAAACTGTCATAATCAAGATAAGACTCAGATCAAGTGGGCCGTATGATGAGCGTAGCCCTGAAGGAGTTATGTTCATTACTGGTTGAATAGTGCCAATTGAGCTGTTTTGCTAACCGTTCTACCAACATCAATCCCAGACCAAAGCCGCTGGAGTTATGCAGGGACAAGGGATTAATAATATCGATTCGATTGCCAGCCTGAACAATAGAGATACCTTTAGCGCCATGCTCTAAACTGTTGCGCACCAAGTTGTTCAAAACGATAGTCAGCGGCTCCTTGAGTACGAACAATTCAGTTTCATCGCACTTTAGATCGACCGGGACATCACTCCCTTGAGCGAACTTTTGATCGTAGATGATACTCTCCAACAACTTTGCCAACTTCACATTACTGCTGTCCATCGGGCTACAGTCAGAACTCATTAACCAAAGTAGTGTCTCGGTAATCGATTGCATCTGAGTTGTTGCCTGACTGGCATGTAAGGTAGGGCCTGTGAGTTTCCCTTGTTGCAGGGTCAGAATATCGAATGAAGACTGACATATGGCGATAGGCGTTCTGAGCTCATGGCTTGCAAAGCGCAGGAAAGAGAGCTCCCGCTGTTGTGCCTCTTTGAGCTGTTTGATTGAACTATCCAAGGCATCGACTATCGACTGAAGTTCGGCATAGCATTGTTTAGGAAAACGCAATTGTTGCATATTTTGCCAATCATGCTGCTTTATCGCGCGGCTGATCTGATGAACCGGCGAAATCACGCGGCTCTGTAGATACCAGGCCAGAATAGCGTTTACGGTGAATGTCATGATAACTAGCAGGCAGATAGCAGCCATATTTTTCGGCGCAAATACAAGATCGTGTGTTGCATTATAATGTAGCCAAACATAGCTCTCTTTACCGTTATCTCCCTGATGCAACATCAGGGCATCGATAAACTGCCCATCAGTATGCTGGTGTTTTACATTTTGTGGAGCATCAGGAGCAACGCCTCCATTAATCGCCTTAACCCTATTAGGTACCGACTCCCAACTGGGAAATACTGTGAGATTGTCTGTTTGAAATGTTTTATTTTTGGGAGTGGTATAGAGCTCAGCCGCTTGAGCAGCATTTCTCATGGTAATTTCATGCATGCTGAACATACCTGTACACATCATGCACAAGGGGATAAAACTATTGATGATTAAGGTTATCGCCAGAAAACATAAGCCATACACCTGATAAACACGTTTCAAACTGAGCTTAGGCTTCATCTGTGACTACCTTCAAACATAAGCCTATTCCCCTAATCGTATGGATAAGTTTTTGCTCGAATGGCTTATCGACAATTTTCCGCAGCAGATGAATGTGGCTACGCAAGCTATCGCTATCAGGCAAACTATCGGGCCACAGAATCCGTTCGATCTCCTCCCGCTCGACAGTTTCAGGACTCCGACGGGCCAATAGAGTCAGGATCTGCCATCCAGTGCGAGATAATAACAATAACTGTCCCTTTCTGTGCACATGATGTCTGGCAAAATCAAATTCAAGATCACCGATGGTAAGTATTTTCGGTGACGGACGCCTCTGAGATACGACCCTAAGACGCGCAACTAACTCAGCCATGGCAAAAGGTTTAACCAGATAGTCATCGGCGCCGACCTCAAAACCTGACAACCTATCCTGTAGTGTGCTCCTCGCGGTAAGCATAATGATCGGTGAGATTATGCACTGATCTTTCCACTTTTTACATGCGGTAATACCATCGCCATCTGGCAAGTTCAGATCGAGAATTATCGCGTCGAAAGTTAGACCGAATATGATCTGTTCAGCTTGAGTGAGTGTCTCTGCATAATCACACTCGATCTCATTGAGCTCCAAATAATGAATAATATTCTTGGCCAGCAGGCGATTATCTTCGACGAGGAGAACTAACATGCGCTATATAATTTCCAGTTGATGTGCTATGTGAACTAAATTAGCCCTGTTACTGGCAGACAATTTATTTCTTATGGATTCAAGATGATATTCCACACCGCGAACAGTAATATGAAGCTCCTGTGAGATTTCATGATTATGGAGTCCCGTCGCTGCCATTTTCAGTGCCTTGATTGCCGTTTGGTTAAATAAGTTACATTGCCGAAAAGGGTTTATTTCATTATGAAAATGCTCAAATAGACTCATCTGAGCTTGTTTAAGTGTGATCTCTAAACCAGTAGCATTTATTTCATCGTAGGTGTATTTAGATAGCAGGGTAAACCTACCTGCCCAGGCATCAGATGCAAAGTGTTTTAGCGGCCAACTCAGGACAGTGTTGACGCCATAACGATTAAAGAGTTTTTGAGCTTTATTCGGCTGGCCATTTTCGCACAGAATATAACAATAGGGGGACTCTAGTCGCAAGGCTTCGCCAAAGTTAATGTCCGTAGGCGCGATGCGTGTCACGTATTGCTCATGTAGCTGCTGAACCTTTGGTGATGAAGTTAACACACCACCACAGCCTCTAAGTATCCTCCGGGTCAACAAGCTCTTTCGGCTGTTCTGTAGATAGTCTTGATAGGCACTAATGGCGATTCCCTGAAACCAGAATCCTGCGAAGCCATGCTCAGCGAAAGGAGGCTTCATCCTATTGAGAATACTATCTGCCAGAATCCTACTTTGAGCGGGTTCGCTTTCCGACAATAGTGTTATTTTTTCCATCTTACCGCCATCTAATACGCAACCAGAACTATTCACGATGGCTTTCAGTCCAAAGTTACCTGAAAACAGTGACGAAAACCAAGTTGACTCAATTTAGGGTTACAATTTGTTAAATTTATGGCAATAATCTTACTCAAATAGCGTTAACCGATACAGCTTATTAATGAGGATGTTTTAACTACACAACAAAAACAAAAAATTTAAATTTATGATCTCCTATTTTGACGTAATTTTGACATTCCATACTTTATAATTATATGCAACTATATTTTTAAAATTGGATTGAATACTCGATTCAACATTAAATATATATCCGTGATGATTGCCATCCTTGCGTACTTTTTTACTAAAACCATTCAGATTCGGCATGCTGATATGATTTTCATATTATTGTTGAATACTGCTGATGTCATATCAACAGGCTAGGCCAAATTTATATTTGTAAGTTTATTTTTAGGTTGGCAACATTCACGGCTGGCAGAAAGTAGCGGATATGGATTACACATTTATTTAAAAAAACACCACAACTCGTAATATATTCAAGCTCATTTGGCTAAGCTGGGTGAGATCGCGAACGTTTTACGTACTGGATTAGTATATTTTTAAACTTAATTTGTTCAGTACGCCATCACTTCATGAATAATTTAAAGTGATTTAGTATTTAAATTATTCATTATGAGTAAAAAACGCACACTCTAACGGTCACCCTGTGTGGCTAATGCAGGACAAATTATTTGCTCCGTGATCGTTGTATATCGGGAAAGCATCTTCACTAATCCTTGCATCGAGGATCCGGCGCATTGATTCTATCCCCGCGCGCGCTGACGGCTATTGCTTGTACTGTACTGTGCTCAAGAACTAATATTATATGAAGTGTTATATGCTGCGAGGTAATAATTTAAATCAACATAACCAAAAAATCGATTGATAAATTTTAACTACACTATAGTTATTAGGACAGTTAAAAACAATAATTGAGGAAAACAAGGATGTTGATTATCAAATTTATTTTATTGTGTTCAATCGTATTTGTGTCCACGTTACATGCCGGAGAAACTTGGAAGATAACATCGCTAGAATGGCCTCCTTATGCTGGATCAAAAGTAGAAAATCAGGGACAATCAATTCAAAAATTAAGAAAACTGTTACAAAAGAAAGATATCACTCTTATCGTTGAGTTTTATCCTTGGAAAAGGTCTAAATATTTAGTAGAAACCAATAATGAATATATCGGAATTTTTCCTGCGTGGCCTGAAGATGTATTTGATGGGGCTATAATTTCTCCGGCAGTTGATTGGTCAGAAATAGCCATCTTAAAAATCGCAGACAAAGTCGTTAGTTTTAACAGTATTGATGAGTTATTTGAAAAATATTCAGTCGGAATTGTTAGTACTTACCACTATCCAAAAATTATTGATAACGCGATTAAAAAATATCCTCATAACGTAGAACGTGCGTCGAATGAATTATTGTTGTTAAAAAAACTACTAGCTGGTCGAGGAGATGTAGCGATTACCGATCCGATAGTCATGCGATACTTGTCTTCCAAAATAGAAACTGTGTCTATAATTATGGAAAAAGAATTAGTGCTAGCTTTCAGAGATGATGAAGAGAATAGGCAACGTTTAAAGCTGTTAACAAAACTATTGAAAGAAAATGAAGTGTTTTAAACGTTAATTAGCTAATTCGTACATGCTTTACTTACAAACGCATAATTTTCATTAGAACGATACAGATAGTTCACTCAAAGCGGTAAACAGCGCTTCGTACGACTTACGTCGCACACCCGACTTATGGTTATCAGGAAGAACGTCCTCTTACGATTCAGTGCCCATTCGGTAAAATCCGAATATCGATACATTGTCAAACTTGCTGCTTTATTCAGAGTATTAGAGTCATCTGGTGATACAGATGGTTCACTCTTATCGCGGTGAACTGCACTTCATACAATTTAAGGTCGCACGGACAAAAAAGAGTTAGTAATGTCTTAACAACTGGCGAAAAATAGCCTGCTATTTTTCGCCAGTTGATTAACTTGTTAAATTTCTATTGCTTTGTATATATTTACCTCGATGGATTCAGCAAGATCGCCAACAAATGTTCGTAAGTTTTTCAAGTGAGGTTGTTGCCCATGATATTCGTAAGCTTCTTGGTTTTTATATTTCTCAATCATTGTAAAAATATTTGAATTTTCAGTATCTAAATTGAGATGATAGCTTAAACAGCCTTCTTCATTTCTTGTTGGCTCAAGCATTGCAACTAAGGACTCTTTCAATTTTTCAATGCATTCCTTTTTCGCTACAAATCGAGCTATGCATATGATTTCATTGTTCATTTTTATTCCTGTTTATATATTTAACTGATAATCCTATCAGAAAACCCTCATTTGAAATACAAGTAAAAACGTTAACTGTACTGATCAAGCCAAGCTGGACACTTTTAGTTGAGAATTTTCAAACTCTACCGATGACAGATCACCATTAGCAGAATGAAGTCGCTCCAAGTTGTAATATTTCATGTAAGCAGTCACATCTTGCTTCATAAACTCCCTTGCTGGTTGAGCAACGTTAAAAATCCAATCGTGTTTCAAACTACCAAAGAAACGCTCAACAACGGCATTATCCCAACACGCACCCACATCACCCATACTGGCTCGAATACCATAGATCGATAGCAGCCTGCCGAACTGCTTACTGGTATACTGTGAGCCTCGGTCACTGTGAAATACCAGCCCTCTGGCCGGTTGGCGCAGGTTGTAGGCTTTCATTAATGCCTTGGATATCAAATCTGTAGTCATGCGTTTGTCTATGTGCCACCCAACAATCCGGCGTGAATATAAATCCATTACCACCGCTAAATACATCCAGCCTTCACCTGTCTTTAAATAGGTCACGTCACCCGCCCAAACCTCATTAGCTGATACTGGGTTAAAGTTCATGTTTAACAGGTTATCAGCCACTGCATCTGAGTGTTTGCGCTGTGTAGTCACTTTGTAAGCACGTCGTTGGGTAGCTTTGAGTCGAAGGCGGTGCATAATTTTACGAACGAGATAGCGACCAACCTGGTAGCCTTCCTTGCGCAATTTCTTCACCATTTCACGATTCCCTAAGCTGCCTCGACTTTGCTTAAATAGCTGTCTAACAAGGCGATAAAGCTTCAGTGTTTCAAGGCTTATCACGTTTGCTGGGCGTTTATGCCAATCGTAATAGCCTGACTTACTGACACTCATTACTTGTAATGGTCTAATGAAACTGTAGAGATTTATAGCTTAAAATAAGCAAAATCTTAAAGGTATTTATCATGATTAGA
>NZ_JBEOPM010000029.1:0-61298 GCF_040310165.1 Shewanella sp. AC91-MNA-CIBAN-0169
AAATCCCCACCAGAATACTGGTAGGGATTATCTTTCATCTGCAAGATCGGTCAAGTGCCCTTAAACGATCGGCATTGACTTTATTAACGACCTTTTCACCCGATAATAAGGTGGAAAAACCAAAACATTCTCCTTCGCCAACACGGTCAACCAATACACCTTCAGGATCGCGCACTTCAAATGCACCACTGCGCACAATGTACAATTTCGGATTGTCTTTATCGAACTCAACAAAGGCAGACGCTTTACTGTAATAACCGACGCTAATCTTTCTCGCACAATATTGAATACTCTCTTTAGGTAGCGTGTCGAAAGGCGAATGTGCTGCTAAAAACTGCTCTACGGGTTGTAACTCACTGGCATCCATTAATCATTTCCCTATTGTGCATGGGCGAACAATATCACTATAACAAAGCGTTTCGCTTATCTGCTATAGGACTAAAGCCCAACAAAAAGAGCGCCTAAGCGCTCTTTTTAAACAGTGTTGATTACAGCAGTTTAATGATCGTGTGCTTCGCCTGACCCTTTAGGGAAACGAATAGACTCAACCATTGCGACTATTTCGTCAGGAATTTTAGCGGTAACTTTACTGACAGCAAAAGCGACACCAAAGTTAACCATCATTCCCACCATACCAATACCTTCTGGTGAAATACCAAATAACCAGTTTTCAGATGTATTCGATGCAGGATTAATAAACTTAAAGTAGGCGATATAACTAGCAGTAAATAATAGCCCGATCACCATACCTGAAATAGCACCTTCTTTATTCATGGTTCTAGAGAAAATCCCCATGATAATAGCAGGGAATAACGAGGCTGCTGCGAGACCAAATGCAATGGCCACCACCGCGGCTACGAATCCAGGAGGATTAATACCAAAGTAACCCGCCATAACAACCCCGAAACCAGCAGCTATCCGTGCATACATTAACTCTTTCTGATCCGAAATATCCGGCATTAGATTTTTCTTGAGTAAATCGTGCGACACAGAGGTTGAAATTACCAGTAATAAACCCGCAGATGTAGACAATGCTGCAGCTAAACCACCCGCGGCAACTAATGCAATAACCCATGCAGGAAGATTGGCAATTTCAGGCGTGGCAAGAACCATAATATCGCGGTCAATGTTCATCTCATTTTTTTCACCATTGGTGTAAAAAATCTTGCCATCGTTGTTCTTATCGTCCCATGTAATTAAACCCGTTTTTTCCCAGTTTTTAATCCAAGTTGGCGCAGTTTCATAAGGCACGCCAGTTGATTCTGGTCCATTGATGGTTTCAATCATATTAACGCGAGAGAAAGCAGACAATGCAGGAATAGTGGTGTACATAATAGCGATAAATACTAAAGCCCAGCCCGCAGAAATACGCGCGTCTTTTACTTTAGGAACAGTAAAGAAACGAACAATCACATGCGGTAAGCCAGCTGTACCAAACATTAATGCACCGGTAATAAAGAACACATCTATCATCGACTTGGAGCCTTCGGTATATTGGGAGAACCCGAGTTCTGCCGATAATCCATCGAGCTTATCGAGTAAATACACCCCCGTACCATTACCTGCGGCATCAATCATCTCAGCGCCAAAACCAATTTGCGGTAATATGTGACCTGTCATCATTACTGAGATAAAGATAGCAGGAACCATAAAGGCAAAAATAAGAACGCAGTATTGTGCTACCTGTGTGTAAGTAATCCCTTTCATGCCACCTAATACAGCATAAAAGAATACGACTGCCATACCAATGTACACCCCTGTTTCTACGTCAACTTCTAAGAAACGAGAGAACACTACGCCAACACCACGCATTTGGCCTGCAATGTAGGTAAAACAAATAAAGATGGCACAAATAACAGCGACTGTACGTGCCGTCTGAGAGTAGTAGCGATCACCAATAAAGTCCGGAACCGTAAATTTACCAAATTTACGTAAATAAGGCGCCATACATAATGCTAATAGCACATAACCGCCGGTCCAACCCATTAGATAAACTGAGCCATCATAACCAGTAAAAGATACAATACCGGCTAATGAAATAAACGATGCTGCTGACATCCAGTCGGCTGCAGTTGCCATACCATTTAGAACAGGGTGAACACCACCACCTGCAACATAAAACTCTTTAGTTGAACCAGCACGAGTCCAAATGGCGATCCCGATGTACAGCGCAAAAGTCGCGCCGACAATTAAATATGTTAGTGTTTGAACATCCATCTTAGTGCCCCTTAGTCTTCCTGAACATTGTATTTTTTGTCTAATGTATTAGCTTTCGCCACATAAACAAAAATCAGCGCCACGAATACATACATTGCACCCTGCTGCGCAAACCAGAAACCCAGTTTGAATCCCATAAAGGTAATTTCGTTTAACACATCTACTAATAGAATACCGCAGCCAAATGACACTGCAGCCCAAATTGCAAGCAAGCTAAGTACTAAACGTAAATTCTCACGCCAGTAACCCGCTGCCTTATCGTTATTTTCGAAACTCATTGCGACTCCCCTAAGTTATTTTTTGTAAAGCCATTGTTAATTTAGCAATTCAGGGGGCCATCACAATCAAGACCTTAGTCGTACTTGATTAACAAACGTTAACGTAAAATATTAAAATGTATAAAAATCAGATGATTGAGAAATAATGAATTGAAATGAACTTCTTGTTTTTCAATTTAATTAGACCAAGGTCGAACAAGATTTCGCCATTAAAAGATTGAGATCTGCATCACAAAAGATAAAAAGGAATATTTGTGAGTAAAAAAAACTTCGTTTGCGTTGAAATCTGTTCTATTTCCTGAGATAAATGCTTAGATAGGAATAAATCTTTTTAGAATACAAATAATAAGGATATTTTTTTGACATTGCCTCGCATTAATCAACAACACCTTTTATTCTCAATTATCTTGGGAGTAATAGGATTGTTCATCAATTGTTACCCGATACAATTTTTTGCTAACGTGCAATTTGTATTAGGTAACACGGTGACTGTCATTGCTGCCGTTTTATTGGGGCCTTGGTATGCCTTTTTGACCGCAATGATGGCATCAACAGGATTAATGTTGATATGGGATAGCCCGCATGTTTACTTATTTTTTGGGCTTGAAGCATTATTTTTAGGCTATGCCAGACGCCGTGATATCTATGCCTTATATGCCGATGCCGCTTATTGGTTATTTATAGGTGCACCAATGGTGTATTTATATGTGGTTCTATTGATGGATATACCGCCATCTCACTTAGGCTTTATTATTTCAAAGCAAGGCATCAACGGACTGATATATACCAGTATTGCATCATTACTTATTTTAGCTATTCCAAAGTTATGGTTTTTAAAAGACAAAGTTAAAGACCGCAACCGTAGACAATTAAGCGCGCAACTGACTTATTTCTTCACCTTAATGGTGACGTTAACATTATTGTTTTCAGCGTTAATCTTTAATTTTTATTTTTTAGAACGTCAACAAGTCATGTTAAAACAAAACATGACGGAAGCGGTCGCCCACCTATCGACCTCTGCACAAAATTATATCAAAAACCATCAAACTGTGATCCAAAATACAGCAAGTCAATTAGATTTAGTTGCCGATAAACCAGAGCAATGGCAAGGCATTTTATCAAGCTCACATCAAAACTATCCCGGTTTTATCAGTATGTTGATCGCCAATCCGGCAGCCAATATTGTGGCAGCCAGCCCAGTATCAAGACTATTAACACAGCAATTACCAGAACAAAGTATCAACATTAACGATAGAGATTATTTTATTGAGTCATTCTATAACCAACGCCTATTCGTATCATCTGCCTTTCTGGGCCGCGGTTTTGGTAATGACGCGATTATTGCCATGAGCGCTCCCTTTTATCTCGATGAGCAACGCACACAAGTAGCAGGAATAGTAGAAGGTTCGCTTGATTTAACTCATTTTTCACATATTGATCAAGTAAATGAATATACCGAAGATGAATCTGTAGTGATGGTTGATGAACAAAATCAAATTATTTATGCTTCTAAAAAACTCGGTTTAAAACCACTTTCACAATTTAATTTCGCAATAAATAAAGGTGTGTATCGTGCCAATCTTGAGTTAATCAATATTCACAATACTACCTCAATTGTGCCTGAATATATGTATGCTCACCGGGAGCTCGATAATGGTTGGACAGTGTATATTTTAAAAGAATTTTCGCCGCTACTAAAACTCGCTGAAGAACAAATGTTCAGTAGTTTTATCATGCTGTTGATTGCATTATTGGGTACCTTCTATATTTCAAAAAAGCTCAGCGCGTTGCTAACGGTGCCATTAGAAGCTGTCGCCAATCAATTCAGTCAGTCATATTCAAGTCCAGAAAAAACCTCGGCAATTGACGATAATTCACCCAGAGAAGTATTCAACCTGTATCAACGATTAGCAGCCAGTAAGCAACAACTCATCGCGCATCAAGTCGAATTAGAAGAGACTGTGGCTAATCGTACCGCGGAATTAGAAAAGGCCAACAAAAAACTCACCGAGCTGGTTGATAGAGATCCGTTAACTGGCTTATATAATCGCCGTTATGCTGAACGTAAATTTGGTGAGTTAGTGGATTTTTGTTTGCGAAGCAATCAGGCCATTACTGTTGTATTGCTTGATTTAGATTTCTTCAAAAAAGTAAATGACAATTATGGCCATTTAGCTGGAGATGAGTGCTTGCGGAACGTGTCGCATTTATTACAGAAATACTTTAAACGCGACATTGATATTGTGGCCCGTTACGGCGGAGAAGAATTTTTGCTTATTCTGCCTTTGTCCAATACCTTACATATTGAACACCATCTCAATGGCTTTAGAGAAGCACTGTCGCAATTAGAAATCACCTCACCCGAAGATAAACAGTCATTCAACGTGACGGTCAGTATTGGTGCTATTACGGCCAGTGCTGATTATGAAGCTGAACTCGATAAGTGGATTAAAGTCGCTGATGATCATCTCTACCAAGCAAAACAACAGGGACGTAATAAAACAATTATTAGCATCATTAGCGACTAATGTTTACTGGTTTACTGGTTTACTGGTTTACTGGTTTACTGTCTAATAGTGACTCAGATTGATGCCCTTGAGTAAACTCATCAATGCGAGTCATCATATAAGGATAAAATGGATTCCACTTCTGACGCAACATGTCATCGGCCGTCACACTGAAAATGCCCCGTTCACCTTGATAAATTGCTCTGCCAATTTGGATTTTATCCGAATCAATACCTGGTAGAGGCCCGTAAAGGGTATCTTCAATCGGAAAACTTAACGCCACATGAGATAAAGAATACACATCATTAGGCCAAGTTAAACTTAACGCTAACACATCATCGGTTATCGATTTATCAGCTAGCTCCCTAACCTGAACATGATTATCTTGTTGCGGATCATTTTCAACCAAACTTAAGCGATAAGGTAATTGCTTTGGTAGCCAAAATGGAGCAAAAGTCGCCAGTGGATCTTGAAACAGTAATTGGTTGTTACTCTTCGTCCTATTGACGTCAAAGAGCACCAATTGATGGCCTTTGTTTAGCGGCAATTTTTGATATAGCAAATCAACCACAGCAAGTGAAGAGACCGTATCATCAACAACTGACTGAAACGTTAATATTGCAGGAATAGCATCAAACTGTTGCGGCGATAATGACGCTAATAAGGTCTGGTTACGCTGAGTTAACTGATATACAACATCGCCAGCATTAACAGCAAAAGACCGATATTTAAAGGGATCATATTCCGTTTGAATGCTGTTCCAATACAGTTTATCTTGGCCGAGTAATTTACCCAGTTTAGCTTGCCAATAAGCGCCTGCTGCAATGGGAGCAAGACCAATGGCTGGTGATAACATGACCATACCGGCAAAGCTTGTAGGCTTATCTAAACTGATATTCTCAAGTTCATGGTTTAATGCTAAAGCAGCTCCTGTCGAAAACCCGACCACATAAATCGGTTTACCGGGTAATTGGGCAGACAAGCGGGCAACAGCAAGTGATACCGCCCCAGCAAGATCAGGCCAAGTAATATCGGTTAATCCTGACGGAATGGTACCGTGTCCTGGCAAGCGCAACCCTAAAACATAAGCCTGATGTTGATAATGCTGCGCAAAATGCGACATTACATAAGGTGAGTCAGACATGCCGTGTAGTAATAAAAGGCCAAACTCAGCTTGGGGGTTTTTCCATTCGAAAGAACGATTCCAATTTTGTTGCCATAACCCAGGGTCAGACAGGCTATTACGCTCATAACGATTAATTGGGGATGCTATTTCAGGTTGATATTGACGGTAAACCTGCTGTTCTACTTCAGCAAAAAGTTTATCTTCTAATTGTAAATATTGGCTAAAATCAGTTAAACCAGACTGTTGATGGTATTCAGAGGTTAGATGTGTCGTGTGCCATAATGATAAATTAGGCCGCGCATTAAGCATCCAAACAGCAGTAATAATTAACGCTAACCCAATACCTAAAGCACCATAAAATGCGGCAAATAAAAAATGTTTTGTCGATCCAATCACAATTGCACGCATAATTACCTTAAAAAATAGATACCGAATACAAACAAAAATATAGCGTAACATTTACTGCTGAACTGTCAGGCACTTACTATTCATAACAATACTGGAAATAATATGTCATCAGGTTTATATAGCCATATATGGGGACCGATGAATCCCGATATCATTTTTTATTTACCTACGCCTCCAGAGCTACCCGCGCACTGGCAAGCCACGCATCCCGATGCAATCACACAATTGGTCACATTAAATGGTAATCACTGGCGGAAAATTGTCACCATAATGGCGAAGATTTGCTGTTTAGAGCACGATATTAATGCTAATAAAGGGATTAATTGGAAACAGATCCGTGACCAATTATTTAATGACCATCATGACCCACAAACCGGAAAACACATCAACACTCCATCACGCTTGCATTGCCAATTACGTATTGTTAACCCCAATATTGAACATCACGACGAGGTAGTATTTCTTCCTGAATTTTGGCATATTTTATGTGGTAAAGAAGCCCAGCAACGTATGGGAATATCCGATCCTCGGCAGTATACATCACTAGATGAAAAGCAGAAAATACAGCACCAGCACACGGTGTTACTGACGCCATATTTAGATTATCGACAATATGCTAATGCGCTAATAGAACTCACCCGACAACACATCACCTTAAGCAAAGTGTAAGATATTAATCGTAAATCGTCGGAATAGGCTCACGTTTATGCTGGGTACGTTTATAGATACTCACCAATTTATCTTCCACAGACTTAGCAACATCTTTACCTTCTAAGAAGTCATCAATTTGATCATAGGTCAGCCCTAAAGCGACCTCATCTTCAAGTTGAGGTTTATTGTCTTCTAAGTCAGCTGTAGGGGCCTTTTTGACCAATATCTCTGGCGCGCCTAAATAGGCTGCTAATTGACGTACTTGACGTTTATTTAAGCCAAATAACGGCGCTAAATCGCAAGCCCCATCGCCCCATTTGGTATAGAAACCAGTAATATTTTCCGCACTATGATCAGTGCCCACAACAAGGCCGCCCATAGCACCTGCGATATCATATTGGACTATCATGCGCATTCGGGCTTTAACATTACCCTTGAGAAAGTCAGTCTTAGCAGCGTCTGTTGATGCTAAACCCGCGGCGGTGAGACCCACTATAGTGGCATTATGGATGCCAACAACACCATCATGAACATTCACGGTCACCTGTTTTGAAGGCTGAATAAACTGACAGGCTAGCTGAGCTTCAGCTTCATCTTGCTGGACATGGTAAGGTAAGCGCACTGCAATAAACTGATACTCGTCACTGGTTTTTTCTTGATTAAGGCTATTCACTGCCAGTTGGCATAAACGTCCAGCAAGTGATGAATCAACACCGCCACTGATCCCCAAGACTAAAGTTTTGCTGTGAGCATCTGATAATTTTGCCTTAATAAAAGCAATTCTGCGTTGGATCTCAAACTCAGGCTCAATAGCCTTAAGTACATGCATCTCTCTTAAGATTTGTCCTTTCACGTGACGCTCCTGATTGCTTATTAATATTCTGACTTTCGGTGCCTATTCTATAAAAATCTACACAAAAAAAAACGATAATGATGCATCATTATCGTTTTATTTTTATCGATGACCAATCATCGTTCCCAATATGACTCTTCTAGACTGTCTTCTCGCTCTGGTAAACCACGAGATAAACGTGGACTATGCTGCGCTAACACTTCGTATGCAACGCGATTAGCGTATTTACACACTTGTGAAAACGACGAATAACATAAACCATCTCGTTTATGTTTACTCGAACCAGGCACATTGGTTTTATGGAACGTATTGGCTGATAAATCATGAAGCAACGCAGACAAAGCTCCATCACCAGCACCATTGGTATTACGAATTAATTCTGGTCCACCCATGTAAGGGGCAATGTGAGCGTACACTTTTATTGGCGTATCGCAATCCACTTGTAATTTAGGGCGAGAAAACTCATAACGGTTAAATTCAGGAATGGCGCCCGGTAATAAGGTATGGCTGGTTTCACGCTTTTCAGCATCTTCAGTATAACCCGCAGTATAAAGCCCTATCGCACCCGCCGTGGTTAGCACCATGTCACACCAATCTAGCGCCATTTCACTGGCAAGCAACGGGTCTTTAAAACCCGTTAACGCTTCACCTTCGTCTTCATTCATGGCTAAAATAGTGACATGCTCATTAATAAAATTTTGCCACCATTGCGGATCTTCTTGAATTAAAAAGCGTGTCCCTAAGGTTAACACCACTGGTACATCGGCTTCTTTAGCGTAATTAATGGCCGTCATTGCCGCATCTGTAATGCCATCACCTTCGCTTGCTCGCATCAGGTATGCCGTTAATACTAACGCCGAACTGCCTTGTATCACCTCTTTATCGATATACTCAGGTGTTAGCTTATCCATCGCGCCTTTACTGATAGCAAACGTGCGTTCACCACAATCGGAAATTAACGTAAAGCAGCGACCGATAGGACCATCGACAGGTTGTAAAAAGTTGAGGTCAACCTTTGAGGAAGTGTTACATAAATAGCGATATGCATAGCTACCCACCATAATATGCTGGCTCATAACCCCAAAAAGCACTGAGCGGTCATCGGCTAAAATCGAATAATTATGGACGGTGTTACCAATAGTGCCACCGGCAAATTCATCGCTGATCATCTCATTGGATTTAAGTTCATGGTACAAATTATGGGCTTGCTCATCATTAATGAGAGTAGAGTTGCCTTTAGGTAAGCCATATCGCTCAAGTAACTCGTCTTCTACTTTAGCCTCGATATCAACCAAGGTTTGATCGATACCGCAAATGTAAGTAGAAAAAGGTTGAGGCTGCTGCGTAAGTTGAGCCAATAACGGATCACGACTGTTTACAGGGAAATAGTGTTTGGACTTACGTTGACCAGGAAACTTCATATTGGGCTCTCATAGCTTGGCGTCCGTGCAAGTGTGAAATTAATTACCACTGACACTCATTCAATTTTATATGAGTCGTCATCCGCGAAAATGGCGGCAGATTTTATCATAGGTAAGCGTCAATCCTATATCACTTTTATCACATTCACGGCCTAAATATGTTCCGTTGAGGTCATCAGTCTTATTTTATTAGTTTTTGACCTACGCCGATATATTGCCTCTGGCTAAATCAACTGGACAATATTAGTCCGTTCAATCACACATTAACCTCAATAGTGCTGTATTGAATAACTTAAGTTTGGGCTGATAGATTGGGTAAATCGAGTAAAAGGACTGTTCAACAGTCATGTGAAACTTGCCATTGTATGACTATCAAGGCGCATGAAGACTTCAATAGCGAGCCGATGCAATGGTGGCATTAGAATTTGATAATCGTGTTTACAATCTCGAGCGGAGGTTAAATAAACATTGATTCTATATGAGTGATTCAATATCAGTTATTCAATATTAGTGAAAAGTATTCCCACTAATATACAGCAACGGTTAGGTTATTCTTTAGGCATAAAAAAAGCCTGCAAAGCAGGCTTTTAATGGCGGAGCTAATCGGCGATTATTTTAATACGCTGGCTAGTTGCTCACTCACTTTAGCGACAGATTGAGTACCGTCATACTTGTTGTACTGAGTCTTACCAGCAGCAGCAACTTTGCCATAATAATCAACTAATGGCTTAGTTTGCTCATGGTAAATGCTTAAACGCTTGCGTACGGTACTTTCTTCGTCATCTGGGCGGATAGATAAATCTTCGCCAGTGACATCGTCTTTACCTTCCACTTTCGGTGGATTGAACACCACGTGGTAAACACGACCAGAACCAGAATGAACACGACGTCCGCTCATACGCTTAACGATTTCTTCATCAGGCACATCGATTTCGATAACATGATCAATCTCAATACCATTTTCAGCCATAGCATCAGCTTGAGGAATTGTGCGAGGGAAACCGTCAAGTAAGAAGCCTTTTACGCAATCTTCTTGAGCAATACGCTCTTTCACTAACCCAATGATAAGATCGTCTGAAACTAATTGACCTGCATCCATTACTTTCTTAGCTTCTAAACCTAATGGCGTACCAGCTTTAACCGCTGCACGTAACATATCACCAGTTGAGATCTGTGGGATACCATACTGTTCCATAATGAACTGAGCTTGGGTACCTTTACCGGCACCTGGGGCACCCAATAAAATAATGCGCATCTCAAAAGTCCTCTTTTAAGTTTGTGTTCTTTTTAGGGCGGCGATTTTCGCACATCTGCCGCACTTTTAATAGCGCTTTTGTTATGACATTAGACCAAGATCTAATAAGGGTTGTAACAAAACAGCTTCAATTTGTTTAATACAACAAGGTATACAATTTACGGCGATATTGATTGGCTAACGTATTGCCCTGACCTATCGCGGTTAGAATTTCCATGAAGACTTGTTTAACTTTGCCATCAGCAGCACTCATATCTTTTTGTAAAATAACAAACAATAATTCAAGGGCTTCTTCGTTACGTTGAGCAACATTTAATGCTTTGGCTAATATAACAACTGCGTCTAGATTATCAGGTTGCTCTGCGACATTTTGTTGCAGCTGACGAATTTCTGGAGTATCTGCCGCATCTTCCGCTAAGGCTAATTTAGCCACTAAATTATGATAGTAACTATCTTGATCCGCTAAACCTATACGGGCAAGTAGCCTTTTGGCTTCTGCGAGTAAACCTTGCTGTAACGCCACATCAGTCATCACCAATGCAACTTCAGGTGCTTGTTGTGAATCGATAAAAATTGTTTTTAACTGGTCAGAAATTTTAGCTAAATCTTCTGGCGATAACTCACCTTGGGCTAATTGCTGCTTAACATCATCAAACTCTTGTATCCACATTGGCGGTAAATGTTTGTCGAGCAAATCACTAATTTGTTCTTGGCTTTGCGCCCCAGAAAAACCATCAATGGGTCTACCTTTATCTAAAATCAATGTGGTCGGTACGTTCTGAATTTGGAAGTAATTCGCAATTTCTAACTCAGTTTCACAATCCACTTTAGCGAGAATAAATCGCCCACCTTGGCTATTGGCAAGATGCTCCAGCGTCTGCAACATTTGTACACTTTCGGGCTGTTGTTGCGCCCAAAATGCTAATACCACCATTTTTTGCATTGAGGTATCAACAACTTGTTGAATATTATCTTTAGTAAGATTAATGAGGTAGTCCATATTGCCTCCGCAGAATGACAAAAACAAAAGCGGACTTATTGTCCGCTTTTACTGCTTAAATCGAGTTTACTTTACACTCGCCAATAACATTTGATTGGTCAGTTTAATAAACGCTGAAGGGTCAGCCAAACTGCCTTTCTCGGATAACAATGCCTGTTGTAATAACAAGTTAGCCCAATCAGCAAACAATTGCTCGTCAGTTTCGTTATTCAAATGCTCAACCAAAGGATGCGTTGGGTTAATCTCAAATGTTGGCTTAGACTCTGGCACAGGCTGACCAGCTGCTTGCATCAGCTTAATCATCTGCGTCGACATTTCACCTTCGCCCGCTACCACACACGCTGGCGTGTCAGTTAGGCGTGAAGTAACACGAACCTCAGAAACGCTGTCTGCTAACGCAGCTTTAACACGCTCAATTAAACCTTTAGACTCTTCGGCTACTTTGTCATGCGCTTCTTTATCAGCTGCATCTTCAAGTTCACCTAACTCTAAATCACCACGTGTCACTGAATGCAACTTCTTGTCTTTGAACTCAGTTAAGTGATTAACTAACCACTCATCGATACGCTCAGACAATAACAATACTTCGATGCCTTTTTTACGCAGTAACTCAAGATGAGGACTATTAGCAGCAGCTTCATGACTGTCAGCAACGATATAATATATTTTGTCTTGACCGGCTTTCATGCGCTCAATATAGGCCTCTAATGACACTGTTGTTGCGGCAGAGTTGTCATGAGTAGAAGCAAAACGCAATAAACCTGCAATGCGTTCTTTATTAGCAAAGTCTTCTGCAGGGCCTTCTTTTAATACTTGCCCAAATTCAGCCCAGAAAGACTGATACTGTTCTGGCTCATCTTTAGCCAGTTTTTCAAGCATGCCTAACACACGTTTGGTGATACCCACGCGCATTGCTGTTGTTACTTGATTATCTTGTAAAATTTCGCGAGATACGTTTAATGGCAAATCATTTGAATCGATTAATCCACGTACAAAGCGTAAGTATGTAGGTAAAAACTGTTCCGCTTCATCCATAATAAATACACGTTGAACAAACAATTTCAAGCCATGCTTATGGTCGCGGTTCCACATATCCCAAGGCGCTTTAGCTGGGATGTACAGTAAACTGGTGTATTCTTGCTTACCTTCAACACGATTGTGAGACCATTTTAATGCGTCGCTGTAATCGTGAGAAATGTGCTTGTAAAATTCTTGGTATTCTTCTTCCGTGATGTCTGACTTATTACGAGTCCAAAGCGCTGTCGCTTTGTTCATCACTTTCCACTCACCTTCCGTTGCCGCGACTTTCTCTCCATCAGGGCCGTCTGACTCAGGTGTACCTTCATTCCACATTTGAACTGGAACAGAGATATGATCAGAGTACTTAGTGATAATTGAGCGTAAACGGTAATCGTCTGCAAATTCAGTTTCTTCGTCACGTAAATGCAGCACAATTTCAGTACCACGTTCATTTTTAGTGATACTTTCTACATTGAATGAACCTTCGCCTTCAGATTCCCACAAGACACCTTCGTTAGCAGCATGGCCGGCAGCGCGAGTGCGTACAGTAACTTTTTTCGCCACGATAAAGGCCGAATAAAAACCCACACCAAACTGACCAATTAATTGTGAATCTTTTGACGCTTCGCCTGAAAGATTATTAAAAAATTCTTTAGTGCCAGACTTGGCGATAGTCCCTAAATGTTCGATGACGCTATCGCGGGTCATACCAATACCATTATCTGAAATGGTGACTGTGCCCTTTTCTTTATTCGCACTTACACGAACGCGTAAATCACCGTTACCTTCATATAAGGTATCGTCAGTTAATGCTAAATAGCGAAGCTTATCTGCTGCATCGGCCGCGTTTGAGACTAGCTCACGTAAGAAAATCTCTTTATTCGAATACAGAGAGTGGATCATCAATTGCAGAAGTTGTTTTACTTCGGTTTGAAAGCCATGAGTTTCTTGTTGTGACATGAGTATTTCCCTTGGTGTTACGTTTAAACAATCACGAGTCGAAAAATCCACTCGCCTAAAATTCTGTGTTAACCAAGAGATGGGGGACGTTACAATATTTTCAAGGGGCAACACCGCCTTGTTGAATAATAAATCATCAGATAAGACCAAATCGGCTCAATATGACACATTTTAGCAGCCTGTTTTCCTCATGACGCATCCATGGTGGAATAAAAAATGCCAACAAATCTAATTATTAAACTTGCTGGCATCTTGGTTTCTAATCAGGTATGCGGCTATTACAGCGGAATACGACCATTAAAAGATAACGCTAAGGTGGTGCTATCAACGTATTCAAGCTCACCACCCACGGGAACGCCATGTGCGATACGACTAATCACCACATTGTGTCTTCTGGCCATATCAGCAATAAAATGTGCAGTTGCATCACCCTCAACGGTCGGATTGGTAGCAAGAATAAGCTCGCTCACGTCATCTGATGTTAAATGGCGTTCAAGTAACGCTAAACCCAACTCTTCAGGACCAACACCGTCTAACGGCGACAAGTGCCCTAACAGCACAAAATAACGGCCATTAAAATGACCACCAGCTTCAATAGCAAGCACATCAGCAGGCGTTTCAACCACGCAAATGATCCCAGTATTGATGCGACGATGGCTACTGCATATAGGGCATAAATCTTGTTCGGTAAACGTACGACAACTTTGACAATGCCCTACCTCAGACATGGCTTTTTGCAACGAATCTGCGAGCTTAAGGCCCACTTTACGTTCACGCTCAAGTAATTGAAATGCCATACGCTGTGCAGACTTAGGGCCGACGCCAGGCAACGCACGTAAAGATTGAATTAATTCATCGACCAAAGGACTAAATTTCATAAAATTGCCAATACCTTAATAGCTAAACTCATTGTAATGTCATGGTGAAACCGTCTTGTGATTGGCTAAGCCAATATGCGGAAACACCAAAGCAGTGCGATTATTGTCTGTGCAGCGTTTGAATGCAAAGATTAAAACCTCTGTTGCAATAAATGAAGCCACAATCGACGAATTAACAGTGTTCTTATTGAAAACGTTAACTCTATGACCACAGCCATCGTAGGTACGTGAATTGCTCAACGATTACTTTTTAGTAAAAAATTACCATGATTACGGGAGCAGATTAATAACGAAAAAACGTGTCGCTACAGCAATTTAAAACCAAGCAAACCAAGCAAACCAAGCAAACCAGCTTAAAGATACTCTATTGACTCATCTTTATGGCTTTAGACACAACCGCAAATAAGGCGTTAATTAACTTTTGAAAGCCATCACTTTTTTTGTTCAATCCATCTGATATTCTACTATTCAGAACTTAATATTGCCTGTGAGGACCTAAGGAGGTCATTCACGATAATATTAAAAACACCACCAAAAATATGAGTTTTCAAATTAAAGTGTCACCTATACAAGGACCCAATATGCAAGATACTTTACCATTATTAGCTAGTGGGTTGGTTATTTGCGGAGCGCTAATACTTGCAATGGCTATCACACCGGTATGGACGATATTTAACCGACTTCCAACCGGCGAATTGAGCCACAGTTGGGGGTTTCTTATTTTGCTGATCCTGTTTTTCATCACAGGTTATGTCATTTACGCTAAATTTTGCGTGGTTACATTTTCTCAACCACTCGATTTAGTAGTGCCAGTGATATTTTTTTGCGGAGCTATTTTTGTATTTGTTGTGTGTAGCCTATCCCTCAAAACCACCAGTGACATTATGCAGATACATGCCCTTAAACAAGAAAACATCACCGACTCACTAACAGGGATTTTTAACCGTCGATACTTAGATCGTCGCCTCAAAGAGGAAACACAAAGGGCGCAAAGTTATTCTAAACCACTATCCATCTTCCTTATCGATATTGACCATTTCAAAAACATTAATGATAAGTATGGCCATCAGATTGGTGACTTAGTTTTGAAAAATATCGCCCAGAACATTAAAATGTCGTTAAGAGAATCAGATATAGTGGCTCGTTATGGTGGTGAAGAGTTTATTGTCATCCTCCCGCTAACCCAAGTCTCCACATCTTATACACTTGCTGAACGACTCAGAACGATTATCGAAAACACTCAGTTAGTACTGCCTGGTGAGTCTGAGATAGATATACTTCCCATTGGTGTCACTGTGAGTGTAGGTGTTGCTGGAATGACATCTGAATGTAAAGATTACCAGTGTCTGATTAAAAATGCAGACAGAGCACTCTATCAATCAAAACAAAATGGCCGTAATCAAGTGAGAGTGGCTTAGACAGGACGCAAATAACGTAACAAAAGGCTGTTTGAGGGGATTTTATTATCACGTGTTTAGGTTACTTACCTGAACGATAAGTAAAAACCTTATCCAGCGGTAAATTAAACACCTCTGCAATTTTAAACGCCACTTCAAGTGTTGGAGAGTATTTATTTGACTCTATTGCCATCACCGTTTGACGCGTCACACCAATTTGTTCGGCCAGTTGCTTCTGCGTCATTTCGTTATGTAAAAAGCGTAACGTACGAATAGTATTTGAAATCCCTACTTTTACATCATCCCGATTATCCATAAATATCACCAGTGCGCCCCTTATACAATTGCACACCGTAATGTGCCAGTTCAGCAGTTAGAAAAGCCACAATTAAAATATGCAGTGGTAAATACGGCACAGTCCGTTGTTGCATAAAATCAAAATCTTGGGCGGCGATATTATACTGAAAAATGGCAAATACAACGCCCACTTGCAAAATGATAGCCGAATATTTATAACCGACTAAACTGATTTGTTTTTCTCTCACATCCATCGGTTGTGATAACTCATCGTCGCTAATTAACGCTAATAAAATATAACTGACAACCATCAGTACAATTGAGTAAATGATGATCTCAAGCAGTAAACTTGATAACCATTCAATAGATGCAAGTTGCTCTGGGGTTGCATTAAACAACTGGCTCAAATAAAGATAGAAAATATAACCTGTTACCAAAAAATCTATCGATAGCGTTAGCTCGCGAAAGCTGGTTTCTTGCAACCATTGGTGTACTTTTTGTTTATTACTCATGTTAACCCCAGCGAACTCAAAGTAAAAAATATTTAACTCACCTCATGATAGTTTGATGTCAATCAATGTCAAATATTTTTTACTTTGAGTTAATATTTAAATGCTTTACATAAGGGTAATAGCAAAGTCTATGGCTGCATGAACCGACACAAGGTTGGTTAACTAAATAGATTGCTTAGATTGGTCAAACTCATAACTTAATGAGTAAAATAACTAAGTTACAGAATAGAGAACAAATAACTTATTGATTATATTTAGTTTTTATTTTGGCGTATAAATTGCTATAACTAGATGAGTTACTCATGGATTTATAGAATAATATTAAGGACATTATTGTGAAAAAAATCATCATTGTTATTGTTGCAGTTTTATTAGGTTACTTTATTAACCTCAAATTTGTTGAAATCGCATACTCATTAGGTTTCGCTGAATTAAAAAAAGAAACACTATTGATAAATGACCAAAAAATGAAAGTGAAATGTGATTCTTATGCCTTAGGTTTTTTTGATAAAGTTAAACTTGAAAATAAATTTCAGCAATGCATTAATGAGTACCAAGCACAAGGCTATGTAATTATTGACCAACAAGCTGCGATGAAAGCGGTTTAGCGCTGTAAATAAAAAAGCTCAAGCATTATGCTTGAGCTTTTTTATTAATTAACGACATGATTAAAATGGCATTTTCATTCCAGGAGGTAATTGCATACCACCAGTCACTTCGGCCATTTTAGTCTTTTGATTTTCTTCTATACGACGGGCTGCGTCATTACACGCTGCGGCGATAAGATCTTCTAGCATCTCTTTATCGTCTTCCATCAAACTTGGATCAATTTCAACTTTACGCACATTGTGGTTACCTGTCATGGTTACTTTAACCAAGCCAGCACCCGCTTCACCCGTCATTTCTGTGCGTGCAATTTCTTCCTGCACTTTAGCCATTTTGTCTTGCATCATTTGGGCTTGTTTCATTAAATTGCCCATACCGCCTTTTCCACCAAACATAGTCGTCTCTCTCTAATTAAGGTTGTTAGCAAGTCGTCATAATGGCGACAATCTTACTGAAATAAAATCGATTGGCAATATTACAGATACATTTTTGAGATGAAGATATATTCATTTTCTGTAAAACCCCCCTATTTGTGTACTTATGAAGCGCTGATGAGTGCAATATCCTGCGCTATTTGCCCTAGTTGCTCCGATGGATATTCAATCGTGTCACTGTCTAACTGAGCCGATAAGTGCTGGATCATCCACTGAACGTTGTCATCAAGCAAAATAGATTGTTGCGCTTGCGCAATAAGCTCCCGATGAAAACGTTTACGTAACTCAAGTGGTGTTTCTCGTTTTTGCACCACACCAATCTGTATCTCAACTTCAGTTGGTCGCTCAAGGTACTCAGATAACGCTACTTGTAATTGATCGATAGCAGTTTGCGCAGACAAATGTTTCTGGTCTGGTTTTAACACCAATACTATTGGGTTTGACAATGTTGGGCACACGGAGTTCACCCCTAATTGCCTAACCCTTCCGCCAACGGACACATTAGTCATTATTTTATACCAATGTAAATCAACTTCATCGCCTTGAATGCTGTGTGGTTCAAATTTGGCGAGCACATTAGATTGAATCACCGGCTCTGCATTAATGTTTTGCGGATCAGCAGCCAGTGAACGGGTTATTTGTGCGCTGGCCGGTTTTTGATGTTGATGACCAGCTTGCTGACTGACTGAACTCGATGGTTGAAATGTTGCTTCAACTGCTGGTTTAGTCTCTTGATTAATATCTGCAAACGCATTAACGATCTCACCCTCTTTGGGCGCGACCCAAGGAGGCCTATCATAATCGGCCACAACTTTAGACTTGTCTATTCCGTTGAGCGTTACAGATGATGCTTCGTTGGCTGTAGGTGCGCTAAACTCAGCCTGTTCTGACTTATCAGAAGACTCATTAGCGGCCGTTGTTGATGTTGATGCCGCAGCCGCTTTGCTCACTCTAGAACTGATTGTTTTTGTAGACTCTTTTTTGGCAAGTTCTTCTTGTTGCTGTAATACACCAACATCTGCAATGAGAGAATCTCGGCTGGCTAACACTTCATCTAAAAAGTCGTCTAAGTTATCATCTGCGCTAGTGAGGTTTTGACGAGCATTATCACTCATCAAGTCGCTGTTATTGTCAACAAGATGATTAACCGTTTTCGGTTCAGACATCGACTCCGAAGCTTCAGTAACATTGTTAGCTTCAGTTATCTCGTTTGAAACCGAAAACGCAACATATTCGTCATGATCCGAGGGTTGATATTCCATTGACGGATCGTCTGCTTCGTCATAATCCATAAAGGAATAGGCATCAAGTGAGCTCTTATCTGCACTATCACTCGATTGGCTATTTTCTACTGTATTGGTGTCTGCTTTACTCGGCACTAATGTAGGTTGCTCTGCAACCTCTTCAGACTCGGTAATATCATTAGCCAAATTTTCAGTATTGGATTCAACAGTTGCTTCAGTATCAGCATTATGAACAACATCATCAGATGAAGTTGCACTAACAACATCAGCTTCGGCAGCTTTATCGACATCATCATTAATAAGCTGGTCAGACTGCACATCGACACTTTTGGGCGGCAATGAGTTAAACCCTAAGCTTTGTGCTTGGTCCAACAATAAAGCTTGCTCAGCAACCAACGATGGCTCGACAGCGATATCATCGAGAACATCAATATCTTCAACTTCGGGGGTCGGCAACTCTTCAGCCTGAATAGCGGGTACTGCTATCGTTAAATCATTATGCGTTTGAGGCAGAACATCAGGCTTTGGGCCTGTTTCAATGACCTCTTGCGCTGAAGTTGATGAGTGATCAATAACACTTAAATCAATATTAGCCGGTGTCGTTGTTACCCAACGTTTTACTTGTTTCTCGGGCGTAAAGGCTACCGCACGAAGCAGTGCCATTTCCAAGCCCGATTTAGGATCGGGAGCAAAGGGTAAATCTTTACGGCCGTTAAGCAGCATTTGGTAATAAAGCTGTACTTGTTCAGGCGCTAATTGCTGCGCGAATGCCAAAATTTGCTCACTAAACAGCGATTGCTGTGCAGCAGCTGGGGCAAATTGAGTTAAGGTGATTTGATGTAATAATTCTAATAAGCTACGCAATACTTCTTCGGCATCTGCGCCAAATGCCAATACTTTTGCCACTGTTTGCATTAATGGCCCAACATCGGCATCACACAAGGCTTTCAATAACGCGAGCACATGTTGCTCATCAATACTGCCCAACATGGTTTGCACTTGTGTAAGCATCACTTGGCCACTGCCAAACGCTATCGCTTGATCCGTTAAACTGAGCGCATCACGCATACTGCCATTAGCCGCTTTGGCTAATAAACTCAGCGCTTGCGATTCGAATGGTAACTTTTCTTGAGTAATTACATACTCAAGTTGCTTGCTAATTTCGTCCTGCGATAAACTTTTCAAATTAAACTGTAAGCAACGGGATAACACAGTAACTGGCAGTTTGTGCGGATCGGTCGTCGCTAATAAAAACTTAACGTGCTCTGGAGGCTCTTCTAAGGTCTTTAGGAGTGCGTTAAAACTACTACGCGATAACATGTGGACTTCATCGATTAAGTAAACCTTAAAACGACCACGGGATGGGCGATACTGTACATTGTCGAGAAGTTCACGAGTATCATCAACTTTGGTGCGCGAAGCAGCATCGACTTCAATTAAATCGACAAATCGACCTTGGGCAATTTCAATACAACTAGAGCATTCACCGCACGGCGTAGCAGTAACGCCTGTTTCACAATTAAGACCTTTAGCAAACAAACGTGCCAAACTGGTTTTACCCACGCCGCGCGTACCGGTAAACAGGTAAGCATGATGTAAGCGTTGTTGGCTCAGTGCATTGGTTAATGCCATTAATACATGGGATTGGCCGACCATTTGTTCAAATTTAGCTGGACGCCATTTGCGGGCGAGTACTTGGTAAGACATGAAATTCCCCACAGAGAGCTATCGGGAGTCAATCCCTTTAAAGGGGTTAACAATAACATGCCAAGGGCCGGCATGCTATTGTTGAGCAAGCATTTGATAGAGCAAAATCTAGTTAACTGCTTAATAAAATGGCAGTTTATTTTACTTTACTTACTCGCCGTCAAACTCGCATAAACTTAACACTTCAATTCCCATACCTTGTAAGCGCTTCTCGCCACCAATTTCTGGTAATGAGATAACAAACGCAGCATGGCTCACTTCACCGCCTAATTGACGAATAAGTTTTACAGTCGCTTCAATCGTGCCACCGGTGGCTAATAGATCATCAATAACGAGCACTTTATCATTAGCATTAATCGCGTCGACATGAATTTCTAAGGTGTCTTTACCGTATTCTAAGTCATAAGTTTGGCTTATGGTTTTACGGGGTAATTTACCCGGTTTACGTACAGGTACAAAACCAACGCCGAGCTCTAACGCAAGTGGGGCACCAAATAAAAAACCACGCGCTTCAGTACCAACCACTTTAGTGAAACCTTTTGATTGATAATGAGCGACTAGAATCGCAATCGTGGCTTTATAAGCTTCTGCATTTTCAAGCAAACTGGTGACGTCACGGAACATGATGCCTGGTATTGGATAATCAGGAATGGTTTTAATGCTCTGCTTAATAAGCGCTAAACTGTCTTGGTTCATCATAATGTAGTTAACTCTATCTGAAAGTGATTACGCAATAAAAAAGTCCACGTCAATGGTGGACTCTGGTAAAAATACTGGTGTGATCTTATGCCCGTTTAATCTCAGTTGCAACAGGCATGCATTAACCAGGCTATTTATTATTCTAACTCTGGGATCCGCCACAAGAAAAATAATAAAACAAGCATCATGCACAACAACATAATTTTCACCCATATTATCGGTACAATCATAATACTAATCGTAAAACTAAGGCCGCTCATTAACATGGCTTTTCGCTTGAGAGATCGGCTCAACGCACGTTTCGATTGCCACTGAGAGATACCTTCAGCAAACCAAGGGTGATTGATTAGCCAATGATGAAGGCGATCACTAGATCGAGCAAAACAAAACGCAGCCAATAAAATAAATGGCACTGTAGGTAAAAG
Organism: Shewanella sp. AC91-MNA-CIBAN-0169; assembly: GCF_040310165.1. Taxonomy (NCBI): domain Bacteria; kingdom Pseudomonadati; phylum Pseudomonadota; class Gammaproteobacteria; order Alteromonadales; family Shewanellaceae; genus Shewanella; species Shewanella sp. AC91-MNA-CIBAN-0169. The sequence continues at coordinate 21,896 of NZ_JBEOPM010000029.1, forward strand.
AGGCAGTGCAATGCCAATAATGCCTAACACTAGACTGCACAAACCAATAATGAGAAAAAATCCGCGTTTCACTGCCATATGCGCCCTCATACAAACAAAAAAACCACTCTATCCGAGTGGTTTAATAAGACAATATCATGACAGGTTAACCTGAAGTAAGCGTTAAATTAATCCTGTTGCTTTCAACCATGAAAGACTCGCGGGTAATGTTGGAATTAATAAAACCAAAATAAAACCAATAAAATAAAAGATGTTAAACGGGTCTTTAAACGGCTGACTCATGATTATTCCTAGATTAAGGTGATGTTGTGACTGCGATAACTCACGTCTTTCATTTGTTATATTATGCCAACTGCTCAGTTAGCATAGCGGACAATAGACGTGAAGTGGATCACAAAAAGTGCTTTATTTTAGACCCATCTTCACAAAATAAAAACCTTAAATATAATAAGCCTATTATGACTCGATTGATGAAATAACAATGCCCTTTTGGGCCAGTTGTTGCAATAAAGGCAAGCAACCTGACAACAAGGTGTCATTTGGCATTTGTGGATAATGCTCACTTAACCAACTTATAATGGCATCGACTGTTACACCCTGTTGAGAATGAGTCATTTGTTCAATGTAAGCTAACACTTGCGCACTTAATGGTGTTAGCTGTAAAAATGCGACGTCATCATCAGCACCTCTAAATACACAAAAAAAGTTCGCTTGTGCTGTCGGCTCTATAGGCTGGTAGTCAACACTAATATGTTGAACGTCAAAGGCATATTGCGCCACTTTGGCACAAGCTGCTAGGCATAACCTATGCTGGTTTAGTTCGATGGTATTGATCGATTGAGCTGCGGGAGTATCTGGCGCGACGGCGACACATAATTCTAACCATTCATAATGTGCTAACGGCAACATAAAAACAGGATCATCTTCTGTCATCTGGTATTCATGTTGTAAAAACGCTAAAAACTCACCGGCTATTTCAACAAATATTGGTGTCTTACAATCGTGGCTTACAAAAAATTGTTGTACTAAGGCCTGCCATTGGTCGTCCTGATATACACTTTTCAACACCGGAAACGCACTCGACACAAAACCTGCAATATTATTAAAAAATAATTCTCGATAGATTTTCATGCGCCTAGGTTCAATCCCCTCGGGCAATGGCAAACTAGGATCGCGTATATAGTGCATAAATTGTTGTTGTACTTCAATGAAACCCATTATGCCTTCCTCAATATTGACTGTTGCGTTAAGGCATTTTGTTGATACTGATGAATTTGATTAATCTCATTAAGAAGTATGTCTGTTTTAGGAATATTAAAGTCACGCTCAAGCAAGGTCGGGTGCACGCCATGTAATTGGTAACACTGCTGCAATAAGGCCCATACTGGATCGATAATATCCGCACCGTGAGTATCAACCATTAAGTCGGCCTCTTCTTCATAGTGCCCTGCAATATGCAGATAAGCGATTCGTTTGGTAGGCATAGCCGCTAAGTAAGCTGCAGCATCGTATTGATGGTTAATTGAATTAACGTAAATGTTATTTACATCAAGCAGTAATTTGCAGTCGGCCTCTTGCAGCACCGCATTAACAAACTCTTGTTCGGTCATTTGTGCACCTGGCGCCGCATAAAATGACACATTCTCTAAAATTAATGGACGCTCGAGTATGTCTTCGACTTGCTTTATCCGCTTAGCGGTATGGATGACTGCATCATCAGTAAATGGGATTGGCATCAAATCATACATATGGCCAGTCCCTGAGCAATAACTTAAATGCTCTGAATACACTTCTATATTATGCTCATCTAAAAAGCGTTTTATATTTTGTACAAAGTGACTATCAAGCGGTTCAGGACTACCAATGGATAATGAAAGCCCGTGGCAGAAAAAAGCGTGTTGGTCAGTTAATGTTTTAAACTGACGCCCAAACTTGCCGCCTAATGTCATCCAATTTTCAGGTGCAACTTCGAAAAAATTAATGGCAGATGGCACCTGCTGACAAAATTCATCCAGCATTTCACGGCGAAGTCCTAAACCAACACTAGCCTGACCCTGTGCGTTGCGATGCTGAATAGACATAATGCGTCCTTAAAAATAAAAAACAGATAAAACTAAGGCCTGAATCTCAGGCCTTAATTGCGTCAGATAAGCCAAGGCATTATCAAATAGAAGTCATTAATTATTTCTGACCGCCACACTTACCTTCACCACACTTACCTTCTTTGGCTTTCTCAGCAGACTTTTTCATGTCGCCACCACATTTGCCTTCGCCGCACTTACCTTCAGCCGCTTTCTCAGCAGACTTTTTCATGTCGCCGCCGCATTTGCCTTCGCCACACTTGCCTTCAGCCGCTTTTTCAGCAGACTTCATTTTATCGCCGCCGCACTTTCCTTCGCCACATTTACCTTCAACAGCTTTTTCTTTAGCTTTGTCGGCACCACATTTACCTTCACCACACTTGCCTTCTCCGCCATCAATTTGATAACCAGAAGTTAATTGTTGAAAACCAAATGGGTTAGCTTCTACTTGAGCAGAAAAGCCTGCAGTCATTACAACAGAACCTAATGCAACCGCTAAAGTAGTTTGTTTGATTGAATTCATAATAATTATCTTCCTATATCTTAATTGTGTATGGTGACCAACATCATTGCCGGCTTGGTTAAAGAGACCTGTAGTAAGTAAATTTTATTGCAAAAAAATTAAAAAAACGTGAAAAATGTCTATTTATTTAACACAAATACTTGTTAGGCAAGCCTCAAAACTAATGCCATGTATATTTAACATAAATACAACAAGATCGCTATCAATATGATTATTAGCAAGAATTTGTTTAGTTAATCGACAAAAAAACGCGCATAGCAATTTAGTACTGATATCAAAGAATAAACACGCTAAAATAGCGCACTTTTGACTTCAGCAAGGTGTACTGTGCGCGTTATTTTAGCTCCAATGGAAGGTGTGGTTGATGACCATATGCGTGAAATATTATCTGCCATCAATCCATTTGACCTGGTTGTGACTGAATTTGTCAGGGTCGTCAATCAACTCATACCAGACAAAGTGTTCTATAAACTGTGTCCTGAGCTACTCCATCAAGGGCTAACCGCATCAGGAACACCTGTACGTGTTCAGTTATTAGGCCAAGAACCTGAGTGGATGGCACAAAATGCCATAAGAGCTGTAGAACTAGGTTCAAATGGCGTTGATGCTAATTTTGGTTGCCCAGCCAAAACCGTCAATAAAAGCAAAGGCGGCGCAGTATTACTCCAATATCCTGAGAATATTTACAGTATCGTCAAAGCCATGCGCGACGCAGTACCGTCTGAGCATCCTGTTACAGCTAAAATCCGTTTAGGTTACGAAGATAAGTCGTTATTTATGGAAAACGCTTTAGCGGTATATGAGGCTGGCGCTACAGAGCTTGCTATTCATGCTAGAAGTAAAACCGACGGTTATAAACCACCGGCATATTGGGAATACATTACTGAGGTGAGACAGCGCCTGCCTATTCCTGTTATCGCTAACGGAGAGATTTGGAATGCCGCTGATGCTCAGAGATGCATGGATGTCACCGGATGTGACAGTATAATGATTGGCCGAGGAGCTATTTCTTTGCCTAACTTAGGCGATACCATTAAAACCGGCGCGACCCCATTCAGTTGGCAACAAACCCTAAGCTTACTTATGGCCTATACCGATAAAGAGCTCAACGGTCGTAAGTCCGATTACTACCCTTCACGGATTAAACAGTGGTTTAGTTACTTGAACCGTCAATATCCCGAAGCGGATACTTTGTTTAGAGAATTACGAATATTCAAAACTACTGAAGAAATCGTTAAGGTTCTACAGCATGCTCATAGATCGCTCATATAAGCTTCAACAACGCACCAACTATACTATTTCGGATTAAATCAACCTTGATGGAAATGTGTCATCAAGGTTATGAACCGTGTGAATCCTAAGTCATCACAAAATAGCGAAATTATCTTTTTTTGTGTTCAATCAGCTGCGATTAATTAACCATATATACGCGACAATCAATCCTAGCTTATCGCTAAGACAGACACATAACGTTGGCTGAGATGAATAAATGATAAATTATTATTCATGTTTTTATCACAGAAATCTTATCGAGAATTGATCTTCGTCATAACGCCTGCTTTATTTGTGCCTAAAATAGATTACCTACATTGGCATAGTCAGTTAAGGTTATCTCCGTTGCACAACACTCAGGACATACAGCAAAAACTTCAACAACTTGAACTTATTTTGAGGCGTGAGTTAATGCTGGTTATCAAGGATTCATTAAAAGCTACTGAAGTTGCTCATATTTCAATGGAAACCCCTCTGGTGAAAGTGATTGATTACCTACCACAAGTCAAACTAATCAATACTGATATTTTTACTAAGTTCATGAAGCTAGATGCTGCTTATTGTCAGCTTGAACTGGGTTTATATGGTCTTTGCTCTGATTGTGAAATGGACATAGAACCGCCCCGCTTAATCGCCGATCCAACAGAACAACGTTGTACCGGTTGTGAACAAAAATTCCGTCGAGAACATCGACATGAATTACGCTTAAATCACTAGATTTCTATATTATTGACATAAAAATCAACGTAATAAAAAGGCCTACAATAATGTAGGCCTTTTTATGTCAGACAATGTAGCTGTCACACTGTCTGATGTGTAGCTCAATAACTAAATCGTTATTTAGAACTTAACCGTTACGCCACCGAAGTACTGACGGCCAATAGTGTCATACACTTCAGGAACAGTACCGCCATCGCTACCGTTAGAAACACGTGATGGCTCTTCGTCGCTTAAGTTTTTAACACCAGCGGTTAAAGTAATCATGTCTGTAACATAATAAGTACCTGAAACATTATGGTACAGAATTGAATCAACATCTGTGCCTTCTGCTAAATCAGTCATCTCACCGACATAACGGTTGAAGTACATTACACTCCAAGAATCTTGACCAGCTGAAACGCTAAAGTTGTTGCGAACTTTCGCGTAAGCACCAAAGTTACCGTCGATAGTATCAGTATAATCTTGACCATCTTGCTCGAAATTAAGCAGATAAGTCATGTCATTGTTAATTTTCCAATCTAAACCTAAACCTTCAAAGTTATAGGCTAAGTTAAAGTCAACACCACTAGTATCTTGAGTACCCACGTTAGTTAACGCATTTGTTAAACTACGTAAATCACCTTCTTGTGTGATATTAAACGTTTCACAAGCAGACGCTTTACCAGCTTTACAATCGTCTAAACCAGCTTGAGTGTCTAAACGTGCAATTGCGTTATCAACTTTGAAACGCCAGTAATCTAATGTTACAGACATACCTTCAACATAGTTTGGTGAGTACACTAAACCTGCAGTGTATGATTCTGACTCTTCAGGTTTTAGATCTGGATCTGATGTACGATTAACTAATATTTGACCTGGTTGATCAGCGTCTGATAACCAAGGATCTGTTAGGTAATCGAATGAACCTGAATTACCTGCATACAATTCAGATACACTTGGAGCACGGAAACCAGTGGCTGCTACTGTACGAAGCATCAAATCATCAGTTGCTTCATAAGTTAAACCGACTTTCCAAGTAGACGCTTTACCGAATGTTGAGTAATCGTCATAACGCAGTGCAAATTCACCAGTTAACTTTTCAGTGAAAGGTACGCTAACCTCTTGGAAAAAAGAGATAACGTTGTACTCACCTTCAGTTGGATCTTGTTGTGCAGCAGTACTTTCACCAGCGACCACTATTGGATCTGGATTGTAGAAACCACTTTCACGACGATACTCAGCACCGATAGCAAAACCAACCGCACCAGCAGACAATTCAAATAACTCACCATTTAAACCAGCAGACAGAGTTTGTTGCTCGTTACCACCGTTAGCTTTCTCTGAATATCCTACAGCATCTTTTTGATCTTGAGTTAACGGAGCGCCAGAAAACCATGAATCTTGATCAGCATAAATTGAGTTGATCATATCATTTGCATTGATAGAGTTATCAACTGACGTTGACGCTTCGTTCTTACCGAAAGTGTAAGACACATCCCAGTTCATACCGGTGTGTACATCAAGTAATCCTGCTAAACCTGCAGACATACGCCATGTATTCGTATCTTGAGAATATATACGAGGACCCACATCCTTGGTACGTCTTGCATAGAACACTTGACCGTCATCATTAGCTTCAATGCCAGCCGCAGTCATGCTGCTGTCAATGGTCATACAGTTTAAAGGATCGACACCTGGTTGACCGCACACATCTAAATAAATCTGTGCTGGCTGTCCCGCTAATTGTTGGTTTGAACGGCGATTAGTGTAAATAGCATCAGCAGTTAATACGACATCATTACCTAACTCTTGTGTCATATTCGCAAACAAGCTACGACGCTCACTTGGTGTTTGATAGTAGCTATCTTGGGTATAGTCATAACGTTCATAAAGATCAGCGCGAGGAACCCAGTTACCACTAGAGTCTCTTGATAAGCCTTCCAACGTGCCTGTAGGAATAATGCCACTTGTCGCTAATTCAGTCCAATCGCGGTCTGACTGCACAATATCACGACGGTCAGAGAAAGCTGCACCAATTGTGTAGTTACCGCCATCGGTATTGAAACCGTAAAGCATACTTACGTCACCGTTTTCGCCATCACCTTTATCGGTGCCACTGCCGTTAACGTCCAACTGTAAACCTTCGAAATCTTTCTTGGTAATAATGTTCACTACGCCAGCAATCGCATCTGAACCATAAACAGCTGAGGCGCCGTCTTTTAAGATCTCAACACGTGCAATCATTGCTACTGGAATAGAGTTCAAATCAACAGAGCTATCTGCACCTGAACCTGAGTTAACCATACGGCGGCCATTCACTAGTACTAAAGTACGTGCTGCTCCCATACCACGTAAATCAACTTGTGCTACACCATCTGCACCGTTGTTTGTGCTAGAACCAATAGCAGCACCAGCCATTGACGTTTGAGCTTGAAGTAGTTGGTCAACTGAAGTGAAACCTTCTGCGCGAATAGCTTCTGCAGAGATAATGGTAACTGGAGAAGCCGTTTCCATGTCTTGACGCTGAATACGAGAACCGGTGACTTCGATTCTTTCAACTTTCTGCTCATCGGCAGCAAATGCTGCTGAAGAAAATAAGCCTGTTGTCGCGACACTTGTTGCTGCTACTGCTAGTAAACTACGGCGAATTGCCTTAGCAGTTAATGTGACTGAACTCATGAATAAACTCCCTATAACTTGATATAAAATAAAACAAGTCGTTATATTTTTAATTATGAATAATTGGTCATTGCCGATTATTGAAAAACATTATTAATGAATAAAAAACCTTTAGTCAATAAGGGCAACATGTGAACAACATCACATTTAACATGTGGATTGATAATTAATTTGACTTAAATCGATTCATTTAAAATCAATAAGTTACCGAATTTAACGGCATTTATCAAGATTGTTAACATTTTAAACCGCAAATAAAAATACAAATTAAAGACCATAAAAAAACAAATAAATACATATTGAAATACAAAAACGAAACACAGATAACAATTTAAAAACAATTGATCACAAAATGCATCAAAAATTAATTTTCAATATTTTAAATAAAATAGATTATTTGTCGTAAAAAACGTCAGAATGACATTTCAATATTACTGAGTATTTATTCAGAAAAGTAACTTGTTAGCATTTTTATAGACTAAATCTATTCAAAACGACCTTAATATCGGTCCTGAGAAGTCCTGTTTATTAAACGGCAAAAAAGCCTGTTTGGTGATATTTAGTATAAGATTAGGAACTTTCTGACGGAGTACAAATACCTTATTTAACACTATATCAACACACCAATTCGCAATATTATTGTTAATTAAATGTTGTGTTTTTAGTCAACGCAATACGGTGAAATAGTCGATTTAAACACGAAGAAGTCGTTATCAAACAAAGTGCTCAATATCTGAAGAGCGGACACAAAAAAGGAGCCGAAGCCCCTTTTTTATCAACTTACAGCAACGATTAACGAGTGCGTGGGCACACTTCGTCAGCGCTGAAGAAGTAAGCAATTTCGCGTGCCGCTGATTCAACTGCATCAGAACCGTGAACTGCGTTTTCGTCGATGCTTGCAGCATAGTCAGCACGTAAGGTGCCACGAGCAGCTTCAGCTGGGTTAGTTGCACCCATGATTTCACGGTTAGCTAGAACAGCGTTTTCGCCTTCTAACACTTGAACCATTACTGGACCAGAAGTCATGAAAGAAACTAAAGCACCAAAGAAAGGACGTGCGCTATGTTCAGCGTAGAAACCTTCAGCTTGTTCTTTAGATAGTTGTACCATTTTAGAAGCAATGATCTTAAGACCAGCTGATTCAAAACGGTTATAAATAGCGCCAATGTGGTTTTTAGCAACTGCATCTGGCTTGATAATAGAAAATGTGCGTTCGATCGCCATAACTAGCTTCCTTAATGTGAGCAAGTTTAAAAAATTCGCGCGGATTATACGTAATTTAGCCATATATTCCTAGCCTTATCCGCTTTTACGGTGATATTTCATCACTAAATTGAGTCATTTTTATTAACATGACCCAATTTCTGCTCTTTGGTAATCGCTAAATCTTATTGTGCTGACTTGATGGACTTGTTGGCATTCTTTTCCATAAAGCCAATAATGGCGTCGGCAACGTCTTTTTGAGTCGCTTTTTCAATGCCTTCTAAACCAGGAGATGAGTTGACCTCCATCACAACCGGACCATGGTTAGAACGTAATAAATCAACCCCAGCAATATTTAACCCCATTGTTTTTGCAGCGCGAAGCGCGACTGATCGCTCCTCCGGAGTTAATTTAACCAAAGTAGCACTGCCGCCACGATGTAAATTAGAACGAAACTCACCCGGCTTTGCTTGGCGCTTCATCGCAGCAATCACTTTATCGCCCAGCACAAAACAGCGAATATCAGCGCCTTGTGCTTCAGCAATATATTCTTGCACCATAATATTGGCTTTGAGTCCCATAAAGGCCTCAAGCACGCTCTCTGCAGCTTTGCGGGTTTCAGCTAATACCACGCCAATGCCCTGAGTACCTTCTAACAATTTAACCACTAATGGCGCACCGCCGACCATATCAATCAAATCAGGGATATCGCTGGGTTTATTGGCAAAACCAGTGATCGGCAAGCCAATACCTTGACGTGATAACAGCTGCATTGAACGCAATTTATCTCGTGAACGCGCTATTCCAATTGAACCATTAACCGCATACACACCCATCATTTCAAATTGACGTAATACTGCAGAACCGTAGAAGGTCACTGAAGCACCAATACGAGGGATGACAGCATCAAAATGCCCCAGATCTTTACCCGCCATATGAATGCTAGGTTTGGTCATATTGATATTCATATAGCACTTTAATGGATTAATAACTTTGACTTCGTGTCCGCGGGCGACAGCAGCTTCAACTAAGCGTTTAGTAGAATATAATTGCGGGCCTTGAGACAGTATTGCGATGCGCACAGAGTGCTCCAAAATTGGAATTTTCGCGCATCATACGCTGAGTTTATTTAAAATCAATGACTGGAATGACCACAGATAAAAAAAGAGCCAATCTAGCAAGATTGGCTCTTTTTTTTGTGATCAATTACCCGCTATAAATGGGAATATTGATACGCTAATACTTCGGCAAACACTAACCTTCGCTGACCATATTGACTGTGTATTTAGGAATATCGATAATCATATCGCAATCCACCACTTTAGCTTGGCAAGATAAACGACTTTCAGGCTCAAGTCCCCATGCTTTATCTAGCATGTCGTCTTCTAGCTCATCACTTTCGTCAAGCTGTTCAAAACCTTCACGCACAATGACATGGCATGTAGTACAAGCACATGACTTTTCGCACGCATGTTCAATATGAATACCGTTACGCAGCGCAACGTTTAAAATGGTCTCACCCACTTCTGCTTCAAGTACTGCGCCATCTGGACAAAGTTCTTGATGGGGTAAAAATACTAACTGTGGCATCATTTCACCTATATGTTGTCGACCGACTGCCCTTTTAGCGCCGCTCTAATAGAATTATCCATACGTCTTGACGCAAAATCTTGGGTTTTATCATCGAGATTTGCAATCGCTTTTTCAATGGCATCAATATCATCTTGCTGTGCTACGGCATCAAGTTGGGCAATCGCAACGACTAACTCTTCGCGTTCTTGCTCATCTAGAAGCGCTGCATCTTTTGCCAAAGCAGCATTAAGCGATTCGATCACCCGCGCCGCTTCAACTTTTTGTTCAGCCAGCATACGACGAGTAATGTCATCTTTAGCATACTTCATCGAATCTTTTAACATGGTGGCTATTTCAGTATCAGATAAACCAAATGACGGTTTAACTTGAATCGATGTCTTAACCCCGGTGGACTTTTCCATCGCGGTAACACTAAGCAAGCCATCAGCATCCACTTGGAATGTCACCCGGATATGTGCAGCACCTGCCGCTAGAGGCGGAATACCGTGTAAGGTAAAACGGGCCAATGAGCGACAATCATCAACGAGTTCACGCTCACCTTGCACCACATGGAATGCCATGGCCGTTTGACCATCTTTAAACGTGGTAAACTCTTGTGCGCGAGCAACGGGAATAGTGGTATTACGAGTAACCACTTTTTCAACCAGGCCGCCCATGGTTTCAACACCTAGGGATAATGGAATCACATCTAATAGTAACAAATCCGATTCAGGCTTATTACCAACAAGAATATCTGCTTGAATCGCGGCACCAATAGCAACAACACGATCAGGATCGATTGATGTCAATGGTGTCTTTTTGAAAAAAGTTTCAACTTGTTCACGCACCAATGGCACGCGAGTTGAGCCACCGACCATGACGGTTTCAATAACCTCATCCACACTCACGCCAGCATCACGTAAAGTACGACGACAACTGCCGATAGTTTTTTTCACCAACGCGCCAATTAACTCGTTAAGTAAGCTTTTATCGACAATGCAGGTTAATGTCTTTTCAGCCATGACGACAGAAGCTTCAACGCTGTCATTGTCAGTCAACGCTTCTTTAATTCGGCGAGCTTCAATCAGTAATTGACGTGCTAATTGACTGCCTGGTTCTGTTATCTGCCATGCCTGTTGTAAATGGCTCACGAGTAAGTGATCGAAATCATCACCACCCAATGCAGAATCACCACCTGTGGCTAACACTTCAAATACGCCACGGTTTAATCGTAAAACCGAGATATCGAAAGTACCGCCGCCCAAGTCGTAAATGGCAATCACACCTTCTTGCTTTGAATCTAATCCATAAGCAATGGCTGCAGCAGTGGGTTCGTTCAATAAACGTAATACTTTAACACCCAATAATTCAGCAGCATCTTTGGTGCCTTGACGTTGTGCATCATCAAAATACGCAGGTACGGTAATCACCACACCTTCTAATTCACCACCTAATGTGGTTTCAGCTCGCGCAATTAAAGGTTTTAAAATTTCGGCAGACACTTGAATAGGATTAACTTGTCCCATCGGCGTAGTAAACACTGGCAAACCGTTTTCACTCGCGTGTAATGCGTAGGGTAAACGATGTACACCAGACTGAATATCAGTGAGGCTACGTCCCATAAAACGCTTCACCGAAACGATGGTATTTTGTGGATCTAAAGCTGATTTTTCTTGAGCTTCATAGCCCACTAACACATTGGTTTCGCCATAATGCACCACAGACGGCAATGAATGACGACCTTGCTCATCAGGCAAAGTTAATGCTTGAGCACTTCTTACCGCAGCAACAAGTGAGTTGGTGGTACCAAGATCAATTCCAACCGCAAGACGATGCTGGTGCGGTGCGGCGCTTTGGCCAGGTTCTGCAATTTGCAACAGTGCCATAGTGTTCCAACTTGTTGTGTTATCGATTAGCCAAGCTAATCATAAATAATAAGGTTTAGAATTTAGGGCCAATTAGTCGAGCAAGCCATCTTCAATACGGGCTAACTCATCATGTAATTTTGCCATAAATTTTAGCTTACGAATTTGATCTGCCGCTAATAAAGCATCTGAACTTTCATCACTAATCAATAGCGTCGCTAGCTTAGTGAATAATGTTGACTCAAATTCAGCAAACGAATCATACAGTTCATCAATTGATGACTGTGGTTCACTACTATCTTTGATGTCTTCAAGTGCTTCACGCCACTCCATTTGCTGCATCAAAAATGCACCATCTTTCAATGTTGTGGTTTCATGACTTAATTCAATTCCGCGCAAGCTCAACATATGTTCAGCACGGCGTAAGGGATTCTTTAACGTTTGATAGCCATCATTAACTTGTGCAGTACGCTGTACTGAAAGGAGCTTTTGTTGCTCGGTATCATTAGCGAATTTATCGGGATGAACCGCCCTTTGCAGGTCGCGATAGCGCTCTGCAAGTAAGGCGGTGTCGATATCAAAGGCAGGTACTACATTAAACAGGTCGAAATAATTCATGGGCAGATATCATGCTTACTGTTTGATATAAAACGGCTTAATTAGGTGAACAATGATTAAACGGTGAAACTTTCACCACAACCACACTCACCCTTTGCGTTAGGGTTATTGAACTGAAAACCTTCGTTTAGGCCTTCTTTGACAAAATCAAGTTCAATACCTTGCAAATAAATGAAGCTTTTTGCATCGATGATGATATTCACACCTTCGATATTATAAAGTTCATCATCGTCATTGAGATCGTCAACGAACTCAATGACGTATGCCATTCCTGAACAACCTGATGTTCTCAACCCAAGGCGCAAGCCGAGGCCTTTCCCGCGATTAGCAAGAAACGATCTAACTCGATCAGCCGCAGCGGGGGTCATTGAAATTGCCATCTTAACTCCAGGTATTACTTAGCTTGTCTGCTTTTGTACTCTTCAATTGCTGCTTTAATGGCATCTTCAGCCAAAATTGAGCAATGAATTTTAACCGGCGGCAATGCTAACTCTTCGGCGATGTCTGCATTCTTAATCGTCGCTGCTTCATCAACGCTTTTGCCTTTGACCCATTCTGTTACTAATGAGCTAGATGCAATTGCGCTACCGCAACCATAGGTTTTGAATTTTGCATCTTCAATAATGCCGTCAGCATTAATTTTAAGTTGCAATTTCATTACATCACCACAGGCGGGTGCACCAACCATACCAGTTACTACTGATGGATCGTTCTTATCAAATGAACCTACGTTACGTGGGTTTTCATAATGATCGATTACTTTTTCGCTATAAGCCATGATACTGCTCCAAAATCTGTGTCGTTATCAGTTTACGATTTAATGGTATTACACTCATTTAATAAGATTAAATTAGTGATGTGCCCATTGGACTTGCTCTAAATCGATACCATCTTTGAACATCTCCCATAATGGAGACATTTCACGTAACTTATCGATAGATTCAGTTATCGTTTTGATAGCGTGGTCAATTTCTTCATCAGTCGTAAAGCGACCAATAGAGAAACGAATCGAGCTATGTGCCATTTCATCATTTAAACCCAAAGCACGTAATACGTAGCTTGGCTCTAAACTTGCTGAAGTACAGGCTGAACCTGAAGAAACCGCTAAGTCTTTCAAGGCCATCATTAACGACTCGCCTTCAACAAAGTTGAAGCTCACGTTAAAAATACCACTATAGCGTTGTTCCATATCACCGTTGATATAGGTTTCTTCAATGTGTTTAATACCGTTCCACAACTTATCGCGTAGATGAGTAATACGTGCGCTATCAGCTGCCATGTCCTGTTTTGCAACAACGGCAGCCTCACCTAAACCAACGATTTGATGTGTTGCTAGTGTGCCACTACGCATACCGCGTTCGTGTCCACCACCGTGCATTTGCGATTCAAGACGAATACGTGGCTTACGGCGAACATATAATGCGCCGATACCTTTTGGTCCATACATTTTATGGCCAGAAATCGAAATCAAATCAACTTTGGTGGTTTGAACGTCAATTGGTATTTTGCCAGCACTTTGTGCCGCATCCATGTGGAAAAAGATGCCTTTTGAACGACATAATTCACCAATTGCGTTGATATCATGGATAACACCAATCTCGTTGTTAACGTGCATAATGCTGACTAAAATAGTGTCATCACGCATCGCCGCTTCTAAGCGTTCCATTGGGATAATGCCGTTAGCATCGGGAACAAGATAAGTGACTTCATAACCTTCACGTTCTAACTGACGGCACGTGTCTAACGTTGCTTTATGTTCAGTTTTACTGGTGATGATGTGCTTGCCCTTTTTATGATAAAAATGGGCAATACCTTTAATCGCAAGGTTACTTGACTCTGTCGCACCTGATGTGAAAACAATTTCACGGTGATCAGCATTAATTAAATCGGCAACTTGATTACGGGCGACATCAACCGCCTCTTCTGCTTGCCAACCATAACGATGTGAACGCGATGCTGGATTACCAAACACACCGTCCATTGTCATGTGTTGCATCATTTTTTCTGCGACACGCGGATCTACAGGGGTTGTTGCGGCATAATCTAAATAGATAGGAAGCTTCATAACACACTCCGTACTTAGCAGTCTCAGATGAGGCTACATACAACGTACAAATAATAATTATATATCAATCAACATAGCTGAGTTACAAACTCACTCTATGTTCCTTTTGTATTTCATCTTGCTTTAACGAGATAAATCTTACATCTCGCTTTTGCATTAAACCTGCAAGAGAAATACTGTTTAAAAAATCTGAAATTTGTTTACTTAAGTCACCCCATAAAGAATGGGTTAGGCAACGAGTACCGCTTTGGCAGTTACCTTTTCCTTGACAACGAGTGGCATCTACAGATTCGTCAACAGCATGCACGACCATGCCAACTGAGATATCGACGGCTTCTAAACCTAATCGATAACCACCACCGGGTCCGCGGACACTCGACACTAGACCATGTTTACGTAACTTAGCGAAGAGTTGTTCAAGATAAGACAAAGAGATACCTTGTCTTTCAGAAATATCGGCTAAAGGTACAGGACCAGTAGCAGAGTGAATCGCAACATCCAGCATAGCTGTCACTGCATAGCGACCTTTTGATGTAAGTTTCATAACTTGTACTGCTCCCAAAAAGTATGCAGTAATTTCAACATACCCGAGTAATTTAGTCAAGTATTAATCCTACTAAAACACTCGGGTATTATGGCATTGCTTATAACCAAAAGGTCCATGTTTTCGCAGGGCGTATTTAACCTTTTTATCTTGTAAGATTCAATGCCGACAAGGAAATTAATCGCATTATCGGCCATTTCTTTGACTTGAATCTACAATGACTTACGGATTATTAAATACTCGGGTCGAACTTATCAATGTCATGTTTACGATTAGTGGCCGCTTCTCGAGAAGCTTCATCGAATGCATCAACGGTTAACTCTGGCAACTTTTTAGTACAGACTTCACCGCCCATTTGTTGAATGGCATTACACAGTTCTTGTACTTTAGAGTCCATCAAATGCATATGGTCAAGCATTTGCCCAATCGCATTAGCGACCGGATCTGGATTGTCTGGTGACACAGCGTACGCATCAAAACCGTACTTTTTGGCCATTTCGGTGCGACGTTCAGTTTTTTCTTTTGACTGGTTGGTCGGCGAAGCCACTACACGTCCAGGAATACCTACGACGGTATGATCGCTTGCGACATCTTTAACAACCACAGAATTAGAGCCAACACGTGCACCATCATGCATAGTGATAGGTCCAAGTACTTTGGCCCCTGCACCAATAACCACATTATTACCTAATGTAGGATGACGTTTGCCTGGCTGCCAGGTGGTCCCACCCAAAGTAACGCTATGATAAAGTGTGCAATCATCACCGATTTCAGCGGTTTCACCAATAACGACACCCATACCATGGTCAATAAAAAAACGTCGACCAATCGTCGCGCCAGGATGAATTTCAACACCCGTTAACCAACGCGAAAATGTTGATAAACAACGCGCAGTAAAGCGCCAGTTGGCAAGCCAGAGTTTATGACTAATACGATGGATCCAAATCGCGTGCATACCGGGATAATTAAATATTATCTCTAAGGTACTGTTTGCGGCTGGATCTCGATGATATATCGATTCAATGTCTTCTTTTAGTCTATCGATGACGCCCATGGTATGTTCCTTTACTGCTTAATCTTGTTTATCCATTTTCTTATCAATGGAAGTCAAAATACCACGAAGAATATTCATCTCAGGTGCTTCAATACGTGCACGAGTGTATAAACGACGAAGTTTAGTCATCACTTGTCCAGGATGATTCTTAATCACAAACCCTGTTTTAGACAACGTCGACTCTAAATGGACGAAGAAACGTTCTAGCTCAGAGGTTAATGGATATTCATCCGTTACAGTGGGTGTTTCTGTTTGCGCTAGATGGGCAACTCGAGTTTCATAACAAATAATTTGTACTGCTTGAGCCAAGTTTAGCGAGCTATATTCTGGGTTTGCCGGAATAGCTACATGGTAAGTACATTTTTGTAACTCTTCATTACTTAAGCCATGATTCTCACGACCAAAAACAATAGCAACTGGGCCATTTAAGCTTTCTTTAGTGAGTTTCAAACCCGCTTCACGAGGATCAAGCATCGGCCAATCAAGAGTACGGCTGCGTGCACTCGTGGCAATGACTAGACTACAATCGGCTATGGCTTCTTCTAACGAATCAACTCGCGTAAGGTTTTTCAGAATGTCTGACGCACCAGCAGCTAGTGCTATCGATTGCCCATCAGGCTCTGTTCTTGGCTCTGCAAGATATAAATTTGATAAGCCCATGGTTTTCATCGCTCTAGCAGTAGAGCCAATATTACCAGGGTGTGAGGTACCAACTAAAACAACACGAATATTACTGAGCATGTAGCACTTTCTTTTAGCTAAAAATATTATCCGTATATTATCACAATCGTTAAAAATTACGTTATATGAAAATCTGCATTTGATATAACTGTCAAATTAAGTATAATGCGGGCGCTATTTTACTCGTTCTTTAACATCCAGGGGATTGCAATGCATCCGATGCTGACTATTGCCACGCGCGCTGCTCGCGCCGCGGGCCAAACTATTATGCGCGCCTATACTGAACTTGACCGTGTTGAGGTAAGCAGTAAAGGTATTAATGATTTTGTGACTAGTGTAGACAAGGAAGTAGAAGCAACTATTACATATCAAATTCGTAAATCTTATCCAGACCACACCATTATTGGTGAAGAAAACGGTGAAAACCGTGGTACTGATAAAGACTACATTTGGATTGTTGATCCTTTGGATGGCACTAACAACTTCGTTCGTGGTATTCCTCACTTCGCGGTATCTATCGCATTACAATATAAAGGCAAAATTGAAGTTGCCGTTATTTACGATCCTGTCCGTGAAGAATTATTTTCAGCAATTCGCGGCAAAGGCGCTAAGCTCAATGATTTCCGTTTACGTGTAACCAACGTAAATGATTTGAGCAGCACCATGATTGGCACCGGTTTCCCATTCAAAGCACGTCAACACACTGAAAGCTATATGGCTATTTTGGGTGAAGTATTCCCATTATGTGCTGATATCCGTCGTGGTGGTTCTGCTGCATTAGATTTAGCTTACGTCGCTGCAGGCCGTTTAGATGGTTTCTTTGAAATTGGTCTTAAGCCGTGGGACATTGCTGCGGGCGACTTAATTTGTCGTGAAGCTGGCGGTACTGTTACTGACTTTATGGGCGGACACAACTATATGGTTTCAGGAAACATTGTGGCTGGTAGTCCAAAAGTGACCACGCAATTAGTTAAAACTATGCGTCCTCTACTAAATGAAGGTTTAAAACGTTAATCGTTTACCTTTATTTAGACAAACCGCTAGAGCATCGCTTTAGCGGTTTTTTTATGTCTATTGAATGGCATGACTCTAGCCTCATGAAGGATTAATCTGAGCCTAGTAAAGATAAAACGCTAACTAATGACTCATAACGGCGTAAATCATACTATATCGATATTGAGTGGAGAGTATATTAACCACTTATTCTGCAAACCACAGTTTATCTCAAAAAATCGACCCAGATCACTGGGAAATTATGCGGAAGTCGTCAATAATAGTGTTTTGATTTTATTAATGAAGATGACTATGCCATTACTGCGAAAAGTAGGACTAAAATCCTTAAAAAATATCGAACATTTAGTATTATTAATTATCGCACTGGCAACGGTATTTGCTATTGGTGAAGAAATTCTCCACATGATTGCCATTCGAACCGTCGAGCTGGCCGATTTACTATTACTGTTTATTTATCTTGAAGTTTTAGCGATGGTCGTTAATTATATTGAGTCCGGTAAATTACCTATTCGTATGCCGCTTTATATTGCAATTGTTGCATTGGCTCGATACTTGATTTTAGACATGAAAGGCATGGAAGATTGGCGTATTTTAGCCATTTCACTGTCGACAATTTTACTGGCTGGCACGGTAATTGTGATCCGTTGGGGTCAGTTGAAAATGCCTTACCCTAAAAACCAAGACTACGATAATTAATCGCCTTAACTGCCACTCAACATACCGAGTATCGATGACTCAGCATTATAATGATAATTTTGTCTTGCTTAACAAAGCAGTTATGCTAAAAATTACTAACAGCATAGAAAGGTAAATTTATAAGTCGATGTAAAACGTTAACACTCAGCACTGAATGTTAACGACAACAATAATGAGCTAAACAATAGAATGTTGTAAGGCTAGCGGTAATTAGGCATCTATAGTCTTGATGTTGAATTATCGCCAAACAACAGTTCAAGATGCCGATAGACGGATCATTTCAAGGAGAAACAGGATGGGCCAAGAGCCAACAGGATTCGAAGAGAAACGCGGTTCGTTACGTGTAGATATGGAAGCTGAGCGGATCCGCCTAGATTGGATTAATGCTCATGGTGAATCATGTGTCGACCATGGTATCTGCATCGATCTTGCTCGCAAAGGGGTATTATTTGACTTTAAAACCTCTTTTAAAGTGGGTGATTTGATAGCCTTAACGTTCAATGAAAACACCGATAAACAAAATACCATTAAAGGCCAAGTTTGCCGTTGCACCGAATGCTCACCTCATAGTTACCATATTGCTTTACAGCTAATTTAATTGATTATTTTCATGCAGTCCTTTATGGCTGCTCTATACTCAAGATAAAATACTAATCGATATTTTCGGTGCTACAAAGCGCCTAGCATCAAGGATCACAACATGATATTGCTGGTTGGTGGAGAAAAAGGTGGCAGTGGCAAAAGCTGTTTAGCACAAAATATTGCTGTACATATTAGCCAAAAACACGATGCGAATGTACTTATGGTTGACTGCGATCCGCAACGAACTACATCCGACTGGATCCAAGCTCGTAATAATGACCCCAGCCTAAAAGCCATCAATTGTATTCAGCTTTATGGAAAAATCCGTAATGATCTACTGAGTCTTAATGATCGGTTTGACTATGTCATTGTTGATTGTGGTGGCCAGGATAATCTAGCAATGCGAGCTGCCATGTCTGTCGCAACCTATGTTGTTATCCCACTTCGTCCTAAGCGACGCGATCTTAAAACCTTACCTCATATGGAAGACATGCTCAGTACTTGTAAAATGGTCAATCCTAAAATGATTGCCGCCATTGTGATAACACAATGCCCTGCACTGCCATCTCAAGGTAAACGGATTTTAGAAGCTAAGGAAGTGGTTGAGTCTTTTGGTTTACGCGCACTGAATTCAGTGACGTTTAGTCGTAACATCTATGATGACAGCGAAGAAAGCGGCTCTTCAGTGCTTGAAATCGATCCTAGCGGTAAAGCGGCAGATGAAATTAGAGCCATTGCCGATGAGCTTTTTGCCATTCCACCAGAAAATAGTTATGAGTTTAACTGATCTTAAGCGCAAGAAACCCAAAGATACCCGAGTAAAGGTATCTGTAGACGACTTTATCGAAGATGCTAATAATTATGCGTTAGGTCTTGGGGCATCGCATGGTCAACCCGATATCACTTCAACAACTCAAGAGTTCTTAAAAGGGCTCGATAAAAAAAGCACTAAAATTTATCGTCATGCCACTTTCACACTGACCGAAAAAAGCATTTCACAATTGGATGAGATAGCCAAAACCAGCAAAGTTGCCAAATCCAAAATTCTCAGAATACTCATTGATGAGTTTTATCAGCAAAGTAGTGTGAAACAATCTGATTTATTGCGTAAAACATCACGTTAACAGCAACAGTTTTTGGTTAATATCTTCAGAATATACTGGCATAGATGCGGTCCTGTGATGCACCAAATACCCAAGTTATAGCGTATTACCGATTGTGAGCAATGATATGTTGAGACAACTCATCATGGTCGACTCATTAGTCGTGACAAAACGTGATAGTTCAGCGATGCATCGAAATACAATATCCCGGTTCTAAAACAACCTTAGTTGATAACCTATTATTACTGTTGATAGCTTTTTAACAATAGACTGAAATTGAAATAGTATGGTTTTATATTACACTCACATTTTGAAAACCAGATGCTGAGAACTAGACTTGACTAACCTGTTAATACACGCTCACAAGAGTCAATAATATGTCCACCACAATTTGACTGCGTTTAATTAATCCAAAGAGAATATATGTCGTTAATAATACTGCTAACACAGCAAATGTGTGTTTACTTAGTTATCGTTTACTTAGTCAGTAAAACGCCATTGTTTAAACTTTTCGCAGAAACATCAAAAAGATTACCGCACAAAATTTTTATCTATCTGGTGTTCTCCAGCTTTTGCATTATGGCGACTTACTTTGGTGAGCAAACATCTGGAGCCATCGCCAATACTCGTGCTATGGGCGCTGTGTTGGGCGGATTATTAGGTGGACCAGTCACTGGTCTACTGGTTGGGTTAACAGGTGGATTACACCGTTATTCAATGGGTGGATTCACTGATATTGCTTGCGCCATATCCACCACCTTAGAAGGCTTATCCGCGGGTATGATCAGTTATTACTTCAAAAAAGCCGGTAAAT
Organism: Shewanella sp. AC91-MNA-CIBAN-0169; assembly: GCF_040310165.1. NCBI lineage: Bacteria > Pseudomonadati > Pseudomonadota > Gammaproteobacteria > Alteromonadales > Shewanellaceae > Shewanella > Shewanella sp. AC91-MNA-CIBAN-0169. The sequence goes on from NZ_JBEOPM010000029.1 coordinate 42,961, forward strand.
CAGAAATGGTTTATCAGCCAATTGTGGTATTTGGTGTGACGTTTATGGCTGAAATAATGCAGATGTCGATAATTGTATTAATCGCAAAACCCTTTGACCAAGCCTGGGAATTAGTCAAACTCATCGCCCCGCCAATGCTACTGATTAACTCATTAGGCGCGGCGATGTTTATGAGTATTGTTCGCGACCAAAAGGCCATGTTTGATAAACTTTCTTCCAGCTTTTCGACTAAAGCACTCAAAATAGCTGAGCGCAGTGTCGGCTTACTGTCTAAAGGGTTTGATTTAGAGTCGAGCCAAAAAGTCGCCCAGATAGTAATAGAAGAAACCCAAGTCGGCGCAGTCGCCATTACCGACACCACTAAATTACTGGCATTTATTGGGCTTGGTGCCGATCACCATATACCTAATACGCCTATTTCCTCAAAAATCACTCTCGAAGCCATCGCACAAAATAGTGTGATGTTTGCTGATGGTGTCGATACCACTTATTCCTGTTCTATATCGCCCAATTGCAGTTTAGGCTCAAGCCTAGTTATTCCGCTGCGCAGTAACGACGAAGTCATTGGCACCATTAAATTATACGAGCCTAAAAACAAATTGTTTTTAAACATTAATCGTACTTTAGGCGAAGGCATTGCCAGGTTACTGTCTAACCAAATTCTTTATGGCCGCTTTGAACAACAGCAAAACTTATTGATGCAAGCAGAGATAAAACTACTACAAGCTCAAGTTAATCCACACTTTTTATTTAATGCACTCAATACAATCAGTGCAATTATTAAGCGTGACCCGCAAATGTCTAAACAATTATTACAGCAGTTATCGCAATTTTTACGCATCAACTTAACCCGAACGACTGGACTTGTGACAATGGCTGATGAACTTGAGCACATAGACGCTTACCTAGCCATTGAACGCGCCCGTTTTATCGACAAACTGCAAGTCAACATAGATATTGCTATGATTTATCATCACCAAAAAATGCCTGCATTTACCTTACAGCCTTTGATTGAAAATGCAGTTAAACACGGTACGTCGCGGATGCTTGATGCTGGTGTTATTGATGTTAAAGCCACATTAGACGGCGATGACTTATTGCTCAACGTGACCGATAATGCCGGTTTATATCAACCCTCTAAAAACACAGATGGTTTAGGCATGAACTTAGTCCACAAACGAATTCAAAATTTATTTGGCAGCCAATACGGTATTGAAGTTGAGTGTGAACCCGATGTATTCACCCGCGTTAGTGTGCGTTTACCGTTAAAGGAAATTGACCAATGATCTCGTGCTTAATCATTGATGATGAACCCTTCGCCCGCCAAGAAGTGGCAGATTTACTCGACAAACATCCTGATATCAAAGTCCTTGGACAGTGTAGTAATGCCATTGAAGCACTACAACAAATTAACCTGTTAAAGCCCGATCTGATTTTTGTTGATATTCAAATGCCACGGATAAATGGCATGGAGTTAATCGCCATGCTTAATCCTGAAAAAATGCCACGAGCAGTATTTATTACCGCATTTGATGAATATGCGATCAAAGCATTTGATAACAATGCATTCGACTACTTACTTAAACCCATCGATGAAAAGCGCTTTAACCAAACCTTAGACAAAGTACGCACCAACATGACACCGCAACCAATGACGCAGATACTGCCAACTCAATTAGCGCACTTACCCTGCTACAGTGGCAATAAACTCAAAGTTGTCGCTACCGCTGATGTAGAGTTTATTGTCAGTGATGTAGGCGGTATTCATGTGTGCTCCAATAAAGGTTTCAGTCACACCCAATTAACCCTTAAGGTATTAGAGCAAAAAACCGCGCTATTTCGTTGCCATAAACAATACTTACTGGCCACAAGTGCTATTTCAGAAATTGAAATCACCGACACGGGCGCAGAAGTCACCACCCATAGCGGAGCAAAAGTGCCGGTGTCACGTCGTTATCTTAAAGAGTTAAAGCAGTTGCTTGGATTTCAGTAACATTGTTTACGCCACATTAAGCGTGATATGCACCACACTTACCAAACAACTAAAACCGCTCAGGATGACTATTTACCGCTTACTCAGCCTTTTTAACCTGTCACTCAGTTAGTCCCAAATACCCTATTTTGATGTTTTAAAATGATGTCACTATAAAAATGGGGAGATAACAAAATGACGTGGTTTTTACTTTGTGTAGGCCTGCTAATTGGCGGCTATTTTATTTATGGGGCTTTTGTCGAAAAAGTGTTCGGCATTAACACCCAAAGACAAACGCCTGCTTTCACTCAGACAGACGGTGTCGACTTCGTACCGATGTCTAAAGGGAAAGTATATTTAATTCAGCTGTTAAACATTGCTGGTGTCGGTCCAATTTTTGGTCCGATCCTTGGTGCCCTTTATGGCCCGGCGGCGATGCTATGGATAGTATTTGGTTGTATTTTTGCCGGTGCAGTGCACGATTACTTTTCGGGGATGTTATCGGTACGCAATAATGGTCAATCAGTTCCTAACTTGGCTGGTAAATACTTAGGTAACAACGCCAAACACTTTATGAACTTGTTTGCCATTATCTTATTGTTACTAGTTGGCGTAGTGTTTATCTCTGCTCCTGCAGGATTACTAAGCAAACTTACCGGACTGGATGTCACTCTCTTTGTTGGTATCATTTTTGTTTATTATTTAATTGCTACCATCGTGCCTATCGACAAGATTATTGGTCGCTTATACCCCTTCTTTGGCGCATTACTGGTCTTTATGTCACTCGGACTGATTATAGCGTTAGCATTATCAACCGAACATACCATGTTACCTGGTTTTGAAATGGGTGACTTCTTTACCAACTTAAACCCTAAAGACATGCCATTATGGCCAGCCTTATTCATCACAATTGCATGTGGTGCAGTATCGGGTTTCCATGCAACACAATCACCTTTAATGGCGCGCTGCGTTGAAAATGAATCAAACGGTCGCTTTGTGTTTTTTGGCGCCATGATTGGTGAAGGTGTTATTGCATTAATTTGGTGTGCAATTGCATTATCATTCTTTGGTGGTGTAGAAGGATTGAATGCCGGAATGGCAGGCAACCCAGCAAACGTTGTATACGAAGCATCTAATGGGTTATTAGGAACATTTGGTGGTTTCTTGGCTATCTTAGGTGTCATTGTATTGCCTATCACCTCTGGCGATACCGCATTTCGCTCAGCACGGTTAATTTTGGCAGAGTTCTTTAACATCAAGCAAATAGAGTTACCGAAGCGTTTAATGCTCGCGTTACCATTATTTGTCGTCGGCGCCGTGTTAACCCAAGTAGACTTTGGCATTATCTGGCGCTACTTTGGTGTCGCAAACCAAACTACTGCTGTATTAATGTTATGGACCGCTTCAGCTTACTTGCTGCGCTACAATAAATTCCATTGGATTTGTACTGTACCGGCTATGTTCATGACCTGTGTTGTGATTAGCTTTATGTTGAACTCATCAACATTAGGTGCAGGTCTACCGATGACGGTGTCAACCATTGCAGGTTTAGTCACTACCGCAATCATTGCGACAATGATTATTATTAAAACCAAAGGCAAAGGGGATATTGACACTGACGAAGATGACAAAGTTGAACTAGTCAACGAGCTATAGAGGTTAATATCATCAATAAACGGCAGCTTCGGCTGCCGTTCTTGTGTTGATATCACTTTGGCAACAATGTGGGTATAATATTGCCAAACTTAATTAGCTCGCACGGCTCATGACACAAGCAAACAATCCGCTTCACGGCATAAAACTAGAAACTATCGTGACTTCACTCGTTGAAAAGTACGGCTGGGAAGAGCTCGCATCTAGGATAAACATTCAGTGTTTCAAAGATAACCCGAGTGTAAAATCAACCTTGAAGTTTTTACGTAAAACGCCTTGGGCTCGTGACAAAGTTGAATACTTATATCGTAAAGCAAACAAGCTGCCATTACCGCCGCCTAAAGAAGATAGCCGTGGATCATTTTCTGCTAAATCTCGGCCAGCCAAAGCCAAAGTGAATGCGGCTAAACCTGCAGCAAATAAAGTCGTTTCTGCTAAAGCTAGCTCAGAGACTGCATCGACAGAACCTGTGAATGCCAATATTTGGGGAACTAGCTCAAATTAATGTATTCACCTATTCACATTGGTAGGGCTTATAGCGGAAATTCAAAAATTAAGCGCCACACTTTAAGCCCACCACCGACTTGATAACTTAATCCAAAATGTTCAATTTCGACACTGTCTAAGCCTATCGCACTCAAGTTGATAGGTTTAGAGAATGCTAGCGTTGCGCCTATTTCATAGGTGTATGAGGTTAGAACATCTTTCCCAACTGGGGTAACAAATTTTAGTTTATCGAAATACCAGTGTCCGGCAATAAACAATCTCGGTTCAACCCGGACATCTTGCCACTGCCAATCATAATTAACCCCAAAATCTACACCTGTTTTAAAAACCGAATAGCCTTCTGTGCTGTCGTTTTGATTACTTTGGTAACCTGCATAATAAATCCGATTTACCCAAATAGGGGTAAACAAAGGCGCATCAAGTTTATAGAGTGCAGAAACGCCAGTGGAAAAAATACCCACATGACTGTAAGTTGAAAAATTATGTCCATAGCCTAAATCAACATAGCTCTCAAGCGTTAACTTGTCGTCCACCAGCCAGTGATATTCAAGCCCAGGGGTTAGAGTAATTGTGCCGACATTGTTAGGAATGCTGCCTTGAGGTAGGTCATTAAAGGAGTAATCAAAAAAACCAAATGATGCAGTAAAGCGTAACTTCAATAAATAGTCATCTGTTGAGTCAAGCACAAATCCCATAGGAATATTGGCGACAGCAGCGCTTTGGCCAGAAGTTCGATACACACCGCTGCCTAGGTAATTGGCAAATGCATAATGAGACGCGTCAGGTTCAGTGATCAGCTCTGGTGGTGTAGTCGGCGTTAATTCAGTAGCATGACTCATACTGCTACAAACAATAAGCAATATCATCAAAGATAAGCGGAAGGTTACATCTATAAAACGCAGGTAATCAAACAATGATGATTCAATAAGCGGTAAGTTCTGCCTTTGTTTCATCATCATTTAGACTATTATTGTTGCAGACTATTCATCGTGGAAATGGTATTCCGACATCATATGGCCCAACTCTGTTGATTTGGTCTTTAAGTATGATTCGTTATAGCGATTCTTTCCCACTTGTAACGGAATACGTTCTGCGACTTCGATACCCATATTTTGCATCGCCATCACTTTACGCGGGTTATTGGTCATCAACTTTACTTTAGTCACGCCAATTTGCGTTAACATCGGCAAAACCATGTCGTATTTACGCATATCAGCTTCAAAGCCTAAACGCTCATTCGCTTCAACCGTATTGGCACCAGCATCTTGCAGCTCGTAAGCTCTTATTTTATTAAGCAACCCAATACCACGGCCTTCCTGGCGCAAGTACAGAAGAAACCCCTGCCCTTGTTCAGCAATACTCTGCATTGCTGCTTGTAATTGAAAACCACAATCACAACGTAAACTAAATAATGCATCACCGGTCAAACATTCAGAATGAATACGACCTAACATGGGCTCTGTGGGATCCAGTTGACCAAATGTCAAAGCAACGTGTTCTTTACCTGTCGCGGTTTCTTCAAAACCGTGCATAGCAAAAACACCCCAAGGAGTGGGTAACTTAGATGTTGCGATATACTTTACCGACATGAATTAACCTTACGACAACTAACTGTAAAAGAAAATATTAGAACTTAGCAGGCGCAAAACCCGTCACATCTTTTATGCCCATTTCACGGCCTAATGCCGTTAAAGGATGCACAACGACTAAACCTTTAACCGACTTGTTTAACTTACCCATATCGGCTTGTTCGGCTTTAGTCAGCACGCGCTTAAATCCTAACGCTTTCAACGCCACACCTTCTTTGCTAAACTCGCGAGTTTGCTGGCCTTTAATGCTGGCGATTCGCTTAGTCACTGTCGCCACTTCTTTCTTAAACTGCAGGACAATCGTGGCATCGCCACGTGCTTCAGCCGCAGCTAACTTGCGACGAAACTTGTCTAATTTATCATTCAATGTCTGCAGTTCTAGCTTTAAATTCATTTGATTACCTTAAGTGCTTTGGCGTGTTAGTGAATCGTTTACGCTTATACGTTTATCACAACACCGTTTCGGAGGCAGATTATATACCCAAAACCACCTAAGATGCGAATAGCAAACGCTTCATATATGAATGTACAGGCAAAGTTTTTCACCCTGTACAAACAATCTGGATATTATCGCATTACAATTAATCATCAGCGTGAGACGCGGTGCACTTATTGGATAACAAATACTAATGTGTGCTTAAGCCACTTAATACCTAAGCTTTACCATGATTTATGCCCTTTATTGGCAAGTTAACCATGCTCATTCCTCACTCAAATTGTGCAATTGATCAGCAATCAAATCACCAAAACCCATTCTTTGCCACATTTATCACAACACACCATTGCAATACTTATGATAATCATTATCATTCGCAACATTGTTAATAAAGAGCCTAACCCGTTATGACGCCATTACGTTTATCGCTACTCGCCCTTGCTTGTCAAAGTGTGCTGTTTCCCGTTTATGCTCACGCACAAACGCCTACTTCCCAATCTGAGGTTACAACACAACCTGCAGATGATACGACCAATGCATCATCCTCTACCAATTATGAACGAATAACAGTTTATGGCAGACAAAACCAAGTAGTGATGAACTCCGGCTTAGCAACCAAATCTGATATGTCGCTGATGGAAACGCCTGCCGCGGTGGTGATTGTTGATGAAGCATTAATTGATGCCCAAGGCATCACCAACATGCAAGATTTGGTTCGTAACATCAGCGGCGTAACTCAAGCGGGTAATAATTATGGTATTGGCGACAATTTGGTCGTGCGCGGATTAGGCGCCAACTACACTTACGATGGTATGTATGGCGGTGCTGGATTAGGTAACACCTTTAATCCAACTCGTTCACTAACCAACGTGAGTTCCGTTGAAGTACTCAAGGGCCCTGCTACTGGTCTGTATGGTATGGGCAGCGCGGGTGGCGTGATTAACCTTATTGAGAAAAAACCTCAATTTGACAGTAAACAGTTGTTTGAAGCTGAAGTGGGTCAATGGGATAGTTATTCTCTCATGGCTGATTCTACGGGCGGAATAACTGACGATTTAGCCTATCGCCTCGTGGCAAAAACGGCTCGTAGTACAGGTTATCGAGATCTTGGTACCGACCGCGATGAAATATATGGCTCGCTTAAATATGTATTGAATGAAAACCAAAATATTATGCTATCAACAGCATATATTAGCGATGCGATCCCCGTCGATTCAATCGGCCATCCTATCCGCATTTATAACGCAGCTTCAGTCGAGGGGAAAACCGCTGGTGAAGTCAGCTGGCAAGACTTAGTCAACGACCCTACCAGTAATGGTTTACAACTAACAGACGATCAGCGCCAACAATTAACCGACTCGTTAAGCGCAAATGATGGCCTAACACCGTATGAGTTTGGTCATAACGGTCTTATTTCACCAATGGCGAAAGACAATGAAGGCGAAGAGTTGCGCTTTAAACTAAGTCATAATGTGTACTTAACCGATGACTTATTTTTAAACCAACAACTGCAATACCGTAATTACGAAACCAGCTTTGCTCGTCAAACAGGGGCTTATAATTATGTTTATTGGCAACGTAGTGGCGTAATTAACGCTGACCCACGTGCGCCCTTGGTTGAAGATGGCACTCTATACCCTTATGCGGCACGCCGTCAGGAATACCGCAAAGTCTCGGCAGAAGAAAAGTCATGGCAGTATTTTGCCGACTTACGTTATGACTTCGACATTGGCAATATCAGTAACGAATTATTAGTTAATGCTAACTTTGAAGATCGCGATATTCGCTTTAAACAGTATTCAATTTACGACGCAGATTACACCTTGAAAGATGCCGATGGTAATTTGTCATATCAAGGTTCGCTACCGTATATTTATGATATCCGTAACCCCAATTGGGGCGAAGGTGAATTTGAAGACTACGATCCATTATTAACCAGTAACTACAATAAATCTGTCACAGCTTGGGGCTTGGGCTTACAACATGTGGGTTATTTAGGTGGCGGATTTACTAGCCGTATTGGTGTCGCATTCAATGAAATTAAACAAAGTTATGAACACTTGGGTGTCGATGCTCGTTATAGTAGTAGCTTAGCTGACCCTCAACCAGAAGCGGATACCACAGATAACGGTGTAACCTACAATTTAGGCCTAACTTATATGCCTACTGACGATATCTCTATTTTCGTTAATCATTCTAAAGGCCGTACAGCATACAGTGTGTTAGGCGATGTAAAAGGCAATGAAGCAGACCGTGAAGATTCTCAATCTATCAGTAATGATTTAGGTATTCGTGCCAAAGCATTTGATGATCAATTGCTTGCATCTTTGGTCTTTTTCAAAACATCACGTACTAATGTGGCTTATAGCAATCCAGAATACGAAAGCAGCGAAGCAACACCTGATATCTTCCCGTATTTTTACGACGGCAGCGAAGATACTAAAGGGGTGGAGCTAGATCTGAATGCATATTTAAGTGACCAATGGAAAGTCAACGTTAACGCGGTTTACCAAGATGCTAGAGACAATCAAAATCCAAATAGCAGTGATTATGGCCAACGCCAAAAAGGTGTACCTTACGTCACAGCGGGCGCTTGGGTAACTTATGCCGCAGAATTTGCCTTACCAGCACCGGTATCAATCAGTCTTGGGGCTAAATATGTCGATGAACGCAGCACACACTCTAGTTCTTTTGGTATTCCAGATGGTTATGTGCCAAGTTATACGGTAATCGATTCAGCGATTAGTTATGACGTTGAACGTTATAAAATTCAATTGAACATTAATAACTTATTTAATGAAACATATTACGATAAAGCCATGTTCTTAGGCGGATTACCCGGCGAAGAGCGTAATGCGAAGTTAACCCTAACTTATCGTATTTAAAAACATATCAATCTGGATTTTGTTTGCTCGAAATCTAGATCTCAATTTAGCGTTAAATCTAGCGCTAAATTGAGTAACGAGATGATGAAAGCACTGCCTGTGGCAGTGCTTTTTTTATCCCTTTCTAATAAGGACAATTGACTATCTAGGCTACTTGTAGGATAAACAACACATTAATTCAGCGGCTTACCTTAGGATATTATTTCATGGCTAATACCATTTTCACACCATACACCTTGAGCAATGGTGCCATCATCCCCAATAGATTGGTTAAAGCCGCAATGGAAGAAAACCTTGCTAACACCTTACAACAACCTGATGACGCATTGTTCAACTTGTATGAAGCATGGGCAAAAGGCGGCGTAGGATTAATGATCACCGGTAACGTGATGATTGATCCCTTAGCCATGACCGGCCCTGGCGGAGTAGTATTAGATCCCAACAGCGCACTTGAGCCGTTCATCCAATGGGCCAAAACAGCTAAGCAAAATAACGCCAGAATATGGATGCAAATCAATCATCCAGGCCGTCAGGTGTTTAAAGCGATGGGCGGTAAAAATCTAGCCCCTTCTGCCATCGCACTCGATTTAGGCAAACACTCATCCATGTTCTCTCAACCAAAAGCGATGACAACAGCAGACATTGAAGAGGTTATCCAACGGTTTGTTACCACGGCACAATTGGCTCAACGAGCTGGGTTTGATGGAGTGCAAATTCATGCTGCACACGGATATTTGCTGGCTCAATTTTTATCGCCGTTAACCAATCAACGTAATGATCAATGGGGCGGAAAGCTTGAAAATCGTGCCAAGTTATTACTCGAAGTGGTTAAGCAAGTAAGACTTAAATGTGGTGCCGATTTCGATGTAGCAGTAAAACTCAACTCTGCTGATTTCCAACGCGGTGGCTTTGATGTCGACGACGCCGAAAAGGTCATTAATATGTTGGCACAGTATCACGTTGAAATGGTGGAATTATCAGGTGGCAGCTACGAGGCACCAGCCATGCAAGGTCGCAGTGCTGATGAGCGAACGTTAGCTCGAGAGGCTTATTTTTTAAGTTTAACAGCGCAATTGGTCCAGCGTAGCCCTATTCCATTAATGTTAACCGGAGGTATTCATCGCCTACCTGTGGCTCAACAAGTTATTGATGCTGGTTTTGCATTGTGTGGTATCGCTAGCGCCCTCGCCTTCTATCCTGACTTAGCCAATAGATGGCAAATTCAGCCAGAGTTTGTCCCGTCAATTCCAACAGTCAATTGGCAGAGTAAACCTTTGGCTGGACTGGCGATGATGGCCGTCATTAAACGCCAACTTCGTCGTGTAAGCCAAGGTAAGTCGCCACACACTAATGATTCACCATTGTGGAGTTTATTAATCGATCAATATAAAACCAAACAACGCACTAAACGTTATCGCCATATTGTGGGTCTTTCTAATCATTAACGAGTTAACGATTAGCGGGTTAAACATTTATTTGCTAACGATTAACGTGCTAACGATTAGCGCGCTGACAGTTAAAGTGCTGACATTAAGCGACTCGTCTTAACGCCTTCATATAAAACGCTAGCGCATAAAACGATGGATCTGTTGATTGCTACTGCCGCGCCATAATAGCGCGGGATCGGCTTTATCTTGCTCATACTTACCGTCAATCAACACATCCACAAAGTTCACCACAGCTTGTTGCTGCGGTGTAAGTTCAGCCAGTTGATAACCGGTCCACAGCCAAATATCTTTATCGGGACATTCCAGCTTTACCCGCGTAACCAATTTTAAGACACCTTCAAGATTGGCGGAATGCAGCGGATCGCCACCACTTAACGACAAGCCTCGACGGTAAATACGAGTATCGGTTAAATCATCAATAATCTGATCTTCTAGTGTTTGGCTAAAAACATGGCCAGCATCTACACGCCAAGTACTTTGGTTATAGCAACCTTTACAACCATGCTCGCAACCGCTAACAAATAACGTACAGCGGGTGCCTTCGCCGTTGATCACATCAACGCTATGATATGCACTGTAATGCATTATAAATGCTTCACTCTACGCTTAACTTCTTCTTGCTTACCGAAGTTAAATGGTCGTGCATCTGGGCTACCTAAATAACCACACACACGACGAGTAACAGACACTCGGCTTGGCTCATGATTACCACATTTAGGGCACACAAAGCCCTTACTAGTACAATTAAATTCACCAATAAAACCGCAATCGTAACACTCATCAATGGGAGTATTGGTGCCGTAATATGGCACTCGGCTATAACTGTAATCCCAAACGTTTTCGAGCGCTTCAATATTGTGCTGCATGTTGGGATATTCGCCGTAACAAATAAACCCACCATTAGCGATCGCTGGATAAGGTTGTTCAAAATCAATCTTATCAAAAGGATTTACTTTCTTTTCGACATCTAAGTGAAAACTATTGGTGTAATAGCCTTTGTCGGTCACACCTGCCACTACGCCAAACTGGGTAGTATCAAGCTGACAAAAACGGCTGCATAAATTTTCACTTGGGGTACTGTATAAACTAAAGCCATAACCTGTTTGTTGTTTCCAAGACTCAGTGGCTTGCTTTAAATGACTAATAATGGCGACAGCTTTATCACGTAATTGTGTGTTATCAAACACATGTTCAGCATTGCTGTATAAAGCATTAATAGTTTCGTGAAGACCAATAAACCCTAACGAAATTGATGCCCGGCCATTTTTGAAGATTTCGCTCACATCATCATCGGCATTTAAGCGCACGCCACAGGCGCCTTCCATATAAAGGATTGGTGCCACTCGTGCTTTAACGCCAGCTAAACGGGCAATACGCGTTTCTAAGGCTTTGCGGGCAATTAACAAACGCTCATCGAGTATTTGATAAAAACGCTGTTCATCTTTACCTGCTTCCAACGCTATACGCGGTAAATTAAGACTGACAACACCTAGATTATTGCGGCCTTCATGGACCAATTGACCATTTTCTTCATAGGCGCCCAAAAATGAGCGACATCCCATTGGGGTTTTAAACGAACCAGTGACTTTTACGACTTGATCATAATTAAGAATATCAGGGTACATGCGCATACTTGAACACGTTAAGGCCATCTTTTTAATGTCGTAATTAACATCAGTCGCTTTATGATTCACGCCATCTTTAATGGCAAACACCAATTTTGGAAAGACTGCTGTTTTACGATTTTTACCTAAACCCGCCATACGTACAGTTAACATCGATTGCTGAATTAAACGCGACTCCCACGACACGCCTAAACCAAAACCAAATGTGACAAATGGCGTTTGGCCGTTGGCGGTATGCAGGGTATTCACTTCATATTCAAGTGACTGGAATGCGTCATGACACTCTTTTTCGGTTTGTGTCATCGCATAACCTTCTACGTCAGCCACTTGCCATTTTTTTGCGACGCTAAGGTGCTTTTGATAACTGATTTGCACAAACTCAGCTAACACTTCGTCGATACGGTTAATCGTGGTACCACCATAAATGTGGCTCGCGACCTGGGCAATAATTTGCGCCGTAACTGCGGTAGCAGTTGAGATAGACTTAGGCGGTTCAATTTCAGCATTACCCATTTTAAAACCATGCGTTAACATGCCGGCTAAATCAATTAGCATGCAGTTAAACATCGGGAAAAAAGGCGCATAATCTAAGTCGTGATAGTGAATTTCGCCTTTTTCATGGGCGGCTACCACATCTTTTGGCAGTAAATGCGTTTTGGCATAATGCTTGGCCACAATGCCCGCTAATAAATCTCGTTGGGTCGGGATGACTTTGGCATCTTTATTGGCATTTTCGTTTAAAATGGCACTATCAGATTGCTCAACCAAACCGCGAATAGCACAATTTAATTTACTCTGGGTTTCACGGTGTTTATCTCTATCGTGACGGTACTCAATGTAATGACGCGCCACCGACTTAAACGGGCCCGACATTAATAAATTTTCAACTGCATCTTGTAGTTCGTGAATATCAACTTCGGTCTTCACAGCCATTTGCTGCTCTACCGTCTGCGCTAACTGCTGTGCATATTGATGGTCGGCTATACCTGCAGACTCCATTGCTGCCACAACAGCCTCTTTGATTCGACATCCATCAAAAGCAGTTCGGCATCCATCCCTTTTCACTACTACAAGCATACAACCATCCTTTACAAGCACTATATATAGCGCTTTAATACACGCACAACACAAGATAGAGTGTATTAGACACATTTACGCGGAGTAATACCTTGATCCAGATCATAATTGTCGGCAGTACTTAATATTGAAAAAACACTTGCTATCAACGATAGATATTGTAGGAATAGCAACTAATTTTGACAGGCTAATACAAGGGGATAAAATCGACATAATTTAGCGATTTGGGATGCTTTGCTGAATCGATAATCTGATGTGCAAACGCCATAAGGGTTGTATTTGACAACTTAAAATGGTGCTGAATGACGGTATTAAGTCATTGATCGAACCTTAAATGGCTAGATCAACAACATAAATAACGTACCCACTGTATCTAATGACTCGGTAGTTATCGTTAGATAATTGCGGGTAGACCATTGCGGATAGATCATTGCGGGCAAGTCACTACTAGATAACTACTAGATAATGACTAAATAACCATGAGTTAACTATGAGATAACTATGAGAGAGTGAATAATCTTATCAACTACATCAGACTGCGCAGGTTAGACAATGCCCTAGTTGAATAACAAACGCGGATTTAATGACAAATACCGATAAAATAGCAAATATTCACACAGCGGCAATCAACGGGTGTATTTATCATAAACACACCACTATATTCGATACTGCTTCAACATTTCTTTAAGGTCGCTTCGATTAAATGTTTAATATCACTTACAGCCTGCTCACCTGCTTTAATCGCTTCTTTAGCGCGATGAAACTCCATGGTGCCAATATCACCCACATCAGGTACGATGCAAATATCAGGTGGCTCGCCCATTAGGCGTGAACGTTTATGGCGTTGTTCTAAAATATCCATCGATTGTGACATCACCGCCAGCATACCCGGATGGGATTTTGAGCTTCCTAAAGAGAATTTATCGGTTAAGCCATTCATATAATCTTTGCCTTTACCCCATAGGTCCATAAAGCCAGATTCAAGCTCGCGCTTTTCATCAATAGGTTCAGACTTAGTGGCTTTGCGGCTTTTTACTTGCTCTGGGATTAAGTGCATTTGGCCACGACGATGGCCATTTAAATCCACCGCAATAACCACATCAACGCCCATAGAGCGAGCTAATGATACCGGCACAGGATTCACTACCGCACCGTCCACAACCCAGCGATGCCCTTGCTGTACTGGGGGTAAAAAGCCCGGCATTGAACATGAAGCCCTAACCGCATGGCGTAAGTCACCTTCTTTAAACCAAATCTCTTGCCCAGAATATAAATCGGTAGCCACTGCAGCAAAGGGACGATTCAGCTGTTCAATGTTAAGGTCGCCAATACGATTAGCCAATACATCAAATACTTTTTCACCACTGATAAGTCCGCCTTTTCGCCAGCCTAAATCCATTAACCCGAGTACATCCCAACTTGAAAATCCACTCACCCAGGTTTCAAGTTCACCCAAATGATTATTGGCATAGGCAGCACCCACTAATGCCCCTACCGAACAACCTGCCACTTTGTCAGGATAAATATCTAACTTGGCTAAACCATTCAATACCCCAATATGTGCCCAACCTTTAGCGGCTCCACTGCCTAGCGCTAATCCCACGGTGAGCTTTGTCATCTTTCGTTCCTTCCATGCTCGGTATTCAATTTTACGATACGCCCGCCTGAATCGTCCCATAGCGACGTCGAACTCAGGCAATAATATAAAGCTAAAAAATAGCATAACTAAAGCGACTCTTGTTGGCTATAGCAAGGTGAAACAGCTATAATCGTCGGCTATCATTTTTTAGGGGATTTACCTTTGCAATTTACCGATTTTTCGTTGGACAAGCGCCTGCTTGACAGTCTAAAGCACCTTGGCATTTCTACGCCTACCGATGTTCAAGCGCAAGCACTTCCCATTGCCTTATCAGGTAAAGATTTAATGGCATCGTCTAAAACCGGCTCAGGTAAAACCTTAGCGTTTTTATTGCCCGCAATGCAACGCGTGATATCCACTAGAGCATTGTCGAAAAAAGATCCTCGGGTACTTATCTTGTTACCGACTCGTGAATTAGCCCAGCAAGTTTATGGCCAATTACGTTTATTAGTCGCCAATACCCAATATAAAGCCATTAGCGTACTCGGCGGTGAGAACTTTAACGACCAAGCCAAAGCATTGGCCAGAGATCCACATTTCATTGTTGCCACACCGGGACGTATTGCGGATCACTTACAACAGCGCCACTTATATTTAAATGGCTTAGAATTACTGGTTCTTGACGAAGCTGACCGTATGCTCGATTTAGGTTTTGCGCCACAGCTAAAAGCCATTAATGATGCCGCTGATCATAAGCGTCGCCAAACGTTAATGTTTTCAGCTACGTTAGATCATGAAAGCATCGGTGACATTGCAACAACATTGCTCAAAACACCAAGCCATGTCTCTATCGGTGAGTCTTACACTGAACATAAAGATATTGAGCAACGAATTATTTTGGTTGACCATTTAGACCATAAACAAGCCTTGCTACAGCACATCTTAAGCCAAGAGCAACACAAGCAAGTGATTGTATTTACCGCTACGCGTTCAGATACCGACCGTTTAGCCACGCTATTGGCTGCGCAAGGTTTTGCCACCTCAGCACTCAGTGGTGATTTAAAGCAATCGGCTCGTAACCAAATTATGGATCAATTTGCTCGTGGCCAATCAAAAATATTAGTGACAACCGATGTGGCATCACGCGGCCTTGATTTAATCAACGTATCATTAGTGATTAACTTTGATATGCCAAAGTTTGCAGAAGAGTACGTCCACCGTATTGGTCGTACTGGCCGTGCAGGCGCTAAAGGTGATGCGGTTTCATTTGTAGGTCCTAAAGATTGGGACAGCTTTAAAAAAGTACAATTGTTTTTACGTAAAAATTTCGACCTCACGGTGATTGAAGGCTTAAAGGCCAAATTTAGCGGTCTAAAAGATAAGCCTCAGGCAGGCAAAGCTGGTACCAGTGCAAAAGCAGCTGTGATCAGCAATAGAGTTAGCGCACCTAAAAAACCTAAAGCGGCACCAAAGAGTGATAAACGCTTTATCACTGGCGTCGATGTCGGTGATGCGCCAGTTCGCCGTAAAGTTAAGCCTATTGTCATTATCGAAGACGACGGCACAGCAGAAGACTAAATAGCCCATAAATCGCAGGTAATCTGCAAGTAGATGACCAACAAACTGCGATGACAGAATAATGAATGTAGGGCAGTACACTGCCCTGCAACAAATGAACGATAACGAGCATGCCAACGGCACACTCGTATGAATAAACCAGTAAGGATTAACATGAAAATTTGTGGTGTGGAATTAAAAGGCGGCGAAGCCATTATCTGTTTACTGACCTATGAAGGCGAAACCTATAACGTGCCAGCATGTCGTAAAGTTTCATTCAGTATTTCACAATCAGCTAGCACGGACTCAATTCGTGAGTTTGATTTTGCGTTTAAAAAACTAATGAGCGACTACAAAGTCGATGAAATAGCTATTATTGAACGTGAACAAAAAGGCAAGTTTGCCGGCAGTGCCACCAGCTTCAAACTTGAAGCGGTACTTCAATTAATGGACCTTCCAGTTTCGCTTATTTCTCCATTGATTATTAAAGAGCAATTAAAGCGTAACCCGCCACAAGTTGACTTTGAATCATTGGATCTAAAACGCGTGCAGCTTAATGCATTTGATGTTGCTTATGTTCAGCATAACCGACTCATCTTCGGTAAAGTGTAACCCACCGCTTTCACCGTTCTATATTGGCGTTATCGATACCGACTCAGATAACGGTAACGCCAAAAAATCAGTTGAACTACAACCATGTCAGATACTAAAACTAAAACACCTAAAGCCCCACCTAAAATGCCAGTCAAGTCGGCAAGCCAATCATTAAAGCCAAAAACAGATCTCAGCCTATTAGTCACCAGCGCAGACATTAAAAAGCAGCAAAGTGAACAAAGTGCATTGCGTTATTTGAATGGTTATCGTCCTGACGTGGTCGAGAAAATTCGCCAACTCGTTGACGCTAACGCCTTAGCTGCCCACTTTTTAACACGCTACCCAAAAATACACGACGTTCGCACAGACAAAGCCTTATACGATATGGCGCTGACATTAAAAAATACCTATATGCGTCAGTCAGACCCATTAGCCAAAGTCATTTTTGACGAAAAAATCAGCTTAAGCCACCATGCCCTGGGTTTGCATTCTTATGTTAATCGCCGCCAAGGTAATAAAGTGAAAGCCAAAAATGAAATTAGAATTGCAGCACACTTAAAACACGTTCCGTTTGAGCTATTACAAATGGTAGTGGTGCACGAATTGGCCCATCTGCGGGAAAAGGAACACAACAAAGCTTTTTATCAACTATGCAGCTTTATGTTAGCGGATTACCACCAATTAGAATTTGATATGCGAGTATGGTTAGTAGCTGAAGAAGTCGGACAATCGCCCTATGCGAAGTAATCGATAAGTTTAAACCCGCCAAGGTGGATTTAAACGGTTATCACCCGCCCCATAAAGTTTGAACTTATTGCTGCTGGGATCGAATAACACCGCTTCACGCCAAAAATAAGTTTCATCTGTCGGCATTTGGCTAAACTCAACGCCTTTGGCTATTAGAGCATTCAGCCAGTTATCTAACTCTGGGTGCTCAAAGTAAATCAACGCACCATAAGTCATAGGCTCAGACGCTAAAGACAGTGAAAAAGAGCTCTTACCCATTGGGCATTCGAAACGAGCGTAGTGCGACGTATCCACTATTAAGATAAAGCCTAAAAGTTGATAAAATCTAACTACCTTATTCATATTCGACACAGGTAATGCCACTTGATTGAGATTCTTATAATCCTCTTGTATCAGATCAAAATTTTTGATCATAAAATATCTTGTTGAACTACCAGCAAACTTAATGATAATAAGCTGTGTCCTCTAAACGAACAATAGTTTGTCTAGGCATCGCCATCTTCAAGTATCATTTTCAAAGGGCAAATAAATCGTAGTTTAGCAGTTAATGTTTAGCCAATAAAAATAGATATCCGTATAATTGAGCCATATACATTGGTAATCTCCCCATTTTTAGCTGAGATCAAAAGTAGAGACTTAGGCCACTAGTGCCAGTTTTTGCTTTGGTGG
>NZ_JBEOPM010000030.1:0-55525 GCF_040310165.1 Shewanella sp. AC91-MNA-CIBAN-0169
AAGTAACTGTGCGGTTCAACAACAGTTTGGCGCATTGACGCCGTATTAGGGAGCGTCCATCTCATCATCCATGGCCACCGAAAGCTAGCCTGACGTCCTGTCAGGCTAGCTCTATTTTCTTCAACGTCCTCAAGTTCTGAGTTGAATCACACCAATCGCGAGCAAGGTATGCAAATCATTTATGCCCCATTACTTGTTAGAGAATATCCAATTTAAACTATGCTTGAACATAGTTATCGCTAGTTTATGAAAGCACCATTTTGAGGTAAATCTATCTACGATAAACATCATAAAAAGCTTTTCGATTGTACACTGTCTTTTTATACAGTTATAATTCATTTGTGTTAAAACAACAGTGTTGTTTCTCGTTATGTAATTGCGAAAATTCTCGGTTTTACCTAAAGAATAATGCTATCTAGTGGTTCTTCGCAATCAAATCTAGCGATTAGCTTAAGGCTACGAATATCCCGCCAGTGCCGTTTATTTCCGTTTTTTGATTCACCGCCAAAACGAGTTAACGCTCTGGCTGCCAGATAGCAAGTAAAATCAAAGGATTATTTATATTCGCTATGCTTAATGCTATAAATAACCTTTGTTTTAGTTTTAAGCGTTATACGCTTAAATGGAGAGTCGAGTGAAGTCGAAGCCAGGAATCCTATATTTAGTTGTTGTTGCCTTAATTGCTGTGGCCACTGCTATTGCCCATATGTCTTGTATATTCCTAGGGCCTGAATGTTTTTCTGCTCAAATGGCTCCCCCTCAAGTTATTGAATCCGCTAAAAATGGGACTTGGTTAGCGCCAGTTGGAACCATATTTATATCGGCCATCTTCTTGGTTGTCGGGCTATATGCGTTATCTGGTGCAGGCATTATTAGAAAGTTACCTTTGCTAAAGCTTGGTATTTATACAATTTCAACACTTTGTATTATTCGTGGAGTATTACCTTTACAGCTTTGGATACGTCACCCAGAGAAGGTTAATTCAATTGTTTTTTACACTGGTGTAATTTGGTTAGTGACAGGTTTGTTATTTTTATTTGGCTATCTTTTAGTGCAAAAGTCAGCGTATAACAAACAAATTATGGCAGGGACGCGCAAACAACGCGCGCCCCATATTTGAAGCGTTATAAGCCTTTAGGATACCGATGAAACTTTTCGAGTTTTTAGCTCAAATGAAAGAAGAAAAATTTCCACTTCGCATAGATTACCGTGAAAATATCGGGTGCGTTGATGTGGAAGTGGAAGCATTTTCAGAACGTTGGGTTGTCTCCTTCGATGAAGACGGTTTCGTTGATTTTGTCATTTATAAAGATATAAATGCACCCGACAATGAAAATGCTGATTTACTAGAATCTTTGTTTAATCGTCCCCAGCAAGCTTGGATAAATGCAGCAAAAGACTTGGGTATAGAATTTATATCGCCATACGAGTTTATTGGCTCAGATGGTGAAGAATATCAAATTACAGGTTTACTCCCCCAGTTTGGTGGTAAAAACGGTACATTGATTACATCTCGTAAAGATGATGATGAAGCTTGTTTTGAAGCAAGCAAATTAGATGGCTTTCAAGGCACGGGACTTAATCCTACATACTACGATAAATATGATCGTGACAATGTCATTGAAACTTTGCGAGACTGGGCATGGAACTCGAAAGAATCAAAACCAGAATGGTATGGTGAATAGGCTTATAATTTATTGGAATCAGGGTAAACTTTTATAAAAAGTAAATTGAAACACTGGCTTTTCTAAATCATTTCTGTCCACAAACGAGTTAGTAACGCTTGCAAAAGTCTAAACTCAACTCTGAACTTGAGGCCGTTGAAGAAAATAGCGTGAAGCACACATGGATGTGAGCTTAGCTTTCGCGGTACAGGATGTACCATCGGAAGCGTTAGCATTTTCGAATAAGGCCGAGGCAAGATTAAAAAGAGGCCAAAAGCTGGATTCAACCACGTCGCGAAATTACCGCTTTTCAGATAATTTTGATGTGGCGGCTGGGAGTTCCAAGAGGGAGCAGCCGTTGGTTTCCTCTTGGTCTGGTGTGGGTGAAGCGCCACGACTTTAGTGGCCGCAGGCCATAAAACCTAAATCAAAATCATAAAAAACAGCTGGATTCCGGCTCACAAGCATTACCGGAAAGACGTAAAATAGAAAAATAGAAAAATAGAAAAATAGAAAAACTAACTGCTCACATTCAAAAGCTAAAAAACAAAAAACGAACAACAAAAAAGCGAATCCGAAGATTCGCTTTTTTAGCCAATACCACTAATTACTTGTGGTATTTACCAGACAACTCATGCACAGAATTGATAAATGCACCAGCATGTTCAGGATCAACATGTTGATGAATACCATGGCCTAAGTTAAATACATGGCCAGTACCTTCACCGTAACTCGCTAGAATTTGATCAACTTCTTGATGAATACGCTCTGGCGTAGCATACAACATTGATGGGTCCATGTTGCCTTGTAACGCCACTTTATGACCTACGCGACGACGAGCATCACCAATATCAACAGTCCAATCTAAACCTAATGCATCACAGCCTGTTTCAGCCATAGACTCTAACCATAATCCGCCGCCCTTAGTGAACAAGGTAACTGGCACTTTACGGCCATCAGCAAAACGAGTTAAGCCATCAACAATTTTTTGCATATAACGTAATGAAAACTCACGGTAAGCGTGGTGTGATAACGCACCGCCCCACGAGTCAAATATCATTAACGATTGTGCACCGTTAGCCACCTGAGCGTTAAGATATAACACTACTGAGTCTGCTAACTTATCTAATAACATGTGTAATGCAGCAGGTTCTGCATACGCCATACGCTTGATTTTTTCGAAGGTTTTGCTTGAGCCGCCTTCAACCATGTAAGTGGCCAAAGTCCAAGGAGAACCCGAAAAACCAATTAACGGCACAGAGCCATTCAGTTCACGACGAATCGTACTCACTGCACGCATTACATAACCCAATTCATCTTCTGGATCTGGAATACATAATTTTTTGATTGCATCGATAGTATCCGTTGGACGTTCAAAACGCGGACCTTCACCTGCTTCAAAATACAAACCTAAGCCCATTGCGTCTGGCACGGTCAGGATATCTGAGAATAAAATCGCAGCATCTAAGTCATAACGACGTAACGGCTGTAAAGTGACTTCGCAAGCCAATTCGGCATTACGGCATAAAGACATAAAGTCACCCGCTTGAGCACGAACTTCTTTATACTCAGGTAAATAACGTCCTGCTTGACGCATCATCCATACTGGAGTGACATCAACAGGCTGCTTTAGCAACGCACGTAAATAACGATCATTCTTTAATTCTGCCATGTGGACTTTGTTCCTAGACTGTTATGATTTTTGCTGGGCGTTAGTTTAGCACTTACGCGATTAATGTAACCACTCATGCAGAATTTATGTGAGCTATTCCTAAATCTATGGTCGATTTTATTAACACAACCGCCACTATGCTCACAAAACACACAATACTGATGTGTAAATCGCAATTTATTGGATTAAAAGTTGCGTCGCGTTAAGTGGTTTGGTATAAAAAGTGTGCGCTAGCAAGAACAATCAAGAAGCCCGACAAATCGAGCCTTTGAAAACTTCGTTACCCCGTGATGGCATGCCATCACGGGGTTTTTTATTATCCCACTCCAAGACCCCTGTCCTTTTCATCCCCAAAGCAAGCTCGTCGATAAGCAAATAAAAATAAAACAGTTGATCGCAATACACTTTGTCCAATACATTAGTTGTAACAGAATGGCTGCCAATTAGAGAGAAGACATGCTAACAAAACTAGAAAAAGCAGAAAAACGCTGGGGCGGTTCTCATAATTTAATCGATCAATGGCTTAATCATCGCCGCAAATTATTAATCCAATATTTTATCGTTGCCGGATTAGCACCCTATTCTCGTAGCGAAAAATCACTTCCGAGCATGGATCAAGTGAAACAATTTTGTGCCCAATTAGTTGATTATGTCTCAGAAGGTCACTTTGAGGTTTACAACAACGTTATTAAAGCTTGCGAGAAGTTTGGTGAAACGAGTATCGAAACAGCCAACGCCTTATTACCGCTGATTAGCGAAAGTACTGACACGGCATTGGATTTTAATGATAAATATACCGACGCATCTGACGAACAAGTGCTGTATCAACTCGACAACGATTTATCACATTTAGCACAAGCGATGGAGTCTCGTTTCGAATTAGAAGATCAGCTGCTAGAATTGCTATATCAACGCCTTCCTTAATTGAGCCAGCCCATTAAAAAGTGCGATGAATTGACGCACTTTTTAATACGGTTAACTTGATTGCAGCAAACATTATTGCCGTTTATGCCAGTTTTCAGGCAACTCAACTTGTGACCACAAATGTTGACATAAATCTTGCGGCTGATGCCAATCGCCCATTTTTAACCACTCCACTAATGCATCGCCTACCTGTGGATACGCAATAGGCTTAGGTGACGGGCTTTTTAACCAACGCTTGAGCACGGCAGGATCTAAAGTTTGCATACTTTCTGCCGCAGCAAGTAATTCTAACGCCGCAACGTTAGCAGATTGCTCAAACTGCCCCTGTAACGGTTTCACCAATAACTTTTTACCTAACGTCATCGCCTCACTGGCCAACTCAAAGCCAGCATTGCCAATCACCCCACCACATTGAGCCATGTGTTGTTTAAAGCCTTCACGATTAAAACCATGCCAATGAATATGCTCTGCTAATGGTTTCAATGGTTTAGTGCTGTGGTAAACAGAAAAGTGATATTGATCAAATGGGGCTAAAAAGGCAGCTATACGATCAGGCTCTTCAAAGGGTAAATAGACTAAAATTTGGTGGCTATGATCACCACCATTGGGCCACACCTCCACAAATGGAGGTAAAATAGGAAAGCCAAAATGATGCCAATGACAACCTAAAGCGATGTCAACGGGTGCAAAATGGTTGAGCAGAAATTCATTAAACCAGCTGTTACCTTGTTTAGGGACTGGATACTGTAATGCTGCTTGATGACTAATGGCGATTGACGGCACATTTTGTTGTTTGGCCGCCCAAGCACTCACAGGTTCAAAATCGTTTAAAACTAAATCATAACCCGTTAAATCGAGCTGCTTAATTTCAGATAAAATGGGAGTGGTTAAATTGTATTTGGCGGTTTTAACACAATTAACACGACCATTTTCGGTTACGAAAGTCATACCATTACGGGTCTGATAATCGCCAAAGCATTGCATATCAAAGTAGTGCTGTGGTGTTCGGCCTGAAAAAAGAAAATCGACATCGATATTATGTTGCTTAAGCGCAGTAGACATTACGCGTGCGCGGCTGATATGGCCATTCCCTGTGCCTTGAACTCCGTACAAGATTTTCATATTGCCTTACATCCCTCAACGGCTTAATGATCAAGATTAAAACGCTGTGCTTCTTTCTACATGAACAGTTACTACATGAACTGCTAGTACATGAACGATTACTACATCAGTTGTCATAAAATAAGCTTTACAGCATCAGTTGATCGACCAGAAATACCGAGCCGATCCCCAACCCAGCGCCAGCCATAATATCCACAGGATAATGAACTCCCAGAGCGATACGCGATGAGCCAACAAAACAAGCCCAAGCAAACGCAATCGGTGCTAAGGCAGGAAACACCAGATTCACCACGCTAGCAAAGACAAAGGCGCCAGCAGTGTGCCCTGAAGGTAAGCTAAATTTATCCGACGGTTCAAAACCAGACTCAAACCCAGCTAACGCATGGCAAGGACGATGACGTCGAATGCTATTTTTCAGCAGTAAATACAACGGAAACTCAACCAAGAAACTCCCCAACACTAAATTAAAAAAGTGCTGGCCATTGGGATGAAAAAACAATAGCGCAACAGATAAATAAGCATAATAGTGGCCATCACCGGTTGCAGATACACGTTTAGCAGCCTGACTTAGGCCGTTATCTCGACTAAATTGCACTATCCAATAAAACCAATATTTATCTAACTGGCTGATACTCTTCATGCCTGACTCCATGTCAAACGTCGGTAATATCATTTAGCTAATATTCATCCGACTAAAGTTATGTATTTGTTAACAGTTTAGATAATAGACAGAGGTAATGAACACGAGGTGACAGTTAGCCTAAAGTTTTATGACACAGCCCATAGTTGAGTTTCACGTTAGAAATAACCATAAATTCGAGAATAAGCATAAATTAGCGTATAACCATAAAGAAGCTTAACGGCTGATGTTTACCCGCGAGGTCACTTCAACTGAGAATAAGAGATGGGATAAATCGATAACAACGGTTTTATTTAAAATCGGTACTATGTGCTTGCCATTGATGTTACTCACAAGATGTATTGACTCGTCAATAGAGAGCTTATTGTGGGCCATTAAAACGCAGACAGGGGAATACAGAGCGGTTTGATAGCCATTTATTGCTTTAAATCAAAGCGATTTAAAGCAATAACCCCTCAAGTTTGGCTTGAGGGGTTATTAATCGCGACCGTGTTATCGTCATTCACTAACACGATAACTTAATATGACTCGTGCAATTATGCAGTTTGTGGCTGTGCACCTTTATTACGATAAATCTTAATTAAGTGAAAAATGTTAATGCATGCAACAAAGGCATTCATGCCCGCTACTGGCCATGCTTCGATTGCATATCCGTAGGCGACAAAAAAAGAACAGCCAATAAAGTTTAACCATCTTAGTAAAACGATGTCTTTCATCATTAGTGAAATGGCAACCATAACGGATGCGGCATAGCCTAATACTTCAATAATATTGATATTTTCCATAAGAACCTCTGTTTCAGGCTCTCTGCCTTCCGTATGCGTAACGGGGGTTCCGTGCCCCTAAAGCTAGTATTATTTTGTAAACTAACATTAATAAATCTAGCAATATGCTAACAAACTGTAGAGCAAAAATGTAATTAAAAAACGTATTAGGATGACCTAAATCAACATATATCGACTAATTGGTTCAATTTGAAAGAAAATTACTTACAAATTTGATCCCTGTTCTCTATTTAGGCCAATGCGTCATCTGCGCATAAGTCACACCATAAGTTGATTTATAACAATCCAGTGATTGATAAGGCTTTTATTTTCATAAAAAGCTCATATAATTCATTTAACTTTGCTTTACCCAGCAATTTACCTTTGCTGTCCAACAGGAGTGAAATATGGAATACAACACCTCAGAACTCTGCGACATGTATATAGATGTAGTCGATGTCGTCGAACCAATGTTCAGTAACTACGGTGGTTGCAGCTCCTTCGGTGGCTCAATCAGTACAATTAAGTGTTTTGAAGATAATGGCTTGATTGCTGATGCTTTAGAAGAAGACGGTGAAGGTAAAGTCCTATTAGTCGATGGTGGTGGATCGTTAAGACGTGCGCTACTCGATGCTAGAATTGCTGAAATTGCTGTAGCCAATAATTGGGAAGGTATTCTCATTTACGGTTCAGTACGTGACGTTGACGCTCTTGAAGAACTTGATATTGGTATCCAAGCGCTTGCTTCGATTCCTGTCGGTGCTGAAAGTAACGGTGTGGGCGAAATCGAAATTCCAGTTAATTTTGGTGGCGTGACCTTCTTACCGGGTGATCATATCTATGCTGATAACACGGGCGTTATTCTGTCTCCAGAACCATTAGATATTGAATAACCCCGTCATAGCCAATTTAGCTTTGTAAAAAGCTGGCAGACAATTCCTTTAAAAACCAGCTATGCTGGTTTTTTTGTGGCTGTAATTCGGAGAATCACCATGTTTAGCGCATTTACTCAACAGCATTGCGATGCATTATTAAGTTTACGCCCTAATGAAACCAAAATAGGCCAACAGGTTTATCTGGCATCGGCTGAACTGTCATTAGCACAAAATGCACAACAGGCTAAATCCAGTGGCGCCCAGTTTGCCATTATTGCCATTGCAGAAGATGTGGGACCACGAGCTAACCTCGGCCGAGGCGGCGCTGATGATGCCTTTATCGCTAGCATGAAACAGTTGATTAATTTACAGTCCAATCGATTTCTTAATGGTAACGAATGTGCCATTTTAGGCCAAATCAGTCTTGATACATCAGTATCCACAACCGCTACCGTTGAACAATTACGCCAAGCAACCGCACAATTGGATGACATCGTCATTGCTGCAGTAAGTGAAATCATGCAAGCAGGATTAGAACCCATCGTTATCGGCGGCGGCCACAATAATGCTTATGGTTTATTAATGGCAACAAAAGCCACTACAGGCCTACCTGTCGCAGCCGTCAACCTCGATCCACACAGTGATTTTAGACCACGAGAAGGTCGCCACAGCGGTAATGGATTTAGTTATGCCGCCGCCAATGGCGCACTCGACCATTATCATATTCTCGGCTTGCATGAATTAAAAAATAGTGAAGAAACCCTAGAACAACTGAGCCTGTTTGGCGCTACATGGAACAGTTTGCAACAAATTTGGATCCGGCGTGAACTGTCACTAGAAACCGCATTAAAACAAATCGCTAAAGCATTAAATCAAACCCAACTGCCCGTCGCATTAGAGCTCGATGTCGATGCGATTGCCAATATGCCCAGCAGTGCAGCGACTTTTGCCGGTATATCGATACTCGATGCCTGCCATTATGTGCATTATATTGCTAAGCATTGTCCATGCCATTACGCTCATTTTGCAGAAACTGCCCCAGCATGTCATCACGCGGGTTTAGAAGCGGGTTACCGCGATGCAGGTCAAGGTCTCAGTGAGTTAATTTATGCTTATCTTCAGGGTCGATTAACCGGTCTGAATTAGAATCAGCTACGGCTATTCATTAAAGGCTAATTTTATGCTCTAATGCAGGCAATTTTTTAGCCTTAACTGCTGCTTTTTATTGGGGCTAATCGACGCGAAGCTCATTGCGGCGTTCAAGTTGAAGTGAAATGTATATTAGGTGCAAGGTAAGACAACTAATTGATTGTTGTCACACTCTCGCACCGCAGCATTTCAGCAATCATTCGCAATGGCATACACTCGCTATTAATTATCGCACATTATAGGAATATACCGATGTCTGAAGGCGAACCGAAAAACACTCATTTTGGATATAAAACTGTCGAAGCCGATAAAAAAGCAGACTTAGTCGCTGACGTGTTTCATTCCGTCGCGGCAAAATACGACATTATGAATGACGTGATGTCTTTTGGCGTTCACCGCTTTTGGAAGCGCCACACCATTGAAGTCGCGGCTGCAAGACCGGGGATGAAAGTGCTTGATTTAGCCGGTGGTACTGGCGATCTCACGGCTAAGTTTTCACATTTAGTCGGCGATAGAGGTCAAGTCGTTCTTGCTGACATTAATGATTCCATGCTCAAGGTCGGTCGCACTAAATTACGTGACAAAGGTATCGTCAATAACGTCAGCTATGTTCAAGCTAACGCTGAAGCACTGCCGTTTCCTGATAACCATTTTGATATCATCACTATCGCGTTTGGTTTACGTAATGTTACCGATAAAGATGCGGCGTTACGTTCAATGCAACGAGTATTAAAGCCGGGTGGAAAACTACTCGTGCTTGAGTTTTCAACACCTAAACATGAATTAATGCGTAAAGTTTACGACATGTATAGCTTTAAGGTGTTACCTAAAATGGGCGCATTAATCACTAAAGATGCTGACAGCTACGAATACCTTGCCGAATCAATTCGGATGCATCCTGATCAAGAAACGCTTAAACAAATGATGGTAGATGCAGGATTTGAACAAGTCGACTACACCAACATGACAGACGGCGTTGTCGCATTACATAGAGGTTATAAGTTCTAATGACCCCTAATCACTTTGCTTTGTTAACTTGTGCTGCCATTGAAACCGCTTTTAACCAACTGCCAGCACAGGCTAAAAGTGACTATGCTCGCCAAAAGTCATTGCACGGCAAAGTATTTTGTATCCAGCTGAGTCAGTTAAATTGGCCCATTTATTTGGTGTTTGCCAAACAAATTCAAGTGCTGAGCCATTACGAAGGTGATGTAGCAGTAACCGTACGTGCTGATGTATCAACATTATATCAGCTGACTGAAGGCGCTAATTTAACTGAGCTTATCAAACAAGATAAACTCAGTTTGGAAGGCGATATTCAATTACTGCAATCGTTAAGCCATTATTTACAGAATATTCATGTTGATTTTGCCGAACCATTATCACGTTATATTGGTGATGCTCCGACGCATAAACTCGTTGCTACAGCAAAACAATTTAACCATGATATCAAGCTAGTCTTACAAAAAACTCGCTCACACATCAGCCAGTTAACCACTGAAGAATATCGTCTCGCGCCGCATAAAATCGAATGGCTACATTTTCGTGATAATCTGGACGAACTGGTGAGTCAAACCGAACGTATCGAAGCCAAAATAGCCCAAATAAGAGATCAAATAACGCAATGACAACTGCAAGTATCAGGCGTGGTTACCATGTCATTAAAACCATTCTGCATTTTGGCTTAGATGACTTAATACCTAAACACAAAAAGCCCTGGTATTTCGCCATTGTGCGCAACAGCTTATTTTGGATCCGTAATAAGCATAAAACTAAATCGCCTGCAGAGCGCTTAAAATTAGCGATGCAAGATTTAGGGCCGGTATACATCAAATTAGGACAAATGCTGTCGACTCGCCGTGATTTACTTGACGACGAATGGGCGTATCAGTTGGCCATGTTGCAAGACAGAGTGCCACCATTTGACTCAGCCTTGGCACGCCAAGCAATTGAAGCAGAATTAAAGGCACCGATAGAAACCTATTTTGATGACTTTAATGACACGCCATTAGCCTCCGCCTCAATATCGCAAGTACACACCGCTACCTTAAAATCTAACGGTAAAGCCGTGGTGCTTAAAGTGCTGCGACCTAATGTTGAGCAGCAGATATTAGCTGACTTACAGTTAATGACTCAAACGGCTAACTTACTCGAAACCTTATTAGGTGACGGTAATCGTTTACGCCCAGCAGAAGTGATTGAAGATTACCGCACCACCATTTTAGGCGAGCTAAACTTAAAGCTCGAAGCGCTTAACGCCATCAAACTGCGCAATAATTTTCTGGATTCTAATTCGCTGTATGTGCCTTTTGTTTACGAAGAACACAGTTATCAACGCCTTATGGTCATGGAACGCATTTACGGTATTCCAGTCTCTGACACCGAAGCGTTACGAGCTCAAGGTACCAACTTTAAACTGCTTGCTGAACGCGGTGTAGAATTGTTTTTCACCCAAGTGTTTCGCGACAATTTTTTCCACGCAGATATGCATCCAGGCAATATTTTTATCAGTCGTGAACATCCAGACGACCCATTTTATATCGGCCTAGACTGCGGCATTATGGGCACATTAACCGAAGTGGATAAACGTTACCTAGCAGAAAACTTTTTAGCCTTTTTTAATCGCGATTATCACCGTATTGCCCAGCTGTATATTGAGTCAGGTTGGGTATCTGAACACACAGATATTATTGCGTTTGAACAAGCTGTAAAAGTAGTTTGCGAACCCATGTTTAATAAACCATTGGATGAAATTTCATTCGGTCATGTTCTGTTAGAGCTGTTTAGGACTGCGCGTCATTTTGATATTGTGGTGCAGCCACAATTGGTGTTACTCGAAAAAACCTTACTGTATATTGAAGGTTTAGGCCGTCAGTTATATCCACAATTAGATTTATGGCAAACCGCCAAACCCTTCCTAGAAAATTGGATGTCAGAACAAGTTGGCCCTAAAGCCATGTTCAATAAAGTAAAATCAAATGCGCCATTTTGGGCTGATAAACTCCCTGAGTTTCCTGAATTGATTTACGACAATTTAAAACTAGGGCGTAAATTACTCGGCACTCAACAGCAAATGTTAGATAAGTACTTGCGCTACCAACAGAAATCGCACAAGAGTAATTATCTACTTATCACTTCGGCTGTATTATTGATCTGTGGCACAATTTTATTTACTCAAATAGCTACACTATGGCCTGCATATACCTGTATAGGTGCAGGCATATTGATTTGGGCAATAGGATGGCGATCTAGGCCAAAGAATCGTAAGTTTTAACTAGCACTAATTTATTAGAGGTTCATAATACTTAAAGAATTGGGTGTTATTATGGATTTTGAAATAACTTTTTTACAAAAACCATTTTTACTTTAAAGAGGAAAATCTTCATGGGCGGCATCAGTATTTGGCAGCTTCTAATCGTAGCGTTAATTGTCATTCTATTATTTGGGACTAAAAAATTGCGTTCTTTGGGCGGTGATTTAGGTGGAGCAGTAAAAGGCTTTAAAAACGCCATGACTCCAGAAGATGAAAGTAAATCACTAGAAGACAAAGACCAAACGGCAGCGACTTCGCAACAGGCTGCAGAAAAGCAACCTGAAACAGAATCTAAAGATAAACAGGCGTAATTTATTATGTTTGACGGTATCGGCTTTATGGAGCTGCTGCTGATCGGTATTTTGGGGCTAGTGGTACTAGGCCCCGAAAGACTACCGGTTGCAGTACGTTCGTTAACAGGTTGGATCCGTGCGCTTAAGCGCATGGCTAACTCTGTCAAAGATGAACTTGAGCAAGAGCTTAAAATTGATCAGTTACATGCTGATTTAAAAAAAGCTGAAAGCAAAGGTTTAGCCAATTTGTCGCCAGAGTTACAAGAGTCGATTGATCAGCTGAAAAAAGCCGCTGAATCAGTGAATCGTCCTTATAAGGTTGAAGACACATCACCTGTCGAGCCAAAAAAATCAGCTGACGAGTCTCCTTCAGTCAAAGAAGCTAAGTCATCTGAAGTGACTAGCGAAAACAGTTCAAACCCTAAATCAAACGGATAATCCATGTCGCAACAGCAACCGCTTATTAGCCATTTGCTTGAATTACGTAACAAATTGCTTAAAGCCATTGGCAGTGTGTTATTGGTATTCATTACTATTGTGTATTGGGCTAACGATATTTATCACTACATAGCTTTGCCTTTAATGCGCTCGCTTCCAGAAACGGGCAGTATGATTGCAACCGACGTAGCCGCGCCTTTTTTTGCACCCTTTAAATTAACACTAGTATTAGCATTCTTCATCGCCATTCCCTATGTGCTTTATCAAGTATGGTCTTTTGTCGCCCCTGGGTTATATAAACATGAAAAACGCTTAGTTGTTCCCTTGTTAGCCAGCAGCACTCTGTTGTTTTATCTTGGAATAGCCTTTGCCTACTATATTGTTTTCCCAGTTGTATTTGGGTTTTTCACCAGTGTCGTTCCAGAAGGCGTACAAGTTGCTACTGATATCAGCAGTTATTTGAGTTTTATTCTAAAATTATTTTTTGCCTTTGGTTTAGCTTTTGAAATACCTGTAGCAGTCGTTTTGCTTTGCTGGGCTGGTGTTACAACACCCGATGAGTTACGCCAAAAACGCCCTTATATTGTAGTAGGAGCTTTTGTTGTTGGCATGGTACTCACACCGCCCGATATTATCTCGCAGACTATGCTAGCCGTACCAATGCTGTTATTGTTTGAAGGTGGACTAATCGCCGCACGTTTCTACAGCAAAAAAGAAGATGAGCCAGAGAACGAAGAAGCTGAAAATTAAGCGATAAAGAAAGGCTCTACAGACTAAAATAATAAGGAAGAATCAATGCGTTTAAGTTTAATTGCCGTCGGGATCATATTGATCTCGGCTAATGCATATGCCAATACCAATCTTGGCCAGCAACTGTCTATATGTGCCGCTAAAACGGACAAAACTGTGCGATTAACTTGTTATGACGAATTAGCTGCTAATGCTAAACCCAGTGCTCACATAATGACGACGGCAAATACAACTAAGATTGCCCCATCTGAGGCTCCAAGGCCACCCGCTACACCAAACGTTGTGTTACCTTTGGTTGCAACAAGTCCTCAAGTACTCAGCGTTGATGATTTTGGTTTACAAAAGAAAGTCATAGAAGATGAAGTCGATAAGATTTACTCTGAAGTCATTAGTGTTAAGAAAGATGCGTTAGGCGCATTTGTGATAACACTCAGCAATGGTCAAGTCTGGAAGCAAAGTAGCTCAAAGTATTATAAAATCAAAAAAGGTCAACGCATCTTTATTGAAACAGGTGCATTGAATTCATTTTTATTGGGTAGCGATGATCGCAATGCTACTACCCGAGTTAGACGATTAAAGTAACTACAGTACTTTTATTACATGACTCAATACATCGACATTGCTGTTAATCTGCTTAGCGACAGGCTGAAGCACGATATTGACACTATTATCAATGACGCGGCGAAACATCATGTTTCGCCGTTAATTGTTATTGGCAGCGATCTCGATGAAAGCTCCGACTCAATATCTCTCTGCCAACAATACCCGCAACAACTATACTGCACGACAGGTGTACATCCGCATCATGCATCATCTTGGGATCAACATAGCAAAGCACGTTTAACTCAGCTGGCCAAACAAGACACCGTGGTAGCTATTGGTGAATGTGGGCTTGACTACAATCGTGACTTTTCACCACGCCCGGTACAAAGAAAGGTATTTGCAGCGCAATTAGAGCTAGCTTGCGAACTCAATATGCCAGTGCTGATGCATTGTCGTGAAGCTCATAGCGATTTTATCGCCATTGTAAATGAGTATCGAGCTCATCTCCCTAATGCCTTACTACACTGCTTTACTGGTAGTAAAGATGAGTTAATTGAGTGCTTAGCCGCTGATTTATATATTGGCATTACTGGGTGGATTTGCGATGAACGTCGAGGGCAAGACCTTGCTCAATTAGTACCATTAATTCCTAATCATCGCATTATGGCAGAAACCGATAGTCCTTACTTATTACCTCGCAGTATGCGACCTAAACCTAAATCGAGTAAAAACTTACCCCAATACTTACCTTATATTGTCGAATACATGGCCAATTTACGCCAACAATCAGTACAATCATTAGCGCAAGAATGTTATAAAAACAGTTGTGAATTTTTCCAATTGCCAGTTCATTTTAGCGTGAATAATAACTCATGATGGCCATCATATCGCATCATTTACAACAGTTATGCCAGTATCAATTTAGGATACTCCTTGGATTTTTTTTGCTGTTTATTGGCCAAAATTGTTGGGCTAATACACTCTCTGGGATACCGCTTAGACTGACATCAGACTCCATAACGAAAATTGAATTACACGACTGGGTTTATGCCAATCAAAGTAATGATATTGAAAACCTAACCACATTATTACAACGGCCAGAAAACAGCTGGAAAAAACTTGATACCAATCAACCATATCAAATAGGCATTAAAAACTATTGGGTGAGTTTTAGTATATTTAATCCCAACGACCATCTATCACGCATTATTGCCTTAGATAACCCATTGCTCGACAGTGTTAAAATATACCACCTGATCAATGGGGAACTGGTCAGTACTGAAATAATGGGCGACTCCTTACCGTTTAAGCAACGACCACTACAAAGCAATATCTTTTTATACCCAGTTAATTTTGAACCTGGTGATACACATACTTTTTATTTAAAAATAGACAGCAAAGGTAGCATCAGTTTGCCATTAGTGTTGTGGTCATCAAACGACCTAACCCAACTCACTGAAACTAAGAATTTGTTTAATGGCATGCAAATAGGATTATTACTCGCTATTTGCTTGTTCAGTTTATTTATCGCGCTCGCGTCGGCATCTTATAGTTACAGTTATTACAGCGGCTATGTATTAGGGCTTACGTTACTCACGGCGACAATTCATGGCGTATCATTTCGCTATTTGTGGCCTCAATGGCCCATTATACAACAGTATATTTTTATTATTATTATCCCATTAACATTGGGTTTTTCATTGATGTTTACTGAAAAAGTATTGCAACTAAAATATCATAATCTAAAAATGCTGCGTATTTGTCGCATCATGGCAGTGCTTTGTTTTGGCTTAACGATCATCATTCCATTTATTAACTACAGTTTTGCGCTGTATATTTTAGCATTTGTGGTGTTAACTATCAGCACAATCCTAATGGCTTTCTCATTAATCCAAGCTTTTAGCGGCCAACGCAATGCCCCTTTATATGCCATTGGCCGTATGGGCTTAATGATTGGGTGCATCATCACAGGGCTAATTTATCTCGGTCTAATCACCCTAAGCATATCGCCACAGATCCCCGTAATGATAGGACTCACTTTTGAAGTCATCACCATGGCGGCAGTACTCGCCTTACGTTATAACGATGAACGAAAGGCTAAATTTGAGATCCAGCAACAGACATTAGAGCAAGAACAACGGCTGCGAGAAATCCGTGAAGAAGCACTGCGTAGTGAGGCTGGAAATAGTGAAAAACTTGAGCAAATGGTTCAAGAACGGACACTTGAATTAGAAATTACCTTACGTGAACTCAATGAGGTGAATCAAAAGCTGACAGAACAAAACACCATAGACAGCCTTACTGGAGTGAAGAATCGTAGTGCTTTTGATCGTCGCCTCATTGCAGAAGGCCGTATTAGCCGACGCCAACAGACACCGATGTCTTTGTTAATGATTGATATCGATAAATTTAAAAATATCAATGACCAATATGGTCACCTTAGTGGCGACTACACCATAAAGATGATTGCAAATACATTATGTGAATACATTAAACGTCCAACGGATCTCGTATCACGTTTTGGTGGTGAAGAATTTGCTATTATATTACCGAGTACAGATATAGAAGGTGCTCTGCTAGTTGCGGAGCAAATTCGCCAAGCTATCAGCGATCTTACCATTGCCCATAATGGTTACACGATACCCTTAACGGTCAGTATCGGTGTGAGTGAGACAATTATCGACAGTGATGAGCATCCAATGCTATTACTAGAACAAGCAGATAAAGCCCTGTATAAAGCCAAACGCAGTGGCCGTAACAAAGTCTGCTATTACCCGCTCGAAACAGACGAGATCTAAACCAGGAGTCGAAATTGAATATTATTACTAGTGCCTTTCCACAGCGCAGAATGCGCCGCATGCGTAAACATGAATTTAGCCGTCGTTTAATGTCTGAAAATACCTTAACAGTTAACGATCTCATTTATCCAATGTTTGTGTTAGAAGGTTTTCAACGCTCAGAAAAAATTGCTTCAATGCCAGGAATTGAACGATTTTCAGTTGATCTATTGTTAAAAGAAGCCGCTGAGCTGGTTGAGCTTGGCATTCCGCTTATTGCATTATTCCCCGTGACGCCAGCGGATAAAAAGAGTTTACTGGCAGAAGAATCTTACAATCCTGATGGATTAGTGCAGCGTGCCGTGCGTGAATTAAAGCAAGCATTCCCACAGCTTGGTATCATGACTGATGTAGCTTTAGATCCCTACACGACTCATGGTCAAGACGGTATTATCGATGACACTGGTTATATCATGAATGACATCACCACCGAGATCCTAGTCAAGCAGGCTTTATCTCATGCCGCTGCAGGGGCAGATATTGTCGCGCCATCAGACATGATGGACGGTCGTATAGGTGCAATTCGCCAAGCCCTTGAAGAAAATGGCTTTGTGAATACTCAGATCATGGCTTATTCCGCTAAGTATTCCTCAAGTTATTATGGTCCTTTTCGTGATGCTGTCGGATCGGCTAGTAATTTAAAAGGTGGCAATAAACACAGCTACCAAATGGATCCGGCCAATAGCGACGAAGCATTACACGAAGTGGCATTAGATATCCAAGAAGGTGCTGACATGGTCATGGTTAAACCAGGGATGCCTTATTTAGACATAGTACGCCGTGTCAAAACTGAATTAGCAGTGCCAACATTTGCTTACCAAGTCAGTGGTGAGTACGCCATGCACATGGCTGCTATTCAAAACGGTTGGTTAGCAGAAAAAGCCATTGTGATGGAGTCATTACTTTGCTTTAAGCGCGCTGGTGCAGACGGTATTTTAACCTACTTTGCTAAACGTGCTGCTCAGTGGCTTAAAGAACAAAACTCATAAACCTCCGATATTGAGTGGTTATAAAGCCAATCCATCTCGGGTTGGCTTTGTTAATTTAACACTGCCTACTTTGCGTCGGTTTAATTCAATTACCTCGTGGGACAAGTCACATACACCTCATTATCGTGATCAGCTCTACATCATAGCTCATAGTCTCTTAACAGCCCTGTTTAAGCATGCTTGAATACACTCAAGAACAGTATTTTCTTCTTAAGCGAGACATTATCATGCACAATAACGTTAGAACATTATTGGCCACCACGGCATTCTTTTTCAGTGCCCAAATGCTGCCTATGGCCGCATCTGCGAATTCAGGTTGCGCATTTGAAAAAGATCAACAAGGCTTTATGGCAACATGCAGCGAGGAGAAACAAGAAGTGATTTTAACTGGCGTAATCCAACCACAAACTCTAACGACTGAATTACCAGGCTATACTGAAGGGTTTACCAATTACCAAGTTGATGCGCAAGCAATCGATGTACTCAAAGCCATTAAAGAACCGACGCAAATAGTCGTGATTATTGGCACTTGGTGCCCTGACTGCCATCGCGAAACACCGCATTTTATGCGAATTATTGAAGCGGCAGCCAATCCCAACATTGAAGTTGAATACATTGGTGTCGACCGAAGCAAGCAGGACCCTGAAGGTTTAGCGGCAAAATATGCGTTCAGCCGCATTCCAACGTTTATCGTTAAACAGCAAGGCAATGAGCTAGGTCGTATCGTTGAACGCCCTCAAGCCACACTGGAAGCCGATTTAGTTGAGATTTTAAAGTAGTTATGTAAGAAGTTATTGAAAATGTTTGTTTAAACAACTAAAAGTAATAACTTAATAATCAAAAAAATAGGTCGCCAATGGCGACCTATTTTTTATTACGCTTATGTCAGTAACTACAACGAGACTTTAGCGGCTATGCGATCGGCTAACAGTTGTAATACGCCTTCGCGAAGTGCGCCACCAGCAAGATGTAAACGACTCATTGATAGACTTTCAAACAACGCGATTAAAATCGCAACTCCCGCAGCAAATGTAGGAGCTTGTTCGGCATTTAAGCCGTTAATACCACTAAGCCTAGCATCCGCTTGCGATAATATTTCATCACGAAAAGCATACAAAATCTTAAGGGTAATCACTTCAGAGCGTTGTCGATGCTGTAACACCGATACCACTGATTGAACCGCACCAGAAGCCCCTACAACACTTTGCCACCCTAAATTGAGTAAGTGAGGACGATGTTCTGCCAAAATCATATTAACGTAATCTACGGCCTGTTCAAAATCGATGCTTTGAAGCGGCGCATGACTAAAAAATCGTTGATTAAATAGCACGCACCCCATTGGCAAACTGGTTTTAAACAACACCTGATTGCCGTCACCAATAATAAACTCGGTACTAGCGCCGCCAATATCAATCACTAACCGGCGTCCCTCACCTTTAGTGGTGGCCACCATACCTTGATAAATCAGTTCAGCTTCGCGCAATCCCGAAATGACCTCGATTGGATGCAACAATATTGGCATCGCTCGCTGGTGAAATTCATCGGCATTACGGATAACACGCAAAGTAGCGGTAGCAAATACAGCCACATTAGCGCTATCGATATGGTGCTGCGCTAACATGTCGGCAAACATGGCTAAGCATTCTAAACCACGCAGCATAACAGGTTCAGACAACATACCGTCATCACCTATACCTTCGGCAAGGCGTACTTTGCGTTTATATTTAGCGATAACAATCGGCTTATTACCCACCGAATTAGCCACTAACATATTGAAACTGTTAGAACCTAATGTTATCGCCGCATACGGCTGAGATACAGTTAACAATGGCATTGACTATGGTCTACGAGTCCTATGGCGTGGCGGACGCGAAGTATTTCCACCACTACGATGCGCACCTTTACTTCCACCATCACGAGTCCGAGATGTAGGAGGCTTACGATGAATACGCGCCGGAGGCGGAATATCATCTAGTAACGCATCTTTATCGTAATTAGACACTGGAATTGAATGATTAATATAAGTTTCAATTTCAGGTAAATTCAGTGCATATTCTTCACAAGCAAAACTGACTGAAATACCTTTCTGTCCCGCACGACCTGTTCGGCCAATACGATGCACATAATCTTCACAATCATCAGGTAAATCATAGTTATATACGTGTGACACATCAGAAATATGTAACCCACGAGCGGCCACATCTGTTGCCACTAAAACATCGATATCACCTGAGGTAAATTGCTCAAGAATGCGAATACGCTTCTTTTGCGGAACATCGCCGGTTAACAAACCCACACGATGACCATCACCTTCTAAATAAGACCACAACTTTTCACAGCTGTGTTTTGTGTTCGAAAACACAATCGCTTTATCTGGCCAATCTTCTTCGATTAGACTCAGTAATAAACGCATCTTGTCTTCCATCGACGGATAGAAAATTTCTTCTTTGATATTTTTAGAAGTTTTTTCTAATGGTTCGATTTCAACTTTTTCAGGATCATTCATATGATCGTATGCTAATTCCTGCACTTTCATTGAAAGCGTGGCAGAAAACAACATATTCAAACGTGACTTAGCATCAGGCATTCTGCGGAACAAAAAGCGAATGTCTTTAATAAAACCAAGATCAAACATACGGTCGGCTTCATCAAGCACAACGGCTTGAATGTGGCTTAGACTAATGACACCCTGACGTACATAATCAATAATACGTCCGGTGGTACCAATCAGAATATCAACGCCTTTGTCTAATACAGCGCGTTGGGTTTCATAGCTTTCGCCACCGTAAACAATACCAACTTTTAAGCCTGTATGTGCCGCTAATAACTTGGCATCTTTAGCAATCTGAATTGCTAATTCTCGCGTTGGCGCCATAATAATAGCGCGGGGTTCGGTTGCTTTGCGACTCTCAGGTGCAGCAACATTGAGTAAGTGGTTAAATGTGGCCACTAAAAATGCCATAGTTTTACCGGTGCCGGTTTGGGCTTGTCCGGCAATATCTTTTGCATTAAGTAAAATAGGTAAAGATAACGCCTGTATTGGCGTGCAAAACTCAAAGCCGTTCTCGTTCAATGCCGCGAGTATTTCGGGCTTTAAAGGGAAGTCGGCGAATTTCTGGGTCGATAAATGTGTTTGGCTCATAGCACAAGCATACCTGTAGGGGTTGCAAAAAAAGATTCGATCGTTTGAAATAGCTACATTACTAAAACGGTCTCTTGAAAAGCTATTTAACTGACCCAATATACATGGTAAGCCATTAATAAACTAGCAATGGAACCAAATCTGGAGAACTACATGAGCGATAAAATTGTATACCTAAGCGATGACAGCTTTGAAAACGACGTATTAAAGTCTGAAACACCAGTATTAGTCGACTTCTGGGCTGAGTGGTGTGGTCCTTGTAAAATGATTGCCCCAATCCTAAACGATGTTGCCGAAGAGTACGCAGGCAAACTAACCGTCGCAAAACTAAACGTTGACCAAAACAACGTTTCACCTGCGAAATACGGCGTACGCGGTATTCCAACATTGTTAATGTTCAAAGGTGGCGAGCTAGTGGCAACTAAAGTTGGTGCACTATCAAAGACGCAACTAAAAGAATTCATTGACGCTAAAATCTAACTAGAAATAGCCTAGAAATGTTAAACGGCACAAGTTTTGAACAATTTGTGCCGTTTTTAGATTTTATTTACGCTAAATTTCTGGACGGCCAACATATAAAGTGCTAATTTATTCATCAGATTTTTTCAATTAACCTCTTCTCGTTTATCAATCATAAAATATCTTTTCAAACTTGCTGATTGATTGCGGTAAGCTTCGTCGCGCAAAACAAGACTCCCATACATGAATTTAACAGAATTAAAAGACACGCCAATTTCAGATCTAGTTTCGCTTGCTGAAAGCATGAATCTGGAAAATATGGCTCGTACCCGTAAACAAGATATCATCTTCTCAATTTTGAAAGCTCACGCTAAAAGCGGAGAAGACATCTTCGGTGGCGGTGTATTAGAAATCCTCCAAGACGGATTTGGATTTTTAAGAAGTTCAGATGGCTCATACCTTGCGGGTCCTGACGATATTTATGTTTCTCCAAGTCAAATTCGTCGATTTAACATGCGTACTGGTGACAGTATTTTTGGTAAAATTCGACCGCCGAAAGAAGGCGAAAGATATTTTGCACTGTTGAAAGTCAGTGAAGTCAACTTTGATAAACCAGAAAGCTCTCGCAACAAAATCCTGTTTGAAAACTTAACCCCATTACATGCAGAAGAACGCCTTCGCATGGAGCGCGGTAATGGTTCAACAGAAGACATCACCTCGCGTATTCTTGATCTTTGTTCTCCAATCGGTAAAGGCCAACGTGGTTTGATTGTTGCGCCGCCAAAAGCCGGTAAAACATTGTTACTACAGAATATTGCTCAAAGTATTACTTACAACAACCCAGATGTGGTGTTAATGGTATTACTTATCGATGAACGTCCTGAAGAAGTGACCGAAATGCAGCGTATGGTAAAAGGCGAAGTGATTGCTTCTACCTTTGATGAACCAGCCAGCCGTCACGTTCAAGTAGCCGAAATGGTTATCGAGAAAGCAAAACGTTTAGTTGAGCATAAAAAAGACGTCGTCATTTTGTTAGATTCGATTACTCGTTTAGCCCGTGCTTATAACACCGTCATCCCTTCATCGGGTAAAGTGTTAACCGGTGGTGTTGATGCTAACGCACTGCATCGTCCAAAGCGTTTCTTTGGTGCTGCACGTAACATTGAACACGGTGGCAGCTTAACCATTATCGCCACAGCCTTGGTTGATACAGGCTCGAAAATGGACGAAGTAATCTACGAAGAATTTAAAGGTACTGGTAACCAAGAGTTACACCTTTCTCGTAAAGCTGCTGAAAAACGCGTATTCCCTGCGATTGACTTCAATCGCTCTGGTACTCGTCGTGAAGAAAAGCTAACGACAACTGAAGAACTTCAAAAAATGTGGATTTTACGTAAAATCTTACATCCAATGGATGAAGTTTCTGCAATGGAATTCTTAATCGATAAATTGGCTATGACCAAAACTAACGAAGAATTCTTCACAGCAATGAAACGCGCTAAGTAATTAATTACCTAAACGCAAAATAATCGCAAAAATGCCGCTAATTTAGCGGCATTTTTATATGTATATCAAGGTTACTAACCAAAGCCATGCCTAGAATCTAGAGCGGACTTCGTCCTGATAGTACGCTTCGCTGCTATAAAAGCTTTAGCTTGTATCGTCTGTAGCTGCGTAGCACTCTAGCAGCGCAGCGCTCTAGCATCTAGTCTTTCCACTTGCCATCGCCTGTTATCGTTTTACCGTTCGTTATCGATCCCCCTGCTTTTAAAGCTTTAGCTTGTATAGCATCTAGCAGCGAAGCGCTCTAGCATCTAGTCTTTGTACTTCTATCGCTTGCCATCGCCTGTTATCGCTTTACCGTTCGCTACCGCTCTTTCAACCTAAACAGATGCCATTTTCCGACGTAAATACGCAATTTGCTGCATATGCGGTAAATCTTTCGGGCAAGTATCTTGGCAGCCGAGTAACGTCATGCAACCAAACACGCCATCTTGATTACCTATGACATGGTAAAAATCATCAGCGGTTCGAGTATCACGGCTGTCTAATTCAAAACGGGCAATTTTCATCATACCGACTGCGCCAACAAAAGTGTCACGCATTTGTTTAGTCGCACAAGCAGAAACACATACACCACATTCTACGCATCGCTCTAACTCATAAAGCTTGGTTGCTTCTTCCGGTGACATCGGCGTTTCGATACGATGAATATCATTATCTGCACTATTCGGATGCAACCACAACGATAAACGCTCAGATAATTCGCGCATAAATTTACCGGTATTTACCGACAGATCGCCAATTAAATCAAAGCCAGGTAATGGCATCAATTTAATATGTCCATCTGGATAATTAGCGGTTAAGGTTCGACAAGCTAACGTCGGAAAACCATTGATCACCATGGCACAACTGCCGCAAATACCAGCACGACAAACAAAATCAAATTGTAGTGATGGGTCTTGTGTTTCACGTAGCTGATTCAACGCGATAAACACCGTCATTCCGGGTGCCTCTGTTAAGCTGTAACTCACCATTTTAGGTTTGTCGCCAGGCTCTTGCGGGTCATATCGAAAAATTGAAAAAGTTAACGTGCGTGCTTGGCTCATATTACATTTCTCCAGACTCAGCGTTGGTTTTGGCTACAGTATCAGTGAAGCGCTGATTACGTGGTTGATATTCTTCAGGTAACTCATAAGGCATTAATGCCGCTTGCTTGGCATACCTATCTGCATCGTCACCGAGTTCAGCCAATATAGCTTCAACCTGTTGCTGACGTTTTTGGGTATCAGGATGAGCAATCGCATTATCAACACCATAACCTCGATAACCAGGCGGTAATTCCATTCGCATCACATCGAGCGCTTCATAACTCATTTCTGGTCGTAAACTATTAGCATCTGGCCAACGGGTTAATGTACGATTCAACCAGTCTTGGTCATTACGCTGTGGAAAATCTTCACGAGAATGCGCGCCTCGACTTTCGGTACGAGCAAGCGCCCCGCATGCAACGGTCACTGCCACTTTCAACATTCGTTTGACGCGTAACGCTTCAACAAGCTCAGGGTTAGCGTGACGTTTTTTGCACTTTAACCCGAGGTTTTTTGAACGTTCAAGTAATTCGGTTAATTGGTTAACAGCCAGTTCAAGTTCAGGCCCATTGCGGAAAATACCGACGTAATCCATCATAATTTTTTGCATTGCAGCTTTAAGTTTAAATGGATCTTCTGTTCCTTCGCCCTCAATAAGCTGATCAACTTCTGTTTGTAACTGCTTACCAAACTGGGCGATTAAATCGGTATCCACGACCAAACTATTTTGCTCACCAAAGTCAGCAACATACTTACCGATAATCATTCCGCCAACCACAGTTTCTGCTAGGGAGTTGCCACCGAGTCGATTAAAGCCATGCATATCCCAACAAGCCGCTTCTCCAACACTAAACAGCCCTGATAATTGTGGACTTTCGCCATTGGCTTTAGTACGAATACCGCCCATAGAATAATGTTGTGTAGGCCGAACAGGGATCCAATCTTTAACCGGATCAATACCTAAAAA
Source organism: Shewanella sp. AC91-MNA-CIBAN-0169 (assembly GCF_040310165.1). Lineage (NCBI taxonomy): Bacteria > Pseudomonadati > Pseudomonadota > Gammaproteobacteria > Alteromonadales > Shewanellaceae > Shewanella > Shewanella sp. AC91-MNA-CIBAN-0169. The sequence continues at coordinate 25,133 of NZ_JBEOPM010000030.1, forward strand.
GTTCTCACAAATCTCTTTAACTTCACGCAAATTGGTATCAATGTGCTTTTGACCTAATAAGGTAATATCCAGCCATAAATGCGGCCCATAAGGGCAATTTACGCCTTTTCCTTTGCGCATATGCTCAGTCATTCTACGAGACACAACATCTCGCGAAGCCAGTTCTTTTTTCTCTGGTTCATAGTCGGGCATAAAGCGGTAACCGTCTTTATCACGCAGCACACCACCATCACCACGGCAACCTTCCGTCGTTAAAATACCCACTGGAACAATAGCCGTAGGGTGAAACTGTACCGCTTCCATATTGCCCAGCGTCGCGACGCCAGTGTCTAGCGCCAATGCTTGACCAATCCCCTCACAAATAATGGCATTGGTCGACACCGCATAAATCCGCCCATAGCCACCTGTGGCAATAGTGGTAGATTTAGCGATGTAAGTGCGTAATTCACCCGTAATTAAGCAACGAGCGATGACACCATGGCAACGCACTCCATCATGAATAAGCGTTAATGCTTCCATCCGCTCATGCACAGGAATACCTAGCGAAATAGCCTTATTATCGACGGCATACAATAAAGAATGACCAGCACCGTCTGCGGTATAGCAAGTACGCCACTTTTTGGTACCCCCAAAATCACGCGCGTTAATGAGTCCATGAGCAGCTTCTGCTTCAGTGATAGTCACTTTTTCCGCATTAACAATAACTTGTCTATCGCCTTTAGTTACTCGAGTCCAAGGAACGCCCCACTGAGCTAACTCTCTTACCGCTTTGGGTGCACAGTGAGCAAACATTCGAGCAACATCTTGATCGCAGCCCCAATCGGAACCTTTTACCGTATCTTGAAAATGGATGTCTTCATCATCACCTTCACCTTTTATGGTATTGGCTAAACTGGCTTGCATGCCACCTTGGGCAGCGACAGAGTGCGATCTTTTAGCGGGAACAAGCGATAACACCAAGGTATCGAGGCCACGTTCTTTTGAGGCTATCGCGACTCTTAACCCTGCCAGTCCAGCGCCTACTACCAAGGTGTCGGTATAAATAATTTTCATTTTAATTCCTTATAACATCGACACATATGGCACCACAGGTAACGCCAAAGAACGGCCAATAAAAATATAAGTCAGCAAACTCGCTACTCCTAGCACCATTAAATACGCTAACAGCACCTTAGCAAATTTGAGCATGGCAAAGCGTTGCTCAACTAAGCCCCATTTCACCACTACTCGATATAAACCAAATACGCCATGCACTGCTACAACAGGTAATAGCAGGATATATAAAACCCAAGCATTAAGGTGGTACACACGCTCGGCCGAAAGATGTGGGCCTATTTCAGGATTGGTTATCATGGTGAATAAGTGCGTTGGCACGAGGAAGAACAATAAAAAACCAGTGATCATTTGCCAAAACCAGATTTTGGTATCTTCATGAGGTAAAAAACGCATTTGATTTCGTAAGGCGCGCCATTGGCCTAATTGAGTCGGAAAACGCCGTAATGCAAATACCGCATGGATCAGTACTACCAATAACATAAAGCATGAAAAAATTTGAGTTACCAGTGGGTAACCATGACCAGTTTCACTGAATATTCCACCCTCAAGAAACTGTGCCACTTGGTAGAAGGCTTCTTTGCCAAACAAAATACTCGACTCAAAATGCAAATGCATCACTAGAAAAAGTCCCAGTATTACACCAGACAAACTTTGTAGTTTATCCGCTCGAGCAGCCCAAAGAGGGTGAGCAAAACCTTTGTCGGTATTTACCGCACTGTCGACTTTCGTTTGCAAAGAATTCGCAGTCATAAAGCATCATATCCTGTTAAGCACAATAACAAGTATTGACCATATCAAGAGTTTTTGAATAGCGGCAATGAACAATGATCAAACCGTGATAGTGTTCACCTATTATTAAGCGGGAGTTAGAAGCATGTCACACAAACTAGCAAATAAAAACTTAAACAATACTGATAGTTAACTAAATATCGAAACGAGTATTCGGTAGATAAAACAATCTAACGTGTATCTAAAAAGGTGTCGTTACGCTAATAATTACGGGCAATATTGACGTAACTTATCGCGTAATAGCAACATGACCTGAGTGATATTTTCGCGACCAGGACAGATCAAATTTAACGCAACTGACTCACCAACACATTCAGTAAGTTTCGGGACTAACTTACCTGTTTTCTAATCATCAGCAATATCCTGGGCGATTTTTAATATAAACGTGACCGAAAATGGTCCATCTTCATCTAGTAAACAACCAATAAACTCTCACCTAAACGAGCATCTTAAAATAACTTGGGTATAATAAGCGCCAATTTGATATTACTTTTACCACAGTTAGGAAAATCCCATGGCTTGGATCCAATTACGCATTCACACTCATCGCGATAACGCCGACTTGCTTGGCGACTTATTAATGGATCACGGTTCACTTTCCATCACCTACGAAGATGGCCAAGACGAGCCTATTTTCGAACCTAAGTTAGGTGAAACACCGCTGTGGCAAGATACCGTAATGATTGCATTGTTTGATGCAGGTACTGACTTAGCACCCACAATCGAATTTTTAGAATCGATGCCATTTTTAGGCAAAGGCTTTAATCATAAAATTGAACAAGTCGAAGATAAAGACTGGATCCGCGAATGGATGGACAGCTTTCACCCAATCCAATTTGGTACACGTTTATGGATTTGCCCTAGCTGGCGTGAAATTCCTGATCCGACTGCGGTTAACGTCATTCTCGATCCAGGTTTAGCCTTTGGTACAGGTACTCACCCTACCACCGCCTTATGTTTAGAATGGTTAGACAGCCTAGATTTATCAAACCAAGAAGTCATCGATTTTGGTTGTGGATCGGGTATTTTGGCTATTGCCGCAATCAAACTCGGCGCCAAGAAAGTAACAGGTGTTGATATTGACTATCAGGCTATTGACGCTTCAAAAGCCAATGCTGAACGTAACGACGTAGTGGATAAATTGGCCCTATATTTACCAGAAGATCAACCAGCCAACTTACAAGCAGACGTATTAGTCGCCAATATTCTTGCCGGTCCGTTAAAAGAGCTAGCGCCGCTGATAGCTGAAAAAGTCAAAATTGGTGGCAAACTGGCGCTATCGGGTTTATTGCAAGAACAAGCACAAGAAGTATCCGACTTCTACAGCCAATGGTTCATCATGGATCCAGTATGTAACAAAGAAGACTGGAGTCGCTTAACAGGAATACGTAAGTAGCCTGCCCACAAGCCTAAAACGCACTCAATTATGGGCTATATTATGAACGAATTGCGTGCGTAAATTCTCGTTTACAGGTTGTTAACATCAATAATTGACACTGGTATATATGAAAACGTCTCTCTGCAACACGCACCAGTGCTCAAAAATGGCCGAAAAACGCCAATTATTAGTCAAAGATGTGACGGCTAATAAAAGTCAAGCAAAAAAGTTGCATTTAGGTCATTTATTGACCTTTTCACGGCCGTAAAAAAGGGCTACTATAGCGCCCCTTTGGAGAGCAAGGTGAAGTCCGAAATGCAAATTGGCCCGTATCAACTGTCTAATCAGCTGATTGTGGCACCAATGGCAGGTGTCACCGATCAGGCCTTCCGAAATCTCTGTTTACGCTATGGCGCAGCTTTAGCCGTATCAGAAATGCTTTCATCGAATCCCGACGTTTGGGACAGCGACAAAAGCCGCCAGCGCATGATGCATTCTGGTGAAGAAGGAATACGCTCCGTACAAATAGCAGGTGCAGATCCTGATTTAATGGCCAATGCCGCTAAGTTCAACGTTGAACAAGGTGCGCACATCATTGATATCAATATGGGCTGTCCAGCAAAGAAAGTGAATAAAAAATTTGCTGGTTCTGCGTTAATGCAAAGCCCCAGCTTAGTAAAAGAGATTTTACAAGCCGTGGTTGCTGCAGTAGACGTACCAGTAACGTTAAAGATACGCACAGGTTGGGAGCCTGAACATCGTAATGGTGTTGAAATAGCCCAAATTGCTGAAGATTGTGGCATTGTCTCGCTCGCCGTTCACGGCCGAACCAGACAATGCATGTACAAAGGCTTTGCCGAGTACGACACCATAAAAGCAATTAAACAGAATGTCTCAATTCCTGTTGTCGCTAACGGGGACATCGACACACCAGAAAAAGCCAAGTTTGTACTTGACTACACTGGCGCCGATGCCCTGATGATTGGAAGAGGTGCACAAGGACGGCCTTGGATTTTTAAAGAAATCCTACATTATCTGGAAACAGGTAAAAAGTTAGCGCCAATTAAGGCAGAAGAGCAACGCAGTGTGATGCTTGAACACCTTAAGAAACTTTATGACTTATATGGCGAATACAAAGGTGTCCGATTTGCTAGAAAGCATGTCGGGTGGTACCTAAACCATGAGGAACAGCGCCAATTTCGTGCTGACTTCAATCGGCTTGAAACCGCTGCCCAGCAACATTCCCTCGTAGAATGTTATTTTGATGAATTAGTTTAGAATTTAATAAAGAGCAGAATAGAATGTTTGATCAGACAACTAACACAGAAGTTCACCAGCTTACCGTAGGCAAAATCGAAACAGCAAACGGCACTATCAAGCCGCAGTTATTACGTGACGCAGTAAAACGTGCCGTGACTAACTTCTTCTCTCAGTTAGACGGTCAGGAAGCTTCTGAAGTATATGAAATGGTATTGTGCGAAGTTGAAGCACCTTTACTAGACATCATCATGCAACACACTCGTGGCAACCAAACGCGCGCTGCTAATATGTTAGGTATCAACCGTGGTACTTTACGTAAGAAATTAAAGAAATACGGCATGAACTAAGACCTAGCGTCTAAGTGATTGTAATGAAACGGGCTTATCAGCAATGATAAGCCCGTTTTGTTTTATCAGTTACACTCGTAGTAACACATCATTTATCAGCAAGTGTTATATACGAGTAGAAACAGTCATCCATTTCTAAGAACTACTGCACCTGTTGCGGAGAGATTTTGGCTTTATCAATGGTATTGCTACAACTAGGCACGCGGTTACCTCGATAATTTTTACAGCCCCAAAAAGCCCCTCTAGCACTTTCTCTTAAGTTCATATCACCGCCACAGACGTTACATATCGGCGCCATATGGCTACAACTGTCATTGAGACATACCTTGAAACCGATAAAACGTTTACGTGTCATCGGACTGCCGCATTCGTCACAGCCTGCTTCTTTGTGATCGCATAATGGAAAGTGTGAGCAAGAAAAGAATGATGTGAACTTGCCCACTCGTGGTTTTAATATCCCAGTGGTACATCGGACACAGTTAATTTGTTCAAACAAGGATTGCACCAAAGACGTACTAAATTCTTGTTGTTCAACGGCATAATCTTGTTGGATCAGTTCCACAATAAATGGGCTCACATTGGTCATATCGGCGATAACGTAAACTCGGTGCTTTGCGCGGGTTAGCGCGACATAAAATAAACGCCGTTCTTCTGCAAATTCAAAGTTTTCGGCTTTAGGTAAAAACGCATCAAGTAAAGGTGGCGTTATTTTTTTCGACGGAAATCCATGTATGCCTTGGGTCATTCCCATAATCACCACATAGTCGGCCTCTTTACCTTTGGAAGCATGAAACGATAAACACTCAATCACGAACATCGGGTATTTAGCCGTTAACTGACGCAACATGTCTTTATCTGGCAACTGAAACCAGAAACGGGCCAGCAAATATACTGTCGGTTTAGCTTTAAGCTTATCAGCAGCTTGAGTAACACGGACGGACAGAGCATTTAAGGCTTGCTCTAATGCGTTGTTACTCAGCTCATCTTTAGTTGCGCCCTCATTGGTACCACGACAAAGTATTGATACTGCAGGCTTGGCAACTTGTACCAATGAATGGATATCTTTGTTGAGTTGATGCGGGTTTTTACTCACAAAAGCGCTAGCCACTTCACCGATACGGTTATTAAATCTAAAAGTAAGATCCAAATGCGTTTCGCTGGCATGGCCAAAATAACGTTTAAATTGAGTCGTTAAACGGACATCTGCACCACTAAAGCGATAAATAGCCTGCCAATCGTCGCCAACACAAAATAATGAAGTATCGCTGTTACCTTTTTTCGTGCGCGAATCTCGCAAGGCTCGCACTAAACGTGCTCTGGGTTCTGAAATATCTTGAAACTCATCGACCATGATATATCGCCATGGGCTGACATATTGACCACTTTGCAGGTATGCGAGCGCTTTGGCTATCATGTCCTCAAAGTCGATATCACCGTGAGCTGATAAGTACTGTTGGTACTGCTGTAAAATGGGTTCGAGTAATTCAAATGCTTTACGCGTTTGGGCCGCATCAGCAGCATTGGCAAATACCTTTTCCAGCCCAGCCTCGTCAATACAAGCTGCTTTGTATAAGCCAATGAGCTGACTAAACAATTTTGCCAGCTCAGTCACTCGCCCAAGCTCATAAAGAGTTGCCAATATCGCGTCATCGGGTAAAGGTGAGTAGTTAACTTTAAATACCGTTAAAGCTTGCTCAAGCTTGTTGATTAACTGATTTTTCTTGTGCTGATAATAAAATAATTCGATGCAGTTGGTTTGGCGCTGATGATGTAACAGTCGTTTCCATTCCATTGATGCTAAATAGGCTGCTTGATCGATATAAGGAGCCGTATTATTGGCTTCATCAATGCCATAATATTCAATATAAACCTCATATTCAGGTAGATAAAAATCAGCTTGGTACTGGCGAAAATCAACCGTGCTGACATCAAATTCATACTTAGCTTCATATTGATACTCTATGCCATTGGTAAACAGCCAATTAGCGATATACAGCTCGCCAAAGCTTTTAACTCTTTCACCTTTCAATGAGCGAATGTCATTATCATTTAAATATTCAAAATACTCACCTTGTATTGAAAATTCGAATGGGCTTTTTTCAACGTAATAATAACGACTGAAATAGTCAAAAAGTTGTTTACGATAAGATTCATTTTCAATCAAAACTTCTAATCTATCGTGCACCCATTTGTCTTTGGCGGGTTCATCATTTACCCACGCTGATAAGCTAGGTTTCACACCTTCAACATCGGCAATAATTTTCAGGCCTAAACTGTGAAAAGTACTGGCCTTAATATCATCACTGCCCAGTTTGTGTTTAATTCGCAGATCCATTTCCATGGCGGCTTTTTTGCCATAAGCCAGTAATAGAATGTCATTAGCTTTAGCTTGGCCACTATTTAGTAAATAGCCTGCACGGCCTACCATTACACTGGTTTTCCCCGTGCCAGCGCCCGCGAGCAGTAGATTATTATCATCATCGATAATACATGCTCGGCGCTGCTTATCGGTTAATGGCTGTGACTCCACATGATCAAAAAAGTCTGCAAATGCGAGTAACTGCGATTGAATATAGCCTTCACGTAGGCGATCTATATCAGCTTTATTCCAGTGGTAAAAACCGTGTAGTTGAATTAATGCGGTACGTATATTGGCGGGTAACTCGACCCCTTCACTCCAGGGAAACCAGCGAAAATACTCACGCTCGATTCTAGCGCGCATTTTTTCTAGTAATGACTGGCGTAAATACCGGCTTGATATGGCTTTTTCAACTCGTAATATCAAATCGCACAGCGATTTTTGATGAGATAAAGCCCAGAGTATTTCGACCTGTTGCTTAAAATGAGATTTAGCCAAATAACTTAAAAATGGAATTTGATAATGAGCACCAGCTGCCTTAAAACTCAGTAAGTTACCGAGTAAACTGGCACTAAATAGTGGCGGATGATCTAATTGCTGCCATGATAATTGCCCCATAATAAGCGGTTTATTGGTATGCCGAAATCTTGCTAAAAATCGGCCTTGGCTAGGCATAAAAGTCATCCCCTCTTGCGTCAATTTGATCGCATTTACGTCACGCTGATACAAATGCCCAAACCAACTATGAGGGATAAAGTTAACTGAATTTTCTAATGACAAAGTAAAACCTACGACTCAATGGTTTCAGGGGTAACCGGCTTATATTTAAGATAACTATATCGTAATTAAGCATTCATTACGGATAATACTGGGTGTGCGAATGACTCAATGGGCTTTCGCGCTGACACCAATGATAATTGATTTACATTAACCATAAAAGTAAACATATACACAGCATTTAACATACTGAGCATGACATTTGTCCGCGGCTCAATCGCTAGTTCTGCCGACAAATCCCAGCGGGCGACAAAACCACTATTTATTTTCAAGCAACAACGCTAAACGATGGTTATATTTCAGTAGAGATGTCTATCTAAGCATCATTTAGTCTTTTTACATCAATAAAGATAAAAATAAAATAACAATATTAAACAATCACTTATTAATTTCATATTCACCTCGCAAGACAATAATGCCAATTAAGAAAAAATAAATGGAATAGAATCGACGACCGCCTCGTTATCACAGTGTCAATCACGACATTACGAGGGAATTAAAAATGAAAACATTACTTAAACCAACGATTATTGCTCTTGCTTGTTTCTCAACCATGGCAATAAGTGCCGAAATGTCAGCATCGACAACCGTATCAGCCCAAGCTGATGTTCAATTAAGCCAAAACCAACAGAATAGCCCAAATGCTAACGCTGAAACACAAAGCAATAATGAGTCAACAATGGCCTCAAGCGAGCCGACCAACACCGCCTCAGATCAAACGGCTTCAAATGAAGCAGAGTCAGACGGCTCGAGTGACTCCACGCAAACTTCATCAACTGAAATGGCAGCCACAACTGACAACCAAGTTGCGATAACCATACCCACAACAGAAATGCTCACTACGGTAACGTCAGCACTTGATACATCAATCACCAACGCTGACTCAGCAACAACACTTGCTAATAACCAATTAGCCAACACCACAACTGTTGGTGCTGGCATAGCTAATAGCCTGATTAATAACGCCTCGACGGCTGCGCAATTGGTGTCAACTCAAGTAATAGCATCTGGTTCTGCCGGATTATCTGCAGCAACAGAGTTATCGGTTAATCAAGCAGAGACATCACTCAACACCGCCGCAGCGACAGTAAACGCAGCACAACTTGGTGCAAACACCGCCGCAGAAGAGATTCAATCACGTATGAGTGCCGATACACTGTTTGCCACTAGCACAGCAGTATCTGATTCAGTAAGCGCGGCAGTTTCTGGGACAACATCATCGGCCATCAATGCCGCAGCAACCAGCGCAGTGCAACAACAGTTACAGGCAAGTGCAAGTGAACTCATGCAGCAGAACACTCGCGAACAAGTGACGCAAGCGGTGAGCCAAACAGTGAATGCAGAAGTCACTCACACCATTCAAAATACCATTCGCTTATCAAGCGGTCTTTAAGTCGAATACTCCATATGCCGGCAATACTGCCGGCCTATCTTTATTGTTAGGAGTCCTTATGATGACTTTACACTCTCGCGTTACCTGTACATTATTTCTGCTGGCTTGCGCTCATATGGGAGTAGCGGCAGAAACCCTATCCGTTAACGGTAAGCTAAAAGCAGGTATGGAATACCAGTCTAACGTCAACATCAGTGAACTTGAACAAGCCAGTGGTGAGTCGGATACGGCGACGGTTTTAGAGGGAGAAATCGATGCAGCTTGGCAAGTTAGCGACAATGTCCGCCTAGACAGTGGCTATAGTATTAATGACAAACGCTATCGAAATGCCAGTGCTTATGACAGTCGCTTACAGCTGGCTTTTATCGATGCGAGCTATGCCTTTGATAATCTAACACTGGGCAGCAGTGTCTATCTGGCTCAAGCTGATTTAGATGGCAGCGATTTTTTAGCGCTCAACCAATTTAGCGTGTATGCCATGCATAATCTTAGCGACAGCTGGTTTATTCGTCCCAGTGTAGTGTATGCCGACAAAGATTTTGCTCAGTTTGAATCGCGTGATGCTAGCAATAAAAGTGCTAATATCGATTCATTTTGGTTTTTTCAACAGGGCCAACGCTTTATCTCATTAGGCGCAACTTATGAGGATGAAGATACACTTGATAAAGCCTTTAGCTATCGCGCTAAAAGTATGAATATCCGCTTGTCTAATCAATTTGATTTATGGCACGTTGTACAAAAAATTCAACTAGGAATGAAATTAACTCAAAGAGATTATGCTTTGGCCATTAACGATAATAAACGTAACGATATACATCAACACATTGATGCTAAGTGGGAGTTAAATATTAATTCCACTTTTGCGCTGCTGACATCCGTTGAATATGGTTACTATCAGTCAATCTTGACCAGTGCAGATTATGATGAAACACGAGCAGGACTGATGTTACAAGCCAGTTTTTAAGGGCGTGTTACTACCCCATAACCAAATTGTGGATCTTTACCTGGTGCGCCTAAATCAATCACCTGCTGCTGTAATTGCAGCAACACCTGCTCCAATAGCAGCTCTGGTGTTGCAGCCAGCATACAGGCCACTTTGGCCGATACAACGGGCGTGGCCATTGAAGTGCCACTTTCAATACCCACGCTTCCATCTGCTCGGGTAGTCAACACCTTTACTCCTTGCGCCGCAAAATCAATGTAATCCCCCTGATTAGCCCAACGATATAATCCCAGCTGTTTATCTACCGCAGTGACGGCAATAACGTCTGAATATGCAGCTGGATATAATGGCTTAGCGGCTGGCCCACCGTTACCTGCTGCAGCCACTAAAATGGTCTTTGTTTCAGCTAAATGAGATACGACTTCATGTAATATTGGATTATCTGGTCCAGTCAAACTCATATTGATCACCCGCACCTGTTGACCTATTAACCAATTTAACGCCTGCAAGATACTGTCGAGTGTAGCCCCTTGTTGATACGCATTTTGGGCATAAAAGGCTCCTGCGCTGTATAAGGTTAATGACGGTAACAACGGCTTAAGTTGATCATTGTTACCCGCTAATACGCCTGCCACTGCGGTTCCGTGACTATATGAAGATGGGATATCATCAGTAAGAAAATTTTGTTGGATCAATACTAAGCGATCTTCGGCTATATGCAGCGCTTTATGCCGGGGCACAATCGCGGTATCTATCATGCCTAATCTTATCGGTCTATCGCACATCGCTGTCGTTTCACTTGAAACCACTTGCTGCACTGCCGTTATCTGATCCGTTGTCGCTTTGCCTACTTGGATAGCCGTTTCAGTACTCGCCTGCGCATCCGTAACTGTGTTTGCTTGATTAGCCGCTTGCGACTGGTATATATAATTTCGGCTTAAATAAGGTGCCAGTAGTGTAGGTAAGGTATAGCGTAATGCATCAACGCTATCAAGCTCGATCGGTACTTGTATTTTAACCAACTGTAAGCCTAACATTGCCAGTTCAGTGCGGCTTTGCACATACATTTCCAGCTCAGGAGTCGTCGTTAACAGCTGTTGCCATTGTGCTATGGATATTAACAATAGCCATTCACGCTCAACGGCGCGTAAACCATGTTCAACTTCAATATCGTTCCATACAGGCTGACCTGCGCTATTTAGCACAGGCACTACAGCAGGCAACTGTAATAAGGGGTCTAACAATGTCGCCTTTAGCGCTAATGTTTGCTGTAATTGCTGCTCCAGCAAACGTTGCTGCTTCAGTGCTTGTAAGCGCTCGGCGCTTCGGCTTACGCTTTGATCGAGTTTATCTATCACTGCAGCAGGAAGTGCTGGCACAGACAATAATTGCCCGTAAGACACTAAAGGTATGAGGGTTAAACTCAGTAATGCGAGTGAATATGCTGTCATTGTTCTCATTGATTTATCTACCTGCGCTGATAGTGTGTAAGATAAAAACGTCTGACAACAAAAAAAATTCCCTCCATGTTGGAATAACTTTGCCCATTGAACCGTTATCAGGGTAAAGAGGAGTATACCCTAAATATGAAACCCGAATTAATCCTACTGCTACCAGCATTAAGACGCTTTGCCTACTCATTAACGGGCTCAATGCATGATGCCGATGACTTGGTGCAAAATACCTTATTACGGATACTTAAATCGCCGCCACCGGAAGATGTTCTGTTAGCTAAATGGGCCTTTAAGATATGTCGAAATCAATGGATTGATGATTATCGCTCACAAAAAGTACGCACCTTAGCCACCAGTAAACCAGAACTGCAGGCAGAAAATTACACCGACGGTGAAGCGGACATCATTAACGATATCACCTTAGGTGAGGTGAATAGCGCGATGAACAATTTGTCTGATGATCAGCGTGAAGTATTATCGTTAATTGCTGTACAAGGCATGAGCTACAGTGAAGCGGCTGAGATACTCGCCATTCCAACAGGAACAATCATGAGCCGCCTAGCAAGAGCTCGATCCAACATGGTCAGCTTTTTTAAACAACCTAACGGGAGCATGGCATGAACCTCAGCGATGAAACCTTATCAGCCTTTTTAGATGCAGAACTACCAGAGCAAGACATGGAACAAGTCAGGCAAGCGATTGCCGATAATGAAGCGGTTGCCGAACGTTTAGCAGAACTGGCAATGGTTGATCCTATGGTACAAACATTCTATCAAGCCATTGACCAACAGCCCGTTCCAAAAGCCATTAGCACACTACTTGAAACGCCTAGTGCACCGTTTGAAGAGCCTAGCGCTACAGAGAGTAACATTGTAGCCTTTCCTTGGTGGCGCCAAGCACAGCAACAGGTGCAACATTATGCTGCAGCAGTTGCGGTTATCGCGCTAATAGCGGGTTATGGCGTATATCAACTAGACACGCCACTACTGACCAATACCACAACGGCAGGCATAGACCCAACCATAACAGAACAACTAACGCATTTACCAAGCGGTGTTATTGCATTGTTAGATGATGACAGCATCATGTCTATTCAACTCAGTTTTTATAATCAACAGGGAGATTTTTGTCGCCAGTATGGTTTGCAAGACCTAAGCCTGCGTAGCGAAAATATTGCCTGTCAGCAGCAGGGGCAATGGCAACAAGTCGCTAATATTGAATATACTATTAGCCAAGATCAGCAAGCTGAATACCAAACAGCTAGCGGCGGTTCTGCACTTGATAGCTTACTCGACAATATTATGGTTGGCGCGCCATTAACAACAGCACAAGAACAGCAAATACTTAGCAAGTTAACAGACTAATTCGCTATGAATTTTTACCTAAAAGGTTATGGACATGTATAAACTTGGCGCCATTGTCGCGGTATTACTCGTTACGCTAGTGGGCGGTTGTGTAAATACAACACCTAGAGTCAAATATACTCAAGCAGATGGCTATCGCTATATTGAGCATAAAATAACTGACAATTATTTTATGCTCAATATTGTCAGTAAAAATAAAACCAATATCGATGCTTACGCATTAACACAAGCATCAATGTTAACTGAGCAACAAGGTTACGATTGGTTTATTATTGTCGAACAAAGCGGGCTAATAACCACGCCATCGCGCGTTGAAAAGGTCATCGAAATACGCATGGGCACAGGAGTAAAACCATAAATTGGTTTACACTCTATTGCTATCCATAAAGCACATAAAGGATTTCACACACAATGTCTCGCCTAATCGAGCAACTCTCTTTGCGCATTCGTATCTCCGTTAAACGACCAAAATCGACTAACCACAATATCGCTATGATTAACTCAACATTGGGTAGGTTAGCAGGATCATTGATAGGATTAATAGTTGTTGCTACACCAGCTTATGCAGCAGCAACCGATATAACACCATTGCCACAAGCGGTAACCAACAACGCAATAGCGTTGGTGCAAAGCGATAAACACACTTACTTGTTGAGCTTTATGGGGCTAGGTAAAGCTAAAGATTATCAAGCTGTACATAACAAGGCATGGGCACTAAATTTAAACACCCCTAATGCCCAATGGCAAACTATTAAGCCGGTACCTCATGTTGCGCCTTTAGCGGGCAGGCTGGCATCGATTGCGATTGGCATTAACGATAAGGCGTATGTGTTTGGCGGTTATACCGTGGCCGACAATCATGACGAAATTAGCACAATTGATAATTACCAATACTCGATTAAGACCAATCAATATACTCGTATTGCCGACATGCCAGTGGCTGTTGATGACACCACTGCAGTAGCATATCAACAGCGTTACATCTATTTATTTGGCGGCTGGCACAACGACGGCAACGTCAATTTAGTCCAAGTGTATGACACCCAGACCAACACTTGGGCTCAAGCGAGCCCAATACCAGCACCGGCTGTATTTGGTCAAGCAGTAGGAATGGTAGGTCATCAGCTGGTGTTGTGCGACGGCGTAAAAGTACAAGCTAATATCAACGCGCGCCGCAGTTACCAAGCATCACCCGTGTGTTTGTATGGTGAGGTCAATCCAGATAATCATTTGCGAATTGATTGGCAATTACTGCCGCATTACTCTGTCGCGGCTAATATCAACGTAAGTAAATCTACAATAACTGAATCAAACGTCAACCCATCAATAGCAAACATAGCGGAATCAAACACTGCTGCAACTGCTACGGCTCATTACCGCATGGCAGCTACCGGGATTAAAACAGCAACTGGTGGCCAAATTGTATTTTTAGGCGGAAGTGATAATCCGTATAACTATTCAGGTATTGGTTATAACGGTGAACCTAGCGAACCAAACTCCTATGGTTATCGATTCGACTTGGCTACCAAGCAGTGGCTCGCACCGCAGACACTATCGCAGCCAAGCATGGATCACCGTGGGTTAGTGTGTTGGCAAGATAGCTTATTAAGAGTCGGCGGTATGCTACAGCAACAAAAAGTCAGTTCAAAAGTACTGCTAAGCACTTTGGCGCAAGGCGAGTCTTGTACTCAATAACGTATCAATTTTCGATTAATGTGTGAGTTAGCTAACAGATTAGTGGTGAATAAATTGAGCATTGTTAAAGATGCACATAAAATACATGTAAATTATGTGCACCTTTGGAATTGCCATGTTAACCGAACAAGCAGCACCCGCATTACAGCACTTATCATTAATTGATTTGATAGATCATATTGAAGCGACTCATCATCAATACATTCGTGAAACCGCCCCATTATTAGTGGAATACACAGATAAAATGGTTCGCGCACACGGTGATGATCACAGCGAGATAAAGCCTCTGGCACATGCGGTTAATGAGTTAATTGCCGAATTAATGCCGCACTTAATGAAAGAAGAACGCATTTTATTTCCGGCGATTAAATCGCTCAGCTTAGGCAAAACTGTTGATGGATGCTTTGGTCATATTAGTAATCCTATCAACATGATGTTGCATGAACACGATAATGCAGACCACATGTTGCAAACCATTCGAAACTTAACCAATAACTACACGCCACCTGCAGGTGTTTGCCATACGTGGCAAGCGTGTTATCGCACCTTGGCTGAATTTGATGCCGATTTGCAAATCCATATAGAGATTGAAAACACTTTATTATTCCCAAAAGCTTTAGCACTATAATCCTCCTAGGTTCCCCATTTTGAAGCAACTTCGAGATCATCCTTACGGATTTGCTTCCTTTTTTTTGCGAAACTTCATACAGTACATAATGAGTTTACCGTACTTCAATATGGAGCCTAAATGTCACCTCATCATTACCCAACCTTTGCCCTAGACGACATAGCAAACTTACATGAATCTGCCCAAGTTGAATTTAAGTTAGCAGGTGGAAGAGATGGTAATGGAATGTTGCCCGAAGGCATGTGGGAAAGCTACAGTGCTTTTGCCAACACCTTAGGCGGGGAAATTATTTTAGGGGTAAAAGAGCAGCAAGGTGACTTTACGATTGAGGGAATTATTAATCCGATGCCGATGCTCAGTGAAATTTGGGCAATTTTACATGACCCGAAAAAAATCAGTCACAATATTTTAGCGCCTACCGACGTACAAATTATCGAAATTATGGCTAAAAAGCTGATTCGTATCCATGTGCCCTGCGTGGATGTAAAACTCAGGCCCATCTATGTTGGCACCGATCCTTACAGCGGTACCTATTTTCGAGTGGGCGATGCCGATATGCATGCGAGCCGTGAGCAAGTTGAACAAATGAGCTTAAAAGCCGGTATCGATTTGAAGCTAAAGCAACTGAAGCAGTAAATCTAATTGGTTAATCTCGATATGCGGTAATACTGGTTGCGCCTTTTTATGCCGTTGCTGCATACATGGGTTTAGCCACGCACTTTGACAACCCGCCATTTTAGCTCCAGCGATATCAGACAACGGATGATCGCCCACATGCAATAACGCCGACGGCTTAATATCTAATTGACGACAAGCAAGGCTAAACATGTCGGCGGCAGGTTTCATTTTAACCCCATGGCCAGGATGTAGCACAAACTGCATCACCTTACCTAACCCAATGCGCTGGGTGTCGACATTACCATTAGTGATGCCGATTAGTCGGTACCGTTGGCTTAGGCGTTCTAGTAATCCCAGCACGTTATCATCAATAGTAAAATCACTGCGATGATGATGAAAGCATGTCATGCCATCTTGTGCACCTTGGCTGGCTTCAGTCTCACTATAACCAAAGTGCAAAAGACCTTGATGCAACATGGCATAGCGTGCTGCACTGGTATCATGAGCTAACTCTGGGTGTAGTTTGAACAGTGCATGTTTGAGTTGCTGCCATTGAGCGGTATCCCATGCAGTAGTGGCAGGATAGGCTTGATTAATTAACGAGAACAGCTGCTCACTGGCATGTATTACATAAGGAAGATTATTGTAGAGTGTATCGTCTAAATCAAAACTAATCGCGCTAAAAGGTTGTAGGCGTTGATATTGGATCATCGAAGCTTTAGGCAATTGCAAAGTCATTATTTCCCCCTGTCTTTTTTCGCTCTTGGATGCGCGTTATCGTACACTTTAGCAAGGTGTTGAAAATCTAAACTGGTGTAAATTTGTGTAGTTGATAAGTTCGCATGACCGAGTAACTCTTGTACTGCACGTAAATCTTGGCTTGATTCAAGCATATGAGTTGCAAACGAATGACGCAACTTATGTGGGTGAACTTTTACCGCCATGGCTTGCTCTTGTCCCCACTTAGCCATACGCGCTTGAATACTACGATGAGACAATCGCTTGCCTTGGCTGCTAACAAATAACGCATCCCCAGCTTCTACACAAGGTAACTGGTTACGGCAATTCAACCACGTTTTGATCGCGGTTAATGCCACTTGGCCAATGGGCACAACACGCTGTTTACTGCCCTTACCCATCACTTTAACTTCGCTTTGATCAAACTTAATGTCAACGCAATCTAAACTGGCTAACTCAGCTAAACGTAAGCCACTTGAATAAAATAATTCCATAATGGCTTTATCACGCAAGCTCAAAGGATCATCACCTTCTATGGACAATAAATGGCTGACAGCATCCACATCCATATTTTTCGGTAAGGGTTTATTTTGTTTAGGTGCGCTTAACGTCTGTGCCGGGTTTACGGTGACAGCATCTTCGCGCAGCAAAAAATCAAAAAATTGTTTTAAGGCAGATAAACACAAAGATAATGAACGGGGACTCAGCCCTTTACGGTGTAATGTAGCCAGTACTGCTTGCAGCTGATCACGGCTAACGTCAATCAGTTGAGTTGATTCAGCTAACATGTCTTCGACACGACGTAATTCAAACAGGTAGTTGCGTACGGTATAAGCAGAGAGCTGTCTTTCTGAAGACAAATGTTGGCTAAATATCGCTTGCCAGTCAGTTGGCTTCATCAAGATACTCCCAGATTGTAACGACCAAGACCGCCGTCATTTGAGCTTATTTCATCGTTGAAAAATGCTCATTTAAAACACATAGCTTAACGATTACATTTTCGGCAACATATGATCTAATAAACGACGCAACTGACTGAATAACAATGAGTCCATATCAGGATGGAAATGCGTTGGGTCTTTACTGGCTATAGCAAATATCACTTGGCCATTTTCATCAGATAATTTAGTTAATGCCACAGAACCAACTTCACTACCAAACAAACGTTTAGATTCTGATTGAGTTAACCGGCCAAAATAATAACCACTTTGAACCCGATGACGCCAAATTTTAGCTAATTCGCTGTCGATATCGTGCACAGTAATTAACCTGACATGACTAAAGCCAAACTCGTTTTTTAATCCTTCTGACAACACTAAACGCAGCTCACCCAAATCTTGGCTCGCAAGCATTTTAAACGACAACTCAGTATTATATTTGAATATTCTCTCATTATGAGTGGCGATATTCATTAACGAGGTAATTTCTTCTTCTAGCTGGCTAACACGTTGACGCAACAATTCTTGTCGACGTTCAACTAATGATACCGCGCCACGTTCCGCATGCGGTACACGCATGGCCACTAATAACTCAGGATAACGATTAAAAAAGTCAGGATTATCCAATAAGTATTCGCGGATCAACATTTCATCAAACGGAACTTGTTGTAAGCTAGCCATCATGTCGATGCCAAGATCTTGTCCAATTGAATTAATATCTTTTGCTTGTTCGCTGCTAACCGTATTGTCAGCGGCCACATTAGTCACACTGGCTTTTGAGGTAATGTCACTCATAGTTGTATTTGTCCATCATATACATGTTCTGCCGGTCCGGTCATCCATAACGGCTTACCCTCGCCTTCCCAATTTATGATTAAGCTACCACCTGGTAAATCGACTCTCACCTGTTTATCGAGCTTATCTTGCAATTGCCCAACCGCTGCCGCGGCACATGCTCCTGTACCGCATGCTAAGGTTTCTGCGGCGCCGCGCTCATACACACGTAACTTAATGTGCCCAGGATTAATCACTTGCATAAAGCCAACATTCACGCCTTTAGGAAAGCGCTCATGACGAGTCAAGCTACTGCCAATTTCATCTACGTTAACGGCTTGTACGTCTTCCACTTCAATCACACAATGTGGATTACCCATTGAAATGGCACCGCATAAATAAGTTTGCATCGGCGTTTGCAATAAATAGGTTTTTTCGCTTTTTTTAGCTTTAAATGGAATTTGGCTTGGCTCGATAACGGGAACGCCCATATTAACGGTCACGTTACCATCGCGCTCAATGCGTAAAGTTATTTTACCCGAATTAGTGCTCACGCGAATTTTATTCTTTTGCGTTAAACCTTTATTGCGAACAAAACGAGCAAAACAGCGAGCACCATTGCCACACTGTTCAACTTCACTGCCATCGGCATTAAAAATACGATAATGGAAATCTAAATCTGGATCATAAGGCGGCTCAACCAACAAAAGTTGATCAAAACCAATCCCAAAATTCCGATCGGCAAGACGGCGAATTTGTTCAGGCGAAAAAAACACATTTTGTGTTACGCCATCAACGACCATAAAGTCATTACCCAGTCCGTGCATCTTAGTGAAATGGATCACAAAAGTTTCCTTATAAAACGTTATGCCGCTAGCTTACTGCCTATGGCAATAAATGTTCGCCTTGCCAAAGTTGCTCTAGCGTTTCACGCTGACGAACAACAAAATCATTACCACCATCAACCATAATTTCAGCCACTCTTGGGCGAGAATTATAATTTGAGGCCATCGCAAAACCGTAAGCGCCACTTGAGCGTATCGCTAATAAGTCGCCTGATTTAACCGCTAACTGTCTGTCTTTACCCAGAAAGTCACCCGTTTCGCATACTGGACCTACAATATCATAAGCAAAGGTTGGCGCGTCATTTTGTTGTACCGGAATAATATTTTGCCATGCGCTATAAAGCGATGGGCGAATAAGATCATTCATTGCACCATCAACAATGGCAAAACGCTTATCACTATTTTCTTTCAGATAAAGCACTTGAGTGACGAAAATCCCTGCATTGGCAGCAATGGCACGACCTGGTTCAAAAATTAACTTCAATTTACGGCCATTTAAGCGATCAAGTAATGCTGCAGCATATACGTCTGGATGTGGCGGAGTTTCATTGTTATATGTCACCCCTAAACCGCCACCCACATCAAAATGTTCAATTTGAATGCCTAACTCGCCTAAGCGATCGATCAATGCAAGCATGCGGTCCATAGCATCTAAAAATGGCTTTATTTCGGTGAGCTGTGAACCAATATGGCAATCCACACCTTTAACATGTAAATGGACTAATTCTGCTGCACGGGCAAACACCACTTCGGCTTCTTCCATGGCAATGCCAAATTTATTTTCTTTAAGACCGGTCGAAATATATGGATGCGTACCGGCATCAACATCTGGATTAATGCGCAATGAAACTGGTGCCACTTTACCCAAGCGCCTCGCGACGTCATTAAGTTGTTCAAGTTCGGCACTCGACTCGACATTAAAACAGTAAATGCCAATATTCAGAGCTTGCTCCATTTCGGCAACGGTTTTACCCACACCAGAGAAAACCACTTTTTTAGGATCGCCGCCAGCTTGCAGCACACGCGAGAGTTCACCGCCAGAGACAATATCAAAACCACTGCCTAAGCGAGCCAATACATTTAATACCGCAAGGTTTGAATTCGCCTTCACTGCATAACAAATAAGATGCGGATGGTCAGCAACGGCATTATTAAAAGCATGCCAATGGCGCTCTAATGTGGCACGAGAATAAATGTACAACGGCGTACCGTGAGTGTTGGCCAGTTTTGCTACATCGCAGTCTTCTGCGAATAGTGAATTATTTTGATATGAAAAGTAATCCAAAATGCGGTCCCTTATAAATGCTATTCTTGTTGTGAAGTTGAAGGTTGAGAGTCGAGTTCCTCAGTTTGCTTTGGCACATCAGTGCTAGCAGGTTTTGGGGCGACTTTATTGGCCACCGGCTCGGGAGTTCTGTATAAAACGCCTTTTTGACCACATGCGGTTACGAATAGGCTAGCAAGCATAATAAATAAAAGCAGTCTCATTTTTTTCAACATCTGTGCATCTAGTGAATAATGGTCTTATAATCGCATTCATAACGCAGAAAGCAAAGGATAGAAATACATGGCTATTACAGATACTGAGTTTCATCGATTAGCCGATGAAATGTTTGGCGAAATAGAGAACGCGGTAGAAAAAGCGATTGACGAGCAAGATGCCGATGTTGATATCAACGCCAGTGGCAATGTTTTACAGCTGGCTTTTGAAGACAGTTCGCAAATCGTCATCAATAAACAAGAGCCTCTTCATGAAATTTGGCTGGCGACAAAATCAGGTGGTTATCACTTTAATTACAAAGATGGTAAATGGTTAGATACCCGTAATGGCTTGGAATTTATGTCTTTTGTGATTGATGCCATCAATAAACAAAGTGGCATTTTGCTCGAGATAAACGCATAAACCTCGTAAGAACTTAGTGTGTGATAGCACTAAGTGAGTCATTAAATTGTCATTGAGATTGGGCTTTTGCTTAAAATGCTGAGCCCATCTCATCTACTGACAAACCAAAAGGTATTACCGTTAACTTGCCTTCAATATCCACAAGCTGAAAAAACTGCGGCATATTAAACACAGGGGATCGTTGCTTTTGCTCGTCGAATACATACAAATGACTTTCTTTGGCAACAAAATCATTAATACTAGTGTGTTGGTATTGTAAATGTTCAAGCTGATTATGCTCGTCTGCAATGAACACATCGAGCGTTTGAAGACGTTCGCGTAAAAAATACTGCTTCGCCCCCATGGCGATGAACTTTTGGATCACCGATGGCGCATTCAAATGGGAATGGTCAGCTAAATCAGCATACGGCAACACAGACGAATTAAGATTTTCTGTACCTGTTGTGGAATCAATTTTACGATACATCATACCTAATGAATTGAAATGCATACTATAATGTTGATCGCCTATCGTTATCGGATGCATCAATGTATTTGTCTGATTGACCTTTTTCATTAAACCATAACAACGTAACAGTAAGGTTTTAAGTTGATTAAAAATCGGTTGTTTTAATTTTGCCGAGCAGCTAATAATTGATAAATCAACTTGCTCATTTGAACGTTTTAGCCCCAAAATAATAAATGAAATCGCTTCGAGCAATGCGGTTTTCCCATTAAAACGATGACTCTGCCATTCTCCCCAACTGTTTAAACAAACAACCGCCACCGATGACAACATACTGATTTTTGTCTGGCCGAAGGATAGAATGTTGGCATTAACATGTTCCAACATCAGTTCTTGTTCATTCAATTGAGTGGTCGGATCTTTATCCATATTGGTAATCAACACAATTTTTTGATAGCACCATGGTTCACATAAATCACGCTTATAGACCGTTGGTACATTGTGCATAACAGGGATAAGTTTACGCGTTAGGTAACTTAATTTATCTGTCCGCCTTTTACCTCGTCCAACTTGAAACCATTTAGTCTCTACCGTTGCGAGTCCATTCAACACTGACCAGGCAACTAAACTGCATATATTATCCGCATCGTGAATGGGATGATTATCGAACTCATTTCCTTGATTGTGCACAACAGCTTGAGACGGATCCTGTTCAATATAAGCTTGACGATATAAATAAAAACGTGATGCTTGCTTGCAATGAAAGATAGTCAACGATTTTTCAGCAGTCGATAAACTCCACAAGCGGTTCAGAGGCTGTAATAAATGTTCATCCTCACTAAAATAAGTGTGTAATTTACGCGCCAACAAGCCTAATTCTTCAACCCGCATACGTTCGCTTAGCGTTTGTTTTGAAGCAAATTTTAATAGATTCTTATAACTGACTAATAACAGTTCACTAAGTTGCTGATTGAACCATTTTAACTGACCTGCATGCCAATGAGGGCTATTATCCAATGTGGCCACTAACTCATGACTCCATGTCCACTGCTTAACCAGAGAGCTAATTTTTTCTACCCGCCAGTCCGCTGCACTATGAGGTGATAAACACGATAACGTGACACCCGATTTTAAGTAAAAACAACGCCTGACAATTTCTAAACGATTGTCATCACCTTGAGCAATCAAGTAGGCTTCAATACGCTGATAAAGCAGTAAGTAAGCATCGTTATCAACACTAAAATCTTGTTGTTCACAATATTGCCAAAGTTGTTGGGTAATCAGTGTTGTATGGGGGTATTCCGAGGCATAAGTTTCCAGCAACAACACTTTTAATAATGCTTTATGAGGCTTATTAAGCCCCTTATACAGTTGCCATAATGAGGCGCCAAAATATTCTGCCGCTGGCAAAGAATTGATATCGCCAAGATAAAGTAAATTGACATCAGACTCTGTATTTTGACTGTCGGCATCGGGCCACCAAGCAACAACTTTACCTGTAAGCCGAATGTGAGAACGGTAAAACTCTTCTAATAATAGCCAGTGCTGACTACTGCCACTATGTTCTAATCCTACTGGCTGACAATTATCAAATGCGCTGCATTCTCTAAATTGCATCGGATGCACCAGATAAAAGTTCACTTCAAACTCAAAACCTGCAAACCAGTCACTGATGAGTTTATTCTTATATTCAATTAATTTAAGCTGCTCTTGAGTCAATTGACTATTGTAAACCAGCCATATATCGACATCACTTTGTGGGTTCTGCCCAAAACTAGCGGTGCTTCCCATGGCATATACGCCTTCAAAAACACAATCACTTGGCTGGTTTGTCTCAGGAATAGATAAAGATAAGAAATCACATGCTGAAATTATCGCATCTGATAAGATAAAACCGTGGACACCACACGGTGTGTCAGGATCAATAATACCGGGAACATCAATTTGATTATGGTGTATTAGGAAGGGAATAAGATGAAATAAATGTTGCTGCAAATTAGTAAGTACATTAAGTGCTCGAGCTAATCTGGTGCAATTTAGTTTTTCAGCTAAATCCTTTTGATAATGTGCCGTTTTATCGGTCAAGGCTGACTTCCTTTTTCTTTCTCTAATACAACTATCTGGTAACTACTCATTATAAAAGACTAACCGTTAATGGCCATTATTGCCAATCAAGATCACACTTTTGCTTAAATAGTGATCGTCGCAACATTTGTTTTTGTTTAACTCGTCACTAACAAACAATAGTAATCAAAAATAAGCCCTACACACTTCAAACAATTACCATCGATTTGTTACATCAAAGCTTGAGCGATGATAGCATTACCTTAATGAGGCTATCTGATGGATCTACTACCATGTCTGAAAATATAATTCGTATCGCAACACGTAAAAGTCCACTTGCAATGTGGCAAGCTGAATTTGTTAAAGCTGAGCTTGAGCGTATTCATCCTGGACTAACCGTTGAGTTATTACCAATGAGTACTAAAGGTGATGTCATTTTAGATACTCCTTTAGCTAAAATCGGTGGCAAAGGCCTGTTTGTTAAAGAGCTGGAAGTTGCCATGCTTGAAAATCGTGCCGATATTGCAGTGCACTCCATGAAAGACTTACCGGTAGAGTTTCCAGAAGGTTTAGGTTTACAAGTTATATGTGAACGTGAAGACCCGCGTGATGCATTTGTGTCTAACAGTTATAAATCTATCAGCGAATTGCCACAAGGCGCGGTGGTAGGTACATCCAGTTTACGCCGTCAGTGCCAAATTAGAGCTGCTCGTCCTGATTTAGTTATCAAAGATTTACGCGGAAATGTCGGTACCCGTTTAGCCAAGCTAGACAGCGGTGATTATGATGCAATTATTCTAGCAGCCGCCGGATTAATTCGTTTAAAGCTAAAGGAACGTATCGCTAACTTTATTTCTGCCGAAGAATCACTGCCTGCTAATGGCCAAGGTGCCGTAGGAATTGAGTGCCGTACTGATGATGTGCGCGTTAAAACGTTATTAGCACCACTTGAACATTTAGAAACCCGTTATAGAGTACTTGCTGAGCGAGCAATGAATACTCGTTTAGAAGGCGGATGCCAAGTCCCTATCGGTGCTTTTGCTGAAATAAACGGTGATAACTTAACTCTACGAGGTTTAGTTGGTAATCCTGATGGTAGCCAAATAATTGTAGGTACTGTCTCCGGCTCTAAAACCGATGCGGTTGCACTTGGGGAGTCTCTTGCAGAGGATTTACTGAGTCGCGGTGCTAAAACTATTTTAGATGCCGTGTATGCCAGTTAATCTTGTGTCATCAAGATAACAGACCATGAAAGTCTTGTTAACGCGCCCACAAGGGCGCAATCAAGCAATGCAAGAGCAACTCTCGCAGCGAGACGTTGCTTATCTTGTTACTCCGCTATTATCGGTTGTAGAAACCACAGAACAACTCGATCCTACCCACTTAAATAACACTGACAACTTACTATTTATTAGCACTAATTCAGTGGACTTTGCTGCGCAAAAATTACAACAACAATTTCCGACTCATTGTCGTTATTTTGCAGTAGGTCAAGCTACGGCAGATAGTCTAGCTCAATACAATATCAATGCTTTTACCTCACCTGAAGACAATCAAGATAGTGAAGGTTTATTATCGCTAGCTCAATTACAGAATGTCGATAAACAATCATTTATCATTGTTCGGGGTTTAGGCGGACGAGAAACACTTGCGGAGCAGTTACGACTGCGAGGCGCCAATGTTAACTATTGGCAAGTCTATCAACGAGCCATACCAAAACTTGATGCTAAAGCGATAACTCAGCAGTGGGAATCGTTTGGAATTGACACCATCGTTGTCACCAGCGGTGAAATATTATCCAACTTAGTTGAGCTTGTACCAAAAGAATTATTTGCATGGCTACGTGCATGTCATATTATAGTCCCCAGTAATCGCGTCGAATTACAAGCAAAAGCAATGGGCTTAAGCCACATTACCAATGCAAATGGAGCAAATACTCAAGCTATACTAGCGAGTCTTGCGTTATAATTTGTTATTGTATTGTTATCTTGCATCGACACGCATTTATTAATATTGCTTTTATTGGTTGTATTTTTGCTTTCAAGGACTGTTCATGGAAAACAATAAAAAAGATCCAAACCCGCCAGCTCACAAGGATGAGAAAGTAATTTCTCCTGCACCAAGTCCTGTAGAAAAACCGGCACAGACCAAAAAAGGCAATGCAACCAGCCAAAAATCTGCTGACAGCAAAACCAATAATAACCAGGCAAACTCCTCTGCTAATTCACCTGTAAATAATAGTCGACGCAAAGCGAAACCTAGTTCTTGGTGGATCCGTCTTGGAGTACTGTTCAGTTTACTCGTAGCAATAGTGGCTATTGCAGCTTGTTATTGGCTGTATTTGCAACTGGATCAACAAAGTAATGGCCAAACTCAGTTAGGGCAAAATATCTCTGAGCAAGTAACCCAAAATAAATCGTTAAAATATGAATTACAGCAAACGGCAATGGCAACGAATAAACGCATTGGCACGTTAGAGCAACAACAACTGAATGATACCAAAGCTTATGCGAAATTAGCCCAACTGCAGCAGTCGAATAAACAATTGCAAGAGCGTGTTGCGGTGATTGCACAGCGCAGCCCTAACCATTGGATGGCATCAGAAGCTGAATACCTTGTACGCATGGCGGGTAGAAAACTGTGGTTAGAAAACGATCCACAAACCGCTATTGGTTTATTACAATCGGCAGATGAACGCATTAGTGCGATGAAAGATCCTGCATTAACAGTATTACGCAAAGCGTTAGCAGATGACATCACCAAAGTTAAAGCATTAAAAACGACTGACATCACCAATACTATCTTTGACTTAGATACCCTTATTGATGGCTTAACACAATTACCATTAAATCGTGTTGATGAAAATTTTGCTGACAATAAAAGCACTCAACAAGTAACTGATTCAATTGATGACTGGCAACAGAATTTGGCCCGAACTTGGCACGATTTAACTGATGGATTCATCACTATCCGTAAACGGACTACTGATCTAGAACCACTATTATCACCTGAGCAGCAATGGTATTTGGTCGAAAATATTCGCAACAAATTATTGCAAGCACAATTAGCATTGTACCGATTTGATCAACTGAATTATCAACACTCTATTTCATTAGCAGACAAGTGGTTACAACAGTATTTTGACTTAAGTGATCCAAAGACCAAAACAATGATTGCGTCTTTAGATAAGCTTGCCAAAGTTAACATCGAGAAGATTACCCTCAATAAATTTCAAGCATCGCCACTACTGCAGCAACTGGTTATCTATGGTGAAATTATGCCTACTGGGGAGCCTACGCAATGATTAAGACGCTAGTTTATGTTGTTCTCATTTTAATTGGACTGTGTCTTAGTCCACTCATTATTGGGCAAAGCGGTTACATTTACATCGCGATGGGTGACTATCAGATAGAAACCAGCTTAGTGACAGGTGTTGTTGGCTTAATTGTGTTTTATTTTGCGCTGCAATTACTCGAATGGTTAATCATCTTGTTATTAAATATCGTATTAAGTAGCCGATATCTTCCTGAGCAATGGCGAAGAAAAGCCGCTAAAAAACATACGTTAATCGGCGCTTTAGCGTTGGCAGAAGAAGATTGGTCAGCAGCAGAAAAAGCCATGGCAAAAGGGGCTGAAAAAGGTGAAATTCCGGTATTAAATCTATTTGCAGCAGCTAGAGCGGCACACTATCAAGGTGATATTACAGCTCGCGATCATTATTTAACTCAAGCTGAGAAAAACCCAATTGCAAAAACAGCGGTTTATACTTCGCGTACCCGTTATTTAATGAAACAAGGTGAACTGATTAAGGCCCGTGCAATATTAGATAAGCTGAACCCTACAAGCAAAAGTAGCTCCCCAGTGCTTAAATTGGCACAAGAATTATATCAACAACAACACGATTGGCAGGCATTGAAGTTGTTGTTACCAATTCTTAAAAAGCGTCAATTATTAGCTGAAACAGAGTTCAACCAATTAAATACTAAGACCAACAGTATTTTAATGATCAATGCAGCAAAAGTATCTGAAGCTGAGTTAACTAAATGTTGGCATTGGTTAAATAAGTCAGAACGTAAAGAGGATGAACTTATATTAGCTTATGCTCATGGACTTGTTCAGTATGGTCATAAAGATCAAGCGCTAAAGTTAATTAATAAACAACTCAATGCTTCGCCATCAGCAGCGTTATTTACAGCAATACCTGATTTAATTACCGCTCAAGATCAAGATATACGTAAATTACTCAGTAAATTAGAAACCACTCATGAAAATGATGCTGACTATCAAATGTGCCTTGCAAGACTAGCGATTCAGAGTCGGGATACTAAACAAGCCAAAATTCATTGGCAAAATGTATGTCGCATAGCACCAACCCATCAATCATGGCTGGCTTTAGCCCAAGCACAAGAACAGTTAGGCGAAAATTCGACAGCGGCTCATAGCTATCGCAATGCAGCTAATATTCTGTAAACAATAAGTATTATTTTTGTACACATCCAAAGCCTGCAATCTTGCAGGCTTTTTTGTCATCAATTTGTTCATTTTATGTTATATCTGCCGATATAATGGTGGCAGAGCTAATCCGTAATTGTGAACTTTTTATGACGGAGAAACGTGTGGTATCAGTTTATGCTCTGTGGTATTTATCTATTTTATAACTCTATCTTCAATAATATATTTAACGTTGGTACAACGTCAAAAAATTGACTACTTTAGCAGCGGATGATATTATTAACATATTGTGTCTAAATTAATTTTAATGTTAATACTAGTATTTAATTAAGCATATATTATGCATATTAATGTATTGGTATTATAAGTGTATTAAAGCTGTTGGGAGCTTCAAATGGGATCAATGACTACGTCAAAAAATGGAATACTTTCTGCTTCGGAAGGTTCAGTAACAATAACGATTAACAATGAAACTAAGGAACTACAACTCGGTCAAGTTGTGCCGACTGGTGCAATAGTTGCCAGCAGTAATAACCTTGGTTTCGTGATTACGTTTGATGACGGCACTATTTTTAATAGCGCTAACATTCCTAATGACGAATCGATTAATACATTAGCCGATAACATCGATGATACCGTGGTTGAACAAGTAGCAGATCAACAAGCTTTAGATGAAATCGAAGCTTTACAGGCATTGATTGCGTCTGGAGAAGACCCAACTGCAGATTTACCAGAAACCGCGGCTGGCACCCCAACGGCCAACCAAGGTGATTTTGGTTATGTTGCTGTAACAAGAGATGGTGACGAAACACTTGCGGATTCTGGCTACGACACAACCGGACAAGCTGCTGCCCCAACAGCAGTCATTCAAGAGGAAGCTCTTACTGAAAATGATTCCCCATCAGTATTATTAAATGACACTATTACAGTCGGCGAAGATCAAGTTGCTTCTGGCAATGTGTTAGCTAATGACACCGATGCCGACACAGATTTAAGCGTCGTGACATTTGAAGTTGACGGCCAGACCTATCCTGCAGGCACTGAAGTCACGCTTGAGGGTGGTGTGCTAATCATCAATGAAGATGGCTCTTATACCTTCACTCCAAATGAAAACTGGAACGGTACAGTTCCTGTTATTACTTACACCACCAATACTGGTGTTACCGCTACATTAACTATTGAAATCACCCCAGTTGATGATGTCTCTGTACTTGTTAATGACACCAATACTGTTGCAGAAGATACTGTCGCAACGGGTAACGTATTAGATAACGACGGTGATGTTGATTCAGATTTAAGCGTGGTGACATTTGAAGTTGACGGCCAAACCTATCCTGCCGGCACTGAAGTCACACTAGATGGTGGTGTGCTGATCATCAATGAAGATGGCTCTTATACCTTCACTCCAAATGAAAACTGGAACGGTACCGTTCCTGTTATTACCTACACCACCAATACTGGTGTTACCGCAACATTAACCATTGAAGTAACACCCGCTGATGATGTCTCTGTACTTGTTAATGACAGCAATAGTGTTGCAGAAGATACTGTCGCCACAGGTAACGTATTAGATAATGACGGTGATGTTGATTCAGATTTAAGCGTGGTGACATTTGAAGTTGACGGCCAAATCTATCCTGCTGGCACAGAAGTCACACTTGAGGGCGGTGTACTGATCATCAATGAAGATGGCTCTTATACCTTCACCCCAAATGAAAACTGGAACGGTCAAGTTCCTGTCATTACTTACACGACTAACACTGGTGAAACAGCAACATTAACCATTGAAGTAACGCCAGCCAACGATGCGCCTACCATTGATGTGGTCGCCAATGACTTTACTGAAAACAGCGCCGTTGATGGCGATGTGGCAGCAACCTACACCACCTTTGATGAAGACGGCGATTTACTGACGGTTGACTTTACTCCTGGCAGCAATGACGACGGTTACTACGCGTTGGTTAACGGCGAAGTGGTATTAACCCAAGCGGGTGCTGACTTGGTTAACAACGGCGGCACGCTGCCGGCGGTTGATTTAACCGTCTCTGATGGCAGCTTAACGGGCCAAGACAGTGATACTCCGGTGATCACTCCGACCAACGATGCGCCTACCATTGATGTGGTCGCCAATGACTTTACTGAAAACAGCGCCGTTGATGGCGATGTGGCAGCA